>CANCEQ010000070.1 GCA_947375085.1 Flavobacteriales bacterium
TCTCTTGAATAATGGAATTCCAGTACTTACATCAAAAGATGAATTTAAATTTCCATCAACATTAATTGTTTGAGAAATGGACCTTCCATAATTGTCGTAATTAGTAGAAGTAGCAAAATCTTTATTTGTTAAATCAGTTGTAAATCCAAACCATAAATACTTACCAGAAAGTGCTTCCCAAGTATTAATACGAATACTTGCCGTTTGCTTATAATTGGGCTTTAAATCAGGGTTTCCTATAGAAATTCGATTTGTATTTGCATTGTTCTGAACTAATTGTAAAGCAGTAATTGATGGCTGACTAGAATTGGTGAAATATGAAACTGTAAATCGTTTGCTTTGAGACGGTTTGAAAGTATAGTAAATAGTTGGAAGTAGATTTGAAATATTTTGGTGTATAATTGTTTGAGAAGTTAAATTTTGATTATCAATATCAATGTTTCTGACTTTTAAACCTCCAGAAATACTTTGAGTTCTAGATTCATACGTCAGTACAGGTTTAAAGGCATGTGATTGTTTCAAATTTTCAAACTTATTCGTTAGAAGTGCATCAATGAGGTTGTAGTTTCCATTAGTACTATTTTTTGTTTCTTTATCTTGTGAAGAGAAACCATATTCATATAAATATTCAACTGTAAAAGTTACTTTTTTAGTGAGGGGTTCAACATATTCAAATTTTACATTGTGATTTTGGGCAGTTGAAGTATTTATTTTTTGTTGATCTATTGAATCATCTACACCGCTCACTGAAATAAATTGATTCAAACTTTGAAGTGTACCTATTGAATAATCTTTAGAAATTGAAAGGTCATAATTTAAACTTATTTGTCGCTTTGGCTTCATGAATTTATGAGTCAAATTAGCCGTATTGTCCAACGAAATTCCATTTGTTGAAGTATTATTTTTGATCAAACTACTTCTGGATAAAATTTCAGATTCACTTAAATAATTTGATGTATTTGTGTTTTCATTAGTACCTGATTTAACATTTAATCTTGGTTTAATTTCAAGTGTTGTTAATGAATCTAATTCACTAATCAAACTAAAGTTCATTTTATGATATTCACTTAAATCTATTGTATGCGAAGAATCATCCGAATAATAACTAGTATCTTTTTGTAGTGAATATTTTGATCGACTTGCAGTAGAAGATGTTAATTGAAAATTATTATACGAGTAATTCAATCCGATTTTCGTTTTTTTCCGTTTTCCTATCTTGTCAGAATAAAACAAACCCGTTGAAAATGTTTTAGGTACACCAGAAGTTGAATTTGACCGCGTATCATTTATACCGAATTTCATCATATCTACTCTACTCACATTGGTTCTTGGAGTAGTAGATCCCAATGCGAAAACAGATATTTTTTGGCTTCCATTGAATTTGTTTAATAAAAGCTCTCCTTCGTGAAAATTCTGAAAATCAGAAGCTGCTGAAATTTTTCCAAAATACCCTTTTTTAGCATCCGCCTTTAAACGTAAATCCATTACTTGAACGGTAGCATCATTACCTGCAGAAGCTGTCTCGCTTTTCTTTTCATATACTTTAACCGATTCTACCCCTTTTGCCGCTAAATTTTTCGTTGCAATCGTTGGGTCACTTCCGAAAAATTCATCTCCATCCACTAAAACTTGCGTAATTTCTTTTCCTTGAGAAGTAATAGCACCATCCTTATCTACTTTTACACCGGGTAATTTTTTAAGTAAATCTTCTACAACTGCATTTTCTTTAACTTTAAATGAATCAGCAACATACACCAATGTATCACCTTTGTAATAAATCGGATTTTTGTTGGCGTAAATCACCACATCTTCTAATTCCTTGGCTTCTATCGAAAGTTTAATTTTTGCAATTGAAATCTCTTTATTTGTTTGACTTCCAAAAATATAATACTTTTTTACGTCGTAACCAGGAGAAAGTATTTGCAAAGAAAATGTATCAACAGGAACATTCTTTAAGTCAAAAAAACCGTTTTTATCTGTTCTTGTAAAATTGAGTAGAATTGAATCTCTTACCCTAACAGCCATCACTAAAGATTGTGAAAGTGGTTTAGCTCCAGAAGAATCAAAAACTGTCCCGGTTATCTTCATCTCCTGTGCAATTCCTTTACTGAAGAAAGTAATGAGAAATAGGAACAAGAAGAAAAATCTAATTTGCATAGTTAAGTTTAATGTTTACACAACAAGTATAAGCACAGAATTTTAATTAAAGCTGTTAAAAATGATTAAAGGTGAAATTTATGGGTAGGTGGCGTGATGAAGATTTTACTTTGCTATTTTCAAAGTCATTAAAACTTGGAATTCAAAACCAGTATCATCAACCATTTTTTGGAATTCAAGATCTAATTTTTTACCCAACATCTTTTTTTGATTTTTCATCAATTTACGAGTAATTTCATCTTCGTACTGAAGTAAAAGAGCTGATATATAGCCGTTTAATCCTGCCTCACCTACAGTTACATACGTCGTATTTCCGTTGAAAACAAAACCTTGAAAACGTGTTTCAAAGATACCTTCCTGATTTAAAGCGTTCATTGCTGGCACAATCGAACAATCGAATAATTCCGTTTTTTCAAATGGTTGCGCATCCAATTCTTCTTCAAAAAAGGCTTTTCTGATTTTTGTTTGGGTTACTTTTTCTTGTTCGTTGTAATAAGAAACTCGTTCAATAAAAGTTGGTTTCTCTCCCGATCTATCTTCGAAACGTTCTTTTGAAGCATATTTTTTTCCATTCAAAACGTAAAACAAAATTGTACCGTATTCGTTTGTTTTACCGTTTACAAATTTTTGTTCCACTTTCAAAACGGCATCCGATTTATCTAAGAAAGCTTTTACTTCAAATGAAGATCCATCTTCTTTCGTGAAAAACAAACTATTGGTAATTGACAATTTTTCCTGTAAATCAGTATCTGCTATTCTCTTTTCTATTTCATTTTCTTGCTTTTCATTTTTAGAAAACGATTGAACTGTATTGTCAGCTCCTAATTTTTCACTTTTAGATGTACAACCAATTAAGACAAATAAGATGAACGAAATAGAGAGAATATTTTTCATTGTTTTTTTTCTACTATAATTAATATTGCCACAAAAGTAACAAGTTATCTGACTAATTCTATGCCTTCTAGACATCTTTTCTTAACGAAAAAATATTTTTATTTTAATTTACTAGGATTTATTAATAAAAAATACATATCTTTGCACCGCACTTAGAGTAAGCAATTACGATAATTGAATAGAGTGTGGGGTGGAGCAGTTGGTAGCTCGTCGGGCTCATAACCCGAAGGTCGCAGGTTCGAGTCCGGCCCCCGCTACTACGCCATAAGGCAACGACAAAAGCAATCTAGAAATAGGTTGCTTTTTGTCATTTATACCCTCTGTATCCATTGATAATGCTGAACTAATCAAAAAAAAAAGATTTACATTTTTGGTTAGATATCGTCTATTTTTAATGTCCAATGATAAACCTTCTGGAAACACTAATTCTTGTGTTCTCTTTTTTACCTCGATGTTATTTAAACCCCAGTATTTACTGATGTTTGAAACTACATCAACTGACATATCAATGTATCTATCTAGGTTAGATATTTTTGAATCCGTTTGAATTAACTTTAGTTTCAAATCATCAATTTTACCTTCTAACTCTGATTTTAATTCGTTATAAATCTCTTTATCATCTATTAAACCTTTTGCATTTCTAACCTTTAGCTCTTTTAATTCTGTAGCCAATTTTTTCAATTGTTCATTGATTACTTCATTCTCCGATTTAGTCTCACCAGAAAGCGTTTCGTATGACAATCGAAGTTGTTGTTTAAATATATCTACAACTCTGTCTGATGGCTCTAAACTGCTCAATAAACCTTGGAATAAATCATCTGCTCCTAAATCTTTTGACTTGGTATTTGTGTGTGCATTAATACTACCCTTCACACAACCTTGGCATTTATAATAATGTAATCCTTTAGCCTTAACTTCATATCCAGTTAACTTATTACCACAACCTGCACACCTAACAAAACCAGTCAACGGTCTGTTTGGATTTGCCTTGTCTTGCTTATAGCCAGCATTATTCACTTTAAGGATTTCTTGTACCATCATATAATCATTTGGTTTAACGATTGGCTCCCAATTACCTTTTACAACATCACCATCTAACAATTTATGTGCTACCAATCCAGCATAGAATGGATTTCGCCACATATCACTCAATGCTTGTTTTTTGATAACTAATCCTAAATCAAATAATTTCGCCATTATAATATGGTCTTTCTCACCTTGTAGTTTCCACTGCCAAGCTTTCTTGAATAACTCTCCCTCTTTGTTAATTTCAATCTTTTGAGCTGGGCTATAAAACCTAATATCTTTTACCTTCGGTCCATATTGGTCGTAACCACGTGGTGCTACACCTAACCAGTTGCCTAGTCTTAAATACTTCTCCATACCAGGTAAAGTATGCTTTAATCTATCAATGTTCTCTTGCTTTGCTTTTAACAAACCTTGATATATCTCCAGCTTCCCCTCTTCGGTCATCGTATTTTTACCAGTACTTATGTCTATGATGTGTACACCCAACTCCTCGACAAGTTCAGTAGCTAACCCAACAGCACTCCCACCACTTCTTGAAAAACGATTTATAGTATTTAATAAGATTGCTAATGGTTTTTGTTTCATACTTCGCACCTCGTTGATTAATCTACTGAACTCTTTACGAGTAAAATCACCGCTGGCACTTTCATACGTTCCACCAAATTCTGAAATAACTTGGTAGTTATTCGAACTCGCATACTTCTTGGCTTGTTCTAACTGAACTACCAAACTTTTATTTGACTCTTGGTCCTTGCTACTTACCCTCGTGTAAATCATCACACCGATGTTGTTATTCACTTTAGTATCTTTCTTTTTGCCTAAAGCACTATAATTTCTTAAATCCATTTTATTTAAAGTTTTAAAGTTTCTTAATATTATTGCATATACCTAGTTATAGGTAAGTAAACGGAAGCACCACCAGAAGATGGTGCTCACGATTATTTGTTAGTCTCGTTCTGGTATAGTTTGTATGTTACTACAGAGAATTTATAGAGTTCGTTAATTAACTCCAAAATAGTCTCTTCGCTTAAATCATCGAAATTCCCAGTGGCACGAACTTGTGCAACACTTAACTTCTTTGGATTCGATAAATTATCAGCAAAAGAGAAAAATAAATCACCGCCAACGTTCTTGGCATTTTCTTTCTTCACCCATTTTTACATTATTCAATTCCCTTCTAGGAGGGCTTATGTTGAACGCACCGAAAACCACGTCTAGTTTGAACTCTTTAAAACTTTAAAGAGAGCATTATTTAATAATATCGGCATTGCATTAGAAGTAAAATAAGCACTTTCGCACATGCTTTACTTGATTGGGTATTTATATTGCAAAGTTACTAACTTTTTTAGTTAGATGCAACTGTTTCAGTAAAAAATGTTTACAATAGGCGAAATTTATGTTGTTTATAAGCCGTTGTATCATCGTAAACATTTATCCATCTTTGTACTATGGATATTGTAAAAAAAATAGGTGAGCACATCAAAACCGAAAGGAAGAAACAAGGTCTATCCCAGGAAGGATTGGCTATGAAGTCCGAGATAGATAGAGCCTATATGAGCACCATCGAGAAAGGTCAACGTAATATCTCTATTCAAATTCTTTACCAAATTACCTCCAAAGGTCTTAATAAGAATCTTGCTGATTTCTTTAAAGAAATGAATTTATAGAGCACAAAAAAGCCGACATATAATATCGGCTTTACATTCAGTTTTTTAACTTATTCAACAACAACCTGCTTTAGTTATCTATTCAGCATTTTCATCAAAGATTCTTGTATAATCAGCAAATTCTGTATCTATAAGGTCTTGCTCAATTACTGCTTTTGCAATGTCAAAGTCAATAACAAAACAACAAACTTCCATAGTTCCACTACCCATACTTCCTCCGTCACAATGACCTAATCCAGTCCAACCTAGTGTTTCATCCATTCTATCTTGTAGACGTGTTCTTTTGTCTAAATCTTCGGATGTCCCCATACCATCAACAGCAAACTCAATTAAAAGTGTATAATGGTCTTCAATTTCAACTTCTTGATAACCTTCTTTACAATATTCATCGATTTCCTTCTGAATTTTCTTTCTGAAATTCGATAAAACTCCAGATTTAATTTCATTGTACTCACCTTGCTCCCCAACAATACCTTTGTGTGTCGCACCAGTTTTATCATCTACATCCCAAGTTTCCCAATAATGAATTTGATTGTCTATTCGTTTGTATAATTTCATTGACATAGTAATATGTTTTAAAATTCCATATGCATTTAGTTCCTAATTAATCAGTGTAATTAACTGTTAAATAACACCTTTTAAATTTATAAAACAAAAATAATACAATTAATTAAATGATTTGTGATTAAACACCTTTAATCAAAATCTCTCTGGTAGTATTTGATGAATCTTTATTTCACTATTCAGCATAACAAATACGTGCTAACATTATGCTAAATCGGAACATTAAATGCTTAAACTATCGTAGATATTATTCATTTCTTCTTGTCTTAATCCCAAATAGACCTTGGTCATACTCAAACTGCTGTGGTTGTACAAGTCCATAAGCATCACCAAACTTTTCTCGCTCTCACCATTGCTTTCAAAAACTTTACGACCAAATGCCTTACGACAGCTATGTGTAGAGATAGATAGTGTTTTAGACTCTTTTGCGAACACTTCTTTAATCATTCGATTAATGTGCTGAATTGTAACCAAAGTACCCTTCTGGCTTAAAAATGCTGAACCAGTTCTAGCACCACCAAGCCTTGCAACAGCATCGTGTATATTTTTGTTTATCTTAATTGTTTTAACTTTTCCAGTTTTCTTTTCGGTGATGGTGATAGTCTCTTGGCGAAGTTGTTCATACGTTAAGTTAATAACATCAGAACAGCGAAGACCAGTGTTAATGGATACAAGAATGTATAATCCTATTAATTCCTTTTTCGGGTCTTTCAATAGAATCAATGATTTATTCATTGCTTTATCGAATTCTAGGTAATCACTTTTTGTCTGTCTTGCTTTCATATCTGTTTGTCTTAACTGATACAAATATAATAAAAATATGTTCAGTTAATTCAATAATCGAATAAAACTGAACATTATTTTTATATTTTTTAAAACATTAGGTCTGTATGTACTGAAAACACTGGGTTTTTCAAATAATGTTCAGAAATGTAGTAAGTGAACATTTCTAATTTGCACCTTTTAATACCTATACCGCATCAATTAAAAAAATTTAATAGACACCATCATTGTGTTGTTCTGGTCATGCCACCAACCTCCTCCCCAAGAGGTCGGTAACCGTCATTTAAGCTTCTCGAGTTCTAATCTCAATCGTAGTCTTGTTAGTTGCTTTTGAAGTTCTTGCTTTTTTGTTGGGTCTTGTTCAGTCGATACTTGCAACTGCTTCACTCTAATCTTATTCTCCAAACTGGTTGCCATCGTTCAAATAGTTGTTTAACTTTTCTTCAATGAAAAGGTCGTTTAATCGGTTATCACGTATCAATAAATGATACTCCATAATTAAGTGGTCGTCATCAACTATAGCATCTTGCTCATAAGTTCTAATAACGTAGCTCTCCAATAATTGGCGAAGCACTGGGTTGTGTTCAAAGTTTCTTATTTCCATTTTTCTTTGTTTTATAGTACACCACCATCTTGTGATGCTTTCTTTATGTATTCAATAACACTAAATTTATTGTTTAATGTATTGGTCTGTATTCGACAATCAAATGCCAAATCCAAGTACTGACCTAGTGTGCCTTGTACAATCTCGTTCATTGTTTCTTTGGTAGCATCTGAGACTACGTGAACGTGATTAACACCTCGCTTATCTTTCTCAATAGTATAAGCGATAGTGTTGTTAGGTAGTCTATCTTTAATCTCATTGAGCAACTGCTTATGGTATTCAATGGTATAATTGTTTTTTGGATTCCAGGTTGTGAATGTCTGCCAGTTGTGATTATAGATTGTTTTAGTACCAGTATTATATTTAGGTAGGAACTCATTAACCAAGGTATAATGAAGTCTCCATTCCCTACCAACTTTTTTCAGTAAGTTAGGTACATCTTTGTACTTCTCTTTGACTATCAACATGCGGTATTTTAGTGCTCTAGTCTTTAATCCAGTAATGTCTTTTAGTTGAGATAAATTATAAAATGTCTGTAATCTATTCTCATTTGTTATATTGATTAATTTTTTAAATTCTTTCATATAGTATTTACTTTGATATAGCGAGGTCAAGGTGAAGAAGAACTTCAAACAGACCTTTATATTAAATATGAGCAAAAAGTGAAAAGTTGCACTTATGCTGATATTTTTAAGAATAAACTATTTTACAGAGTATGTAAATAGTTAAATGAAATTGCACCTATTAAATAGGCAAATTGGATTTCTTTCGTTTGGATATTATTTTCTCTGGTGCTGATTCTAGCCCTCGGATATAATAATAAAAGTGACCGATTGAGATAAGGTCACGAGTGAATTCGATGTTAGATATTGGAGTGTTGCAACCTACCGAAGCCAAAAGGCAAATTGAGAAAGGAATTCAGAAATGAGTTCCTTTTTTTGTGGCTTATATTTTCTCATCCACAAAAATTTAACACCTAAATCCATTCTTCTTAGTTTCTATTTTGTATTTTTAACAAAAAATTAACAAAGTATGTTTTCGAAAATTAAATCAGATTTACCGGCTAGTATTGTTGTTTTTTTAGTTGCCCTACCGCTTTGTTTAGGGGTTGCATTAGCTAGTGGTGCTCCACTTTTATCTGGAATTATTTCTGGTGTTGTTGGGGGTATTGTTGTTGGATATGTAAGTAAGTCACACGTAAGTGTAAGTGGTCCGGCTGCAGGTTTAACTGCTGTTGTTCTTTCTGCAATTACTAAACTTGGAACATTTGAAGCGTTTTTGTTGGCTCTTGTTATTGCAGGAGTCATTCAATATTTTATGGGGATTCTTAGAGGAGGAGTTATCGCCAATTATATTCCAGCAAACGTTATTAAGGGGTTATTAGCTTCGATTGGAATCATATTGATTTTAAAGCAAATACCTCACGCTTTTGGATATGATGGTGTACCTGAGGAAGATTTCTCTTTCGCACAAGCCGATCACGAAAATACCTTTTCAGAATTACTCAATATTTTAAATTATTTCTCTTACGGTGCCATTGTAGTTACCACATTCTCAATTTTAGCAATGCTCTATTGGAATAAAATTCCTTGGAATTGGTTAAAAAGAATACCTGTTTCTCTTTTTGTTGTACTTATGGGGGTGACTTTAAATTCTATTTTCTATCATTTCATTCCTTTTTTATATATTCATAACGATATAGATAACAATCACTTAGTTCATATTCCTGAAATAAATTCGATTTCATCAATCATTACGACGCCTGACTTTAAAAGCATTGGGAATTATCAAGTATGGCTTGTTGCGATTACAATTGCTGCAATTGCCTCTTTAGAATCTTTATTAAATCTAGAAGCTGTTGAAAACATTGATCCAAAGAAAAGAATCGCTTCACCTAATAGAGAATTAGTTGCACAAGGTATTGGGAACATTTTTTCTGGGCTATTAGGTGGTATACCAGTTACCTCAGTTATCGTTCGTGGATCGGTTAATATTTATGCAGGAGCAGAAACAAAAATGTCTACAATTTTGCACGGTGTTTTACTTTTGGTAAGTATCTTATTATTAAGCCCTTTCATCAATCAAATCCCGCTTGCATCTCTTGCAGCTATTTTAATCTTAACAGGTTATAAACTAGCTAAAATCTCAATTTTTATTGAAAAATACAAGAAAGGAATGAAGCAATTTATCCCTTTCATTTCAACTATCATTGCGATTTTATTTACTGACCTTTTGATTGGGGTTATTATTGGACTTTCAATCAGTATAGGTTTCTTATTGGTGAGTAATTACAAAAATCCTTTCAAAATTAAAAAAGAAAGAGTCAGTGTAAAAGAGACGATTAAAATTGAATTACCAAATCAAGTTTCTTTCTTAAACAAAGCTTCCATCAAAAAAGCACTTTGGAAATTACCAAACGACTCAAATGTAATTCTAGATGCTCGTTACAGTGATTACATTGACGATGATATTATTGAATTAATCAAAACATTTAAAAACACAATTGCTGTTGAAAATAATATCAATTTAAATATCTTCGGTTTGAATGAGACATTTCATATTGAAGATCAAGTTCAATTTGTGAACGTTATCGAGAAAGAGGATCAAGAAAAATTAAGTCCAGAAGATGTATTGGAAATCCTAAAAGAAGGGAACAAACGTTTTGCTGCTGGAGATTTAATTGAAAAATATTACAATCAACAAATTAATGCGACTTCAAATAATCAAAATCCGATTGCTGTTGTTGTTTCCTGTATTGACTCACGTACAAGTCCAGAAATTATTTTTGACCTTGGTTTAGGGGATGTCATTTCTATTCGTATTGCAGGAAATATCATCAATGAAGAGATTTTAGGAAGTATTGAATTCGCTTGTCAAAAAATTGGGACAAAACTAATCGTTGTTCTTGGTCATTCAAATTGTGGAGCGGTAACGTATGCAATTGGAAATAAAGGAGATGGAAATGTAACTTCCATCACTTCTAAAATTGAAAAAGCCGTTCACGATTGTAATTGTGATAGCGATGCTTTAAAAGAAAATCCGAAATTGTTGGATAAAGTAATTAAAGCCAATACAACGAATTCAATTGCTGAAATTTTAACGGATAGTGCTTACTTAAAAGAACAAATTGATTCTGGAAAAGTGAAAATGGTTTCAGGATTCTACGATACAACAAACGGACTGGTATTATTTGATTAATACCAATCCGTTCATCTACACACTAACATTTTAATTAGCTATATTCTCTTTTTGACTCCAATTCGAATGAGAGGTTTGATTACATCGTTAACTTTGTAATTTGCTACAAAATCAATTCTAAACATTTTAGCAATGTTTTCAATTCCTACATAGATTTCTTGGTAATTTCTATTTCCTGAAGTATATGCGCCGTTAAATCCGGCAACTTCTTCTAGGTGTAATTTATTTAGCAATGGAAATTTCGTTAAAAACAATCCTAAAAAACGATGTTGGTAATGAATTTCTATATAATTCGAATTGGTACTGAATGAATAATAATCCAACGCATTGTAACTATTCAACTGATTTCTACCACCCCAATTCTCAGTTCCATTTTTTAAAAACAACGTTTGATTTCCATTGAAATGTTTGTAATCCATAAAGTACATACTAGAATTATTGATGAAACCACCGGCTATAATATCTAAATTTGATTTCCCCCAGTATCCTAACTTAAACGATTTACCAATTCCAACTTGATATCGACCAAAACCTACATCTCCACCAAGTGCTTTTATCCCTTGTTCGAAATTCCAATAAACAGTTGGATAACGAGAACCTATTACTCTTCTGAAATTATGAATCAATTCAAATCGCTCTCCAAAAGTGTAAGAACCACTGAATTTCAATAAAAACGCATTATTCGTTTTAAATGCAATTGAATCAGATAATGGCATCAACGGATTATTGGAAGTTGTTTGATCTTTTATATCCGGAAGCAAATACCAATCCTCATTATTCTTCAATGCTTTTCTTTGCGAATAACTCATACTTAAATTAATCTTCGGTCCAAATTTTAATACATCATAATAGAAAAATCCTATACTGGTTTTTTCATACAACTTCATGAAATTTTGACGCATCAATAAGGAATATCCAGCATTGACAATATCCATAATTGGTCGTGATTCATTGAATTGATAGATGTAATTGTATAATCCAACATTCCATCCTCGCTGTTCTGAACTATTGTATCTACCTCCTGAAAGTGAGGAATACAATTTTTTAGATGAAAATCCATAACGCAAACTTGAATTTAGATAGAAATCATTGCGTTGAAACCAATCGACAGTATCTACCATACTATGTCTGAAATTGAAGTTTAATTCTGTTTTTAAACCTTCAACTGTGTTGTAACCTGGATTCGCTAATAATCCATCCATTCCAATTGAATTTCTTTTAAAAGTATATGTATAACCTCCTAAAAACACTTTACCTAATGTCACTTTATTTCTTTTTTTCATCGTTGAATCTGAATAATCGTTGAAATAATCATATTTCTTTACGGTATCTAGTTTTGAATAGTATTTACTCTCTTCCTCTGTTAAAACAACTGGTCGATTTTCTTTCCAATAAGAAGTGTCTTTTTTAACGGCATCACCCGCTACAGAAAAGACTTGTTTTTGAAAGAATTTTTTAGGAAATTTTTTGTTGAATTGGTAATTATAAAACGAGCCTACTTCTAAATCACTTACTTTGAAGCCGAAAAATTTGTACTTCTGACGAATGGATGTTGAACGTGGTGCACTAATTGAATCATTCACAATTCCATATGTTTGACGAATATACATCGTGTCTAAAAATTCAATACCTGAACTTTTCGTTACAAACAAATCGACACTATGGATACTCCATGTTTTATCGTTGATGTAAACATATCCTTCAAAAACCGCTTCAGCCTTGTTCCTTGGTGTGACTTTTATTTTATACACATTGTTTCCGTCTTCAATAATTTTTGATTCTAAATGGTATTTATATAATAAGATTCCTCCATCGGCAATAGGTGAAATAAATGGTTTTTCGGATAATCCAGTTAAATTATTTTTGTAAAAATTGTATTCCAAATTTTTTACTCTGTTCCAACTCATTCCTTGTTTTGCTCCGGCTACTTTTGAAGATAGCATTTCTTCTTTGTAATCATCCGGACGTTTATAATTATACCTTGAAACAGATTCTGATAAATACATTAAACCAAGGTCATTTGAATCCGGTAATTCTACTTTTTTCATAAATGAAGGTAATTTCTTTGGAACTGAATCAAACCGTTGCACACCTTTGATATAAATATCTACCGAATAATTATCCAACATTTTATTATAATGCTCCATTTGAGCATTTGCTTTTCGGATAATTTCATTTCCTCTATTTTTTGCTTTCACTGCAACAGTAACTTCCTCTAATGCTTTTGATTCAAAAGCCATTACAACTCTCATATCTGTAATCTTCGTTTTTGCACCAATTGGAAACACTTGTTTTTTAAATCCAAATGTTTGAAAGACAAGTGCTAATTTTTGACCTCCTTTTATTTCAAGGTAAAAATCACCATCAAAATTGGTAACTGTTCCATTCGAACTTCCCTCTACATATACATTAGCATATGGAATAGCGTCTCCATCTCCATCCACTACTTTTCCTGAAACAGCTAAATAATCTTCTTTAATGCCAACCGATTGCATTGCAAAAGCTATTTTAAAAGCTTCTTCTTT
>CANCEQ010000071.1 GCA_947375085.1 Flavobacteriales bacterium
TGGATTAATGACGAAGAAGAAGGAATAGATTCTTATTGTGAACTTCGTTATGAAATTGACCCTATGACAAAAGTGGTTATTTTATATGTTACCGATTTTGCTGAAGAAGATGATTTAGATGAAGCAAAACGTCTTTGGGAACAACAAATCGGTGAATTAAAACGTAGTTTAGGAGCTTAATCCTCTATTTCTTGAAACGTCTTTATATTTTTAGTATTCGATCTTTTGCAGGTCCTTTTATTGTGACTCTGTGTATTTCTATGTTCATTCTTGTAATGCAATTTTTCTGGAAATACATTGATGATTTAATGGGAAAAGGGATTTCTATAAGCGTTATTTTAGAATTATTATTTTACGTTTCAGCATCTCTAATTCCTCTTGCTCTCCCCTTGGCAATTTTACTTTCGTCTATTATGACTTTCGGTAATTTAGCGGAACACAATGAGTTAACTGCTTTAAAATCAAGTGGATTATCATTATATAGAATCATGCGACCATTGACTTCGGTCGTACTCTTTTTGTCGTTAGCCACTTTTTATTTTGCAAATTATGTCATTCCTGTTGCAGAGTTAAAATGGCATTCTTTGATTTATGATCTTCAAAACACTAAAATTTCAGCTTTAATTACACCTGGAGTTTTCAGTGATAAAATTGATGGCTATGCGATTAAAGTAAAAAGAGGAAAAAATGATCACTTTGAAGAAATACTAATTCACGTACATACAGATCCTCAAGTAATTAAAACCATACGAGCAAAAGAAGGACGTATTTTCAAATCGGTAAACGGAAATCAGATATTTTTTGAATTACACAAAGGTATTATTTCTGAGGAATTAGCTCCTCAAACACCCTCATTCAATTCAGACGGATCTTTAATTCAAAGCGAAAATAATTCCCATCCTTCTAGAAGGTATTCGTTTGACAAAGCAACTTACAAAATTGATATCTCAGGTTTTAAATTAAGTCGTTCAAATGAAGATTTATTTAAAAACCAACAAGAAATGCTGAATGTTTTTCAATTAAATCACGCAATTGACTCAATGCAACAATCAGCAAATGAGGTAATGGCCAATTTTTCAAAAAGCATTAAAAATGAACATTTGTATTTTCAAGCTGCTAATTTCAAAGACCTCAATACTAGAAGTACAGGAAATGCTCCAATCGTAAAAGCAGCTAATGAAACTATCAATATTGATTCATTAACAAAGGAGGAAAAAATTGTCGCTTTAACAAACATTCCTTCTAACATGAGAAGAATCAATCAAAATTTAGAAGGTCAATTCACTTATTTTGATGCACTTTATCAAAATGTAAACTTATACTTCATTGGATTCCATAGAAAATTTGCTTTAACCTACGCAATTATCGTGTTATTCTTTATTGGTGCTCCACTTGGTGCAATTATTAGAAAAGGGGGATTTGGAACTCCTTTAGTCCTTGCAGCACTTTTATTTATGCTTTACTTTATTCTGATTAGTGTAGGAGAAAGTTTAGCGACAGAAAATGTGGTATCACCATTTGTTGGAATGTGGTTCGCTTCACTTGTCCTCACTCCTATCGCACTCATTTTAATGAGAGCAGCAGCGAATGACTCTCAAGTTTTTAATAAAGAAGCGTATTCTAAATTCTTCAATCGATTTAAAAGAAAAAAATGAAAGTGGTCTACATCAGTAACAAACCGATTTATCCATTAGTTGATGGTGGGTGTGTTGCTATGAATCAATTTCTAAAATCACTGTTGGATAGTGGTTTAGATGTTAAACACTTCACGGTATCAACTCATAAACACTTATACAAAGAAGAAAATTATCCAGAAAAACTAAATTCGATTATTCGAACTGAAAGCGCCTTTATTGATACACGTATTAATCCATTTTCAGCATTATCGTATCTATTTAAAAAAGGTTCATATAACATTGATCGATTTAAAAGTCAACGTTTTCGTAAATTAATCCAAAACTATTTAGTCCATCAAAAAGTAGATATTGTCATATTTGAAAGTATTTATTTAGCTAATTATTTTTCTCTAGTCAAAAAATATTCAAAAGCTAAAATTATTGTTCGAAGTCATAATGTTGAATTTTTAATTTGGGAGAGATTAGCTGCTAATGAATCAAATCTTTTTAAAAAGTTCTACTTAAAAAAATTAGCAAAGGATTTAAAAAAGGCTGAACTTCAAATTTTAAATAAAATTGATGCAATTGCGTATATTTCAAATGAGGATGAAAAAACGTTAAAAAAGTTAGGCGTTAAAACAAACTCTACAACAATTCCAATTTCGATTCAATCAACTGATTTAGAAGCCAATTATAGTGTCAATTCATTTTTCTTTATTGGATCTATGAATTGGTTGCCAAACATAGAAACAGTAAGAAATTTAATTCAGACAATTTTTCCT
The DNA here is from genome assembly GCA_947375085.1 of Flavobacteriales bacterium. The sequence goes on from CANCEQ010000071.1 coordinate 2,399, forward strand.
GAAATTAGAAAGGTTATACCAGATGCTACTTTATACATTGCTGGAAGTTCCATGCCTGATGAGTTTCAAACAAAAAGTGAAGAAGGAATTGAAATTATCGGTTATGTAAATTCTATTTCCGACTTTATGACTTCGAAAGGAATTATGCTCGTACCAATTAAGTCTGGTTCTGGAGTGAAAATCAAAATCATCGAAGGAATGAATTTAGGAGTCCCAATTTTATCGACTCCACTTGGAATTGAAGGAATAGCAGTCGAAAATGGAAAAGATATTATCAAAGCTTCAAACGATACGGAGTTCATTAAAGCCGCAATTGAACTAAATGCATCATCAGAACTTAGAGAATACATAGGAAACAATGCGAAAAACACAATAAAATTAAATTACACAGAAGAAGCAATCTCTAAAAAAATAGTTGGATTCATCAAAACCATATCGTAAAAAACTAGTTTTTATAGTTTCTCGATTTCCTTTTCCATTAGAGAAGGGAGATAAACTGCGTGCATTTCATCAGATTAAAGAACTTTCGTCCACCTATTCGATCACATTAATTGCAACAACCGATTCAAAAGTAAGTAAAGAGTCTATTGAGCAATTAAGAAAATATTGTTCTACTATTTATATTTTCAGATTATCAAAAATATCGATTGCTTTTAATCTTTTCGTCCAACTTTTTACTAAAAAACCATTTCAAATTGGATATTTTTATTCGAGTAAAAACAAGTATAGAATCAATAAAATTCTAGATGAAATAAAACCGGATCATATTTATTGTCAATTGATTAGAGTTTCTGAATTCGTTAAAAACTATCATCATTGTAAAAAAACAATCGATTATATGGATGCTCTTTCAAAAGGTATTGAAAGAAGAATTGAAAAAGCTCCTTTTTACTCAAAATGGCTATTTAAAATAGAATCGAAACGACTAGCGATGTATGAAAGACAAATTTTTGATTATTTTGAGAATCACATCATCATCAGTGATCAAGATAGAGAATTGATTTTACATCCAAAAAAATCAACTATAAAGTGTATTCCAAATGGTGTTGATAATTCTTTTTTTGAAACGTTGAATGAAGAGAAAAAATACGAGCTTTTATTCGTTGGAAATATGAGTTATGCGCCCAATATTGAAGCTGCCACCTACATTTCAACTGAATTATTACCCATATTAACAAACTCAATTCCAACTATCTCCTTCCTAATTTCAGGAGCAAACCCTCATTCATCCATACTCAAATTAGCAAAAAACAATTCAGCTATTTCCGTTTCTGGTTGGATAGATGACATTCGCACATCATATGCGCAAGGAAAAATATTTGTTGCCCCAATGATGATTGGAACAGGAATGCAAAATAAATTAATTGAAGCGATGGCTATGGGTATACCATGTATTACTACAACTTTAGCAAACAATGCAATAAAAGCTACGGAAAATGAATCAATTATTGTCGCTAATTCGAAAGAAGAATTCATAAAAGCAATTGAAAAACTACTTTCAGACTCATTATTTTATTCAAAAATTGCCGAACAAGGAAAACTTTTTGTAAAAGCTAATTATAATTGGAAAAGTACAACTAAACAATTGATTACCATTATAGAATCATAAAAAAAGGTCAGCATATTACTATACTGACCTTTTAAAAAGTTATGTTAATTATATTATTTTTTAGCAGTAGCTTTAGCTTTAACTGTTTTTTCTTTCACTTCTTTAGTTTCTTTTGCAGACGTAGTCTTTTTAACTTTTGGTTTCACCTCTTGGTTAGCAACCTCTGAATTTTCAACTTCTTCAACTTTAGTTTCAACAGCTCCTTCAACTTCTTTTAATTTCAACTCACCTGCTTTATGCAATAAATTATACCATTGAAAGACTTTTTTGATATCAGAAACATACACTCTCTCCTGATCATAATTAGGAAGTACTTCCAATAAATAAGCTGTTAATTTATCATCACTATCTTTATGAGAAATTGCTTCTGCCCCATTTTCTTTTTCATAAATTGACTTGAAAATTGTTTTCAAAGGCTTATCTTCATCGTATGTATATAGACTAATATCTTCTAAAGCTGATATTCTATCTGATGAATACGCTGGAAAACGTTTTCTATCCACTAATGATTCAACAATTACATTGTTTTTTCCTTGAGCGATTACTTTATATAATCCTGGTCTTCCTGATATTGCAATAATGCCTGATAAATTCATTTGTTTAATTTAATTATGGTATCAAAAGTAAAAAAACTTGAGATACAATTTACATTTTAATAATTTTTGAATGAAAAATTCCTTTTTCTGTTTCTATTTCAATTATATACGTCCCTACTTTTAAGTGTGAAACCGAATAGCGACTATCATTAAGAACATTCAAAAACAAATTTTTACCGTTTAAATCCATCAATCTAACTTCTTTTATTTTCTCATTCGTTAGAATTTCAAATTCATTATTTGTAGGATTTGGAAATATAGAACCTATATCAATTTTAGCTTCTTTAATTCCGGCATTAATAACGATACTATTTGAATTTGACACACACCCATTTATGCTAGTTGTCGAGACACTATAAGTACCATAAGGAGGATATATAAAAAGTAATTGTTTATTTTCTCCAACAATGGGAATACCATTTAAAGACCATTGATAATTTTGTTGATAATCAGATGTTACAACACCAATATTATCTGTAATTACAGGTGAAGACTGCACTTGATATTGAACCAAATTCAATGTATCAGATTGAACTGAGCATCCATTTCCATAATAAATTTTAGCTGAATATTTTGCTGGAATTTGAGTCGTTAATGTGGGAGTTTTAACACCATTTGACCAAATGATCGAATCAACATTTGAAAAAGTAGTCGCTAAATTCAAATTTACTGGAGTAGTACAAATTCCAGCACTACCCAATATAGGTATATTTTTAGAGCCTAATAATAAATTTAATGCATGAGGATGACCATTACCATAAGAGTAATTTGGTAATACACCTGTAAAGTTGGAAGATGTTGCAGTATTAATTAATTCTTTTTTAAAATCGCTATAAGTTGCATTTGGACATTTATCAAAATATAAAGCTGCTATACCTGCAACAACTGGTGAAGCCATTGATGTACCACTACTATTGTAATGCCAATTGTCAATATCAACTAAATTCTTTTTATTTGGATTATTTAAAAAAACGGTTGTACCAGTGCTCAATACTAATTCACCATTTGCAGTAATATCAGGCTTTAAAATTAAATTTCTAGATGGACCTCTGCTTGAATTTATAGCTAAATTACCAGGGGTATTTATTGCAGGATTCGTAGATATAAGGCCGTTTTTATTGATATGACTAGCTCTATTTCTAATACTACCAACAGTTATAATTTTAGGTGAACATTGAAAACCTGTAACTATTGTTTGCAAATTATCTGGCATTTGATAATTTACAATTTCAGGAACAAGTAATGAAGATGGTAGATTTGTTTCTAGTGAATTTCCGTTCGATGAAAACATACTCCACAAATCATATTTCCCGTTACCTCTCGTCATAAATCTTAATTTATAAGTAGATGAATCAAGACTACCTGAATATAATTGTAAATGATAAGAACCATCTACAATTTCAGTCCATATTTCAAAAACACCAATTCGATTTGAACCATTCCAAATCGTATCAAATGTAGTAGCATTTAAGTTTGAAAGTGTATTTTTAAAAACAGTATTACCTCTAAATCCATAAAATGGAGCTGGTATGTCAGCACCTAAAGCGAATTCAAAATTGTCATTCAATGTATCCGCCCAAAGATCAAACAATAATTTGTTTTTCAAAAAATTAGGATTTAAGTCAGTTGCATCATTTTTTATCCAAACAAAACTAGTATCAGGTAACACTTTAGCATTAACATGATAAGTAGGCCAATTACCAGAATTTCCTGCTGCTGTAACAACTACTCTACCACTTTTTGCATCTAATAATTGTTCTAATACTTTCGTATTTGGATCATTACCATCATGACTTCCCCAATATGATCCTACACTAATATTAATTGAAGCAGGAAGACCCAATGAATCTGCGAATTTAAAAATATAGTCACATCCGTCCACTGCCATAGACGCCCAATTAGGAGAACTACCATCATTAGAGACCATAACAATTTTAGAATCTGGCGCCATTCCTTTATTTTTTCCACATGCCAATCCATTTCCAGCCGCAATTCCTGAGACATGAGTTCCATGTGGATTTGGTGTAGCTTGCGTACATAATCCTGCATTAATATCAGTACTATCCCAAAGTTGACCATATCCATAATAATTAAAAAGACGACCTGCTGAAGCTCCTGTTTGATCCCAAATTCTCAAAATACGAGTTTTCCCATTTATATCTTTAAAATCTGGATGATTAAAATTTATCGAATTATCTATAATTCCAACGACAACATTCTTTCCTGTATACTGCATTGATAAACCTCCCGATCCAGCATGTACTTGATCTACAAATCGAGTTAATCTAACAGTGTCATTTAAAGTAACTGCTGGTGATGAATCAAAATACAATTGTTTAATTTTTCCATTGTTGATATTCGTGTTTATCCAATTAGCTGACGTTGATATAAATAACCAATCATTAGTCATATATTTAATTTTTATTTCACTGTCTATTAAATATTTAATCAAGTTATCATCTCTCTTTACACAAAAAGAGGAAATCGTTTCTGGATTTGATTTTAAATACTCTTGAAATTTAGGATGTACAGATTGAGAATAAGAATAATATGACCCAAAAAAGAAAATTAATAGAAATAAAAACTTTAACATTTTAAATTTATTATGAATTAAATACAATTAAAACTCATTAATTATTGCAATTAAATGTTAAAACCACTTAAATGAATAATTTACCACAAAAGATAAATATACAACCAATCATTTAAATTACTATTGTGTATTCCTCTTTTTTTCACATTTTTGCAATACATTTCAAAAAAAATAGATTTTTAATTAATCAATAAAACATGAAAAAAATCATCATTACGCTTTCGCTTTCAGTGTTTGCTATAGGTATTAACAATATTATATATGGCCAAGTAAATCCCAAAATTTTAAATTGGTACAATGGAAAAGGTGCTGGAATGCAAACCGAAAAAGCATATAAAAAACTTAAAAATAAAAAATCGACAACTGTTACTGTTGCAGTTATTGATTCAGGAATTGATATTGAGCATGAAGATTTAAAAGGAAAAATCTGGGTAAATTCGAAAGAAATCCCTGGAAACAATATAGATGACGATAAAAATGGATTTGTCGATGATATCAATGGTTGGAATTTTTTAGGAAATTCTAAAGGTGAAAATGTTGATGGGGCTACATTAGAAAAAACTAGAATTTTAAGAGATTTATCTAAAAAATTCAAAGATGTTGATCCTGCAACTCTTTCTACAAAAGAAAAGGAAGAATTTGCTTTATATGAAAAAGTAAAAGCAGATGTTGAAGCAGATATTGCTAACTACTCTCAATATTTACCTCAATTTGAGATGCTTCCAATGTTAATCAAAAATGTTCCTTTATTAGTATCAAAAGAATTAGGTAAAGAAAATTACACTGCTGATGATTTGAAAAAATGGAAACCAACTTCTGATGAAAATAAAGAGTTAAAACAAATTGCTCAAGCTATACTTTCTGGAGAACTTTCATTAAAAATGATTGAAGAGCAAAAAAAGCAAATCACAGACATGTTAGAGTTTAACCTAAATGTCGATTTTGATGAGCGTTTAATTATTGGTGATAATCCGAATGATTTTACAGATACAAAATACGGAAATAATAATGTGGAAGGTCCAGATGCTTTACACGGAACTCACGTAGGAGGAATCATCGGAGCGATTAGAGGTAATAACTTAGGAGGTGATGGTGTTGCTAATGATGTGAAACTAATGGTTCTAAGAGCTGTTCCTAATGGAGATGAAAACGATAAAGATATTGCTTTGGCTATTCGTTATGCGGTTGATAATGGCGCTAAAATTATTAATATGTCTTTCGGTAAAGGATATTCTACACATCAAAGAGAAGTATATGAAGCTTTTGAATATGCAAACTCAAAAGGTGTTCTTTTAGTTCACGCTGCTGGAAATGACAATAAAAACATTGATATTGAACCTAATTTCCCTACTTCTGTTTACAGTTTCCAAAAAGAAAAATTAGATTTATTTTTAACAATTGGAGCTTCAACAAAAACTAAAAGCAAATATCTAGCAGCTGACTTTTCTAATTTTGGTCAAAAAGGAGTTGATATTTTTGCACCTGGAGATGAAATCTACAATTCGGTTCCACAAAGTGAGTACAAAGAATTACAAGGAACTTCAATGGCAGCCCCTATGGTTGCAGGTGTAGCGGCACTTTTATCATCTTACTTCCCTACACTTTCAATGCATGAAATCAAAGAAATCATGCTAAAATCTACTACAAATTACAAAGGATCAAAACAACAAATTCCAGGTACAGATAAAATAGTTGATTTTGCTACTCTTTCTGTTACAGGAGGAGTTATAAATGTAAAGAATGCAGTTATTCAATGCTTAGAACTTGAAAGAGTAAAAGCATCTAAATAGATTCCTGTAAATTATAATTTATAAAATAGGTTTGGTATTAATTTATCAGACCTATTTTAATTTTAAGCACTAACTTTACAAAAACTTTGCTATTAAATGAAATTATTTTTTCCCTTCATCTTTTTGTTTTTTTTGAATATAGGCTATTCTCAAAAAACATTTCAAGGAAATTATAATTTTAAAAACTATTCAATAGAACAAGGATTACCTAGCTCAGAAACCTATGATGTTGAGCAAGACAATGAGGGCAATATTTGGTTTGCAACAGATAGAGGAGTTGTAAAATATGATAGTAGAACATTTAAAACATATACAAAAAAAGATGGTTTAATTGATGATGTTGTACTTCAAATATATAAAGATCCATTTGGAAGACTTTGGTTTTTAACTATTGAAAATCAATTATGTTATTACGAAAATGGATCGATAAAAAAATACATATTTAACCATCAAATAGTTAAATATTCACCACAGAGATCACATCCTGATAAAGACATTGTTATAAAAAAAAATGGTACACTTTTTTTATCTATGAGACCTCATGGTTTTTTAAAAATTGATAAAAATGGTAAAGTTGGGAAAATAAATAATCGCTTTGATATTTTAAATATCAAAAAAATTGAAGATAAAACTATTTGGTCTTTAAACTTAATTGATTATCTAAATCTTTATCTTTTTATTGATATCTTTTATTCGACACCAAACCATTCACCTATTCATATTTTGAAACAAAAATTCAGTAACAACAAAATAATTACTACAAACGACAAGCAGAGTAGTTATTTAATGTTGGCAAATTCAATCTATAATTTAGATAAAAAGTTAAAAATCTTAGATTTTAAAAATTCAACTCTTATTCAAATAAAAAAAATAGATTCTGATTTATGGGTTTCAACCTACAAAAACGGGGTACAAATCTATAATGTGAAAAATAAACCAATATTTAAAACCACGTTATTGAAAAAACATTCTGTTACAGATATATTTAAAGACAGAAACAATGGTTACTGGTTTTCAACCTTAGAAAAAGGAGTTTTTTTTATACCAAATTTGAGTATTCAAAATTTTAGTGAAAAAGATGCATTAATTCACAATGAAATAAAAAACATAAATGGATTAAACGATAAAATTTACATCGGATACAATGGTAATAATTATCAAATAATAGTTAAAAACAAGTGGTCTAGTTATAAAGAAGATGCAATAGCATATACACAATTTGGACATGCTGGAAAGTCTCTAATTCTAACGAACGAGAAAGGCACTTTTATAAATAACCTTAAAAAAACAATTTATTGGCAAAAAGACATCTATAGTGGTGAAAAATATTGTGTTGGGATTGGAAAGAAAATTTCAAAATTTTATTCAAATAATAAAACTATTGATGTTACCCCATACTACTGGAGTTTAAATAATATTCATGCAATTATGTATGATGGTAACGATCAAATATGGCTTGGAGGAACGAAAGGATTGTACCAATGCAAAAATGGATATATTATCCCTTACAAACAAAACAAGTTTAATCATAGAGTTACTGATCTAATTTATTCTAAAAAATGGGGTAAATTAATTGGGACGAGGGATGGTGGATTATTTACATTATCAAATACAAAAATTACAAAAATTAAAAGTCGTTTATTAAGTGATGATATCAGCTGTTTATTTATTGATAACTCAAATAAATTATGGATTGGCACAAATAATGGAATTAATATTTTAACTAAACTTAAATCAGGAGAAATTAAAGTAAGTTGTATCAGTAAACATCATGGTTTAATCTCAAACGAGATCAACTCAATTTTTGTAGACAATAATTATGCTTGGATTGGCACTAAAAATGGATTGTCAAAAATCACCCTTAATAAAATTAAGGGTTCAAATATTGATACCAAAATTAAACTAAATTCAATCTTATTAAATAATAATAAAAGCTTAGATCTAACAAAAAAGATTTCAATTCCTCACTTTGAGGATATCGTGAAAATAAAATTTGGAGCTATTAATTTTTCAACAAAAGGTCTTTATAAATATAGATTACATAGTTTTTCGAAATGGACTTACGTCAAAATCCCGGAAATTATTTTGTTAAATCCTGAGGATGGTGATTATGAACTTGAAGTTTCTTTTTTAAATGAAAACAACAACTGGTCATCAATTCAAAAAATAACAAATTTTACTATCGAAGCACCTTTTTGGAGAACGCTTTATTTTAGATTACTAATCGGATTTATTATTGCCTTATTAATTTATATTTTCATACAATTCAAAAAAAGACAATTTGAAACAAAACAAAAGTTAATAATTCTCGAACAAAAAGCATTATTTGCTCAAATGAATCCACATTTTATTTTCAACACTTTAAATTCAATCCAAAGTTTTTTAATCTACAATGAAAATGAAAAAGCTGAATTCTTTTTGGCGAAATTTTCTAAACTATTAAGAGAAACACTTCACATTTCAAGAAATTCATCCGTTTCATTAAAAAAAGAAATTGATATTTTAGAAAAATACTTGGACCTAGAACAAATGCGATTTTCCAATAAATTTAAATGGGAAATGATAAATCACGTATCAAATAGTAGTCAAAATATTAGAATACCGAATATGCTTATTCAACCCTATATTGAAAACTCAATCAAACATGGTTTTATTGAAAATAGATTTGATTATAAAATTGATATAATAATCACTCAATTAAATGAAAACGCATTAAAATGTGAGATTATTGACAACGGGATTGGTAGAAAAAATTCTATGCTTAAAAAGGAAAAAAATGAACTTCAAAAAGATCACATTTCTTATGGAGAAAAGATCACAAAAGAGAGGCTAAAATCATACAATAAGTCAAAAAAAATAATTTATAAAACACTTTTTCATGATTTAATTAATGATCTAGGTGATTCAGAAGGTACTAAAGTTGAAATAATAATCCCCATTTTAAAACAATGATATCAATAGGAATTGTAGACGACGAAGAAAACGCAAGAAGAATAATAAGAAAATACCTTGAAAGATATTGTGAAGAGAGATATGAAATTGTTTTTGAAACAATTTCATATCAGGAAACAATTGATGCTTGTATAAAATTCAATCCAAACATACTTTTTCTGGATATACATCTACTAGATGGTTCAGGTATTGATGTAGCTCAATATCTAAAAGATAATTCAAATACTTCCAAAATAATTTTCACAACGGCTTATAACGAATATGCTATTAGCGCTCTAAAATTAAAAGCTTTTGACTATTTACTTAAACCGATTGATGTAGAAGAATTTCAAGAATCGCTTACTAATATCATCTCTGAAATAAAAGAGAGCGATGAAAATAAACCATCTAAAATTTCAGTTACTACATTATCAGGTATTTCATTAATCGACTTAAATTCAATAGAATACATTAAAGCAGATGCATCCTATTGCACAATTCAAATTACAGACAATAAGCCGTTAACAATATCCAAACCATTAAAACACATAGAAGCTCAAATCGACAAAAATCCAATCTTTATTAAAATTCATAAATCCTACTTAGTAAATACAAAATTTGTCAAAGCTTTGGATAGAATTACAAATGAAATAATATTAAATGACGACTCTCGACTTCCAATTTCTAGAAGTAATTTAAAAACAATTTTCGATTATTTCAAAAATAAGAGTTTTACTCAATCGTAATCATTCCAGCAACTGACTTTGCTTTTTCTACTAACTCTTTTACATCTTCTTCTCCGAAAGCTAATGCTACAGCCATTCTTCTGTAAGGACGTGTAGAAGGTTTTCCGAAAATTTTAAAATCTGTATTTTTAATTACTGCTGCTTTATCTAATCCAATAAAATTAGGTAAAGCATTGTTTTCTTTAGAAGCCAAAATAACAGCACTTGCTCCATTTTTTTCTAATGTCACTTCTTTTATAGGAATTCCTAAAATCGCACGAGCGTGTAATTCAAATTCTGATAAATTTTGAGTATTTCCTAAAGTTACCATTCCTGTATCGTGAGGACGAGGAGATAATTCAGAGAAATAAACGCCATCTTTTGCTACGAAAAATTCAACACCCCAAATTCCAGCTCCACCTAGTGCTTTTGTCACATCCGCTGCCATTTGTTGCGCTTCTTTTAAGTGCTCGGAATTCATGGGCATTGGTTGCCAACTTTCTTGATAATCACCGCGCTCTTGTCTATGTCCAATTGGTGGACAAAACAAAGTGTTTCCATCTTTTTGAGTTACTGTCAAAAGGGTAATTTCATAATCGAAATCTACAAATCCTTCTACAATCACCTCTAATAAATCCCCACGTGAACCTTCTAATGCATAGTTCCATGCTTTTTCTATATCATCAACTGATTTAATAACCGATTGACCTTTACCAGAACTTGACATTAAAGGTTT
>CANCEQ010000072.1 GCA_947375085.1 Flavobacteriales bacterium
TAGTACAAAGATAATATTATTTAATATTTGAATGTAAATCTTGAATCTTTGATGACCCAATTAAAATCTTTAGACTTTGTATTTTTCAATAAACATTCTACTAAAAATTTAAACTTTATTAATTTTTCTATTAACTTTATGAAAAACTAGTAAATTATGATTCACAATCTATCTCATTCAAATTCTATTTTAGGGAATTTTATATCTGAATTACGAAGCGTTGAAATTCAAAAAGATTCTATGCGTTTTAGACGTAATTTAGAGCGTATCGCCGAAGTTATTGGTTACGAAATTTCAAAAAAATTAGAATATGAAACTGTTGCTTTCACTACTCCATTAGGTCAAGCTGACGTGAATGTTTTAAAAACGCAACCTGTTTTAGCAACCATTTTGAGAGCTGGTTTAGGAATGCACCAAGGAATGTTAAACTATTTTGACAAAGCGGAAAGTGCTTTCATTTCAGCATATAGAAAACATACTAGTATTGAAGAATTTGATATTCATGTTGAATATTTAGCTTCTCCTGACTTAACGAATAAAACAATTATTATTAGTGACCCAATGCTTGCAACCGGAGCTTCAATGGTGACTGTTTATAAAGCATTACTAAAACAAGGAAGACCAGCTAAAATTTACATTGTTGCAGCTATAGCTTCTCAAGACGCTGTAGAATACGTAAAAGAACATTTACCAGAAAATACTGAAATTTGGGTTGGTGCAATTGATGAGGAATTAACAGCTCAATCATACATAGTTCCAGGATTAGGTGATGCTGGAGATTTAGCATTTGGCGTAAAATGTTAAGGATATGAAGTGGGGCGCTCTTTCTTCTGTTTTTATCTTTAGTACAATAAAATTTCTTTTCGCTCCATTTACTGGTCCGGGATTAGGTTTGAATTTTATTGAGACCTATTCTGCAAGTGTAACTGGTGCTATCGTTTGTGCTTTAGTCTTTTATTTCTCAAGTGAGTTTTTCATGAAGAGAGCGAGAGAAAAACGACATAAATTGTATCACGAAGCACTTGAAAAAGGCATTGAATTAAAAACAAAAAAGAAATTTACAGTTTTAAATAAATCAATCGTTCGAATTAAAAAAAGACTTGGTATTTATGGTATTGCCATCTATGCACCTTTTTTTATGTCTATTCCATTAGGAAGCATTATCACTGCTAAATTTTACGGAAAAGAGAAAAAAACATTTTTCATAATTCTTTTCGGAATTTTTATGAATGCGTTAATTACGACTGGTTTAGCATTTTCTGGTGATTTATTCTAATGAATTCGAATCGTCACTTATTTTTCGATTTAGATAGAACTTTGTGGGATTTTGAAAAGAATTCGCAACAAGCTTTACGTATTTTATATTCAGACCTTGGATTAAAAGAAAAAATCCCAAATTTCTACGACTTTTACAATAAATACAAAAATGTAAACAGCGATTTGTGGGTGCTTTATGGACGAGGAAAATTGTCAAAAGAACAACTTCGAACTACTCGCTTTGAAAAAACATTACACAAATTCGGAATCGTTGACGAAGAATTAAATATAAAACTAAACGAGGGATACATTGAAATTTCACCCAACCAAACGAATATTTTCCCTCACGCTATTGAGACTCTAACTGACTTAAAAAAGGATGGTTTCAATATTCATATTATCACCAATGGATTCAAAGAAGTTCAATATCGAAAATTAAAAAATTGTGGGTTTGAATCCTTTATTGACATTATAGTTTGCTCTGAAGAAGTTGGGAAAAATAAACCTGCACCTGAAGTATTTCATCATGCAATGCAAAAAGCAAATGCTATTCCTAGCAATAGTGTGATGATTGGAGATGACTTGCGTGTCGATATTGTTGGTGGTGCAAATGCAGGCATGCATACCATACTATTTGACCCAAACAAAAAACACCGAAAACATTGTAGTGATTATCAGATTAAATCCTTGAATCAAATTCCTGAAATTTTACCTTGGATTTTTAGAGGTTAAGAATAAGGTTGAGATTGAAATAATCTTCCGATAACTGAGCTTGTCGAAGTTGAGGTTGAGGAAAACAAAAAGGCTTCCTGAAATCAGAAAGCCTTTTAACTATATTAATTCAATTTTATTTTTTGAATTCGTTGATTGTCTTTTCGATGATTGCAACACATTCCATTAATTGCTCTTCATCCATAACTAATGGCGGAGCAAAACGAATAATATTACCGTGAGTAGGTTTCGCTAAAAGTCCATTTTCTTTTAAAGCAACACATAAATCCCAAGCAGTTGAACTTTCAGGTGTATCGTTAATAATAATAGCATTTAATAAACCTTTACCTCTAACAGTTGTTACTAAATCAGAACCATCAATAATACGTTGCATTTCTTTTCTGAAAAGAATTCCTAAACGTTGTGCATTTTCAGCTAATTTCTCGTCTCTTACAACTTCTAAAGCAGCAATTGCAACTTTAGCCGCAATTGGGTTACCACCAAAAGTAGAACCGTGTTGACCAGGTTTAATAACCGACATAATGTGGTCGTTTGCTAAAACTGCTGAAACTGGATATACTCCACCTGACATTGCTTTTCCTAAAACTAAAATATCTGGCTTCACATTCTCGTGATTTACAGCCAATAATTCACCTGTACGAGCAATTCCAGTTTGAACTTCATCCGCGATAAATAACACGTTGTGTTTCTCACACAATGCTTTTGATTTACTTAAAAATCCTTCAGATGGAACGTAAACTCCAGCTTCTCCCTGAATAGGCTCAACTAAAAATCCGATTACGTTTTTATCTTGTAAAGCAAACTCTAAAGCAGCAGTATCATCATAAGGAATAGAAACGAAACCTGGTGTAAAAGGTCCGAAACTTTTTCTAGCATCTGGATCATTTGAAAAAGATACAATTGTAGTTGTTCTTCCGTGGAAGTTACCTTCACAAACGATAATAACAGCTTCATTTTCAGTTACTCCTTTTTGCTCATATCCCCATTTACGACAAAGTTTTAAAGCAGTTTCTACTGCTTCAGCACCTGTGTTCATTGGTAATACTTTATCAAATCCGAAATATTCAGTTACAAATTTTTCATAAACACCTAAAGTATCATTGTAAAATGCTCTAGATGTTAACGTTAATGTTTGAGCTTGTTCAATCATTGCACCAATGATTTTCGGATGACAATGACCTTGATTTACAGCAGAATATGCTGACAAGAAATCAAAATATTTTTTCCCTTCAACGTCCCAAACGTAAACACCTTCTCCTTTTGCTAAAACGACAGGAAGTGGGTGATAATTGTGCGCTCCGTGTTTGTCTTCTAATTGAATTAGGTCTTGTGAAGTTAGTTGTTCCATTGTTGAATTCATTGTTAATTTTTTTGAATGTTAAATACCACTTATCACGGACAGTGTGCATCCTTTCCTCATTCATTCTGGAGAGAAATCATCCTTTCATTTTGCAAATATAGGGAAGATACCGTTGACTTTAATATTCAGACATATTTTTTTTGATAACAAATTCTTCTAATTATGTAATTTATTGGCAGAATTTGACTTTAAGTAAAATAAAAAAGTTAGTTTTACGCATCTAATTATTAAAATATAAATATGAAACTATCTAGATTCTTTATGATTGCAGCTATATCTAGCTTATCATTAAGCTCTTGTGTGGTGTACAAATCACATTCAACGACAGGAAATCCAATTGGAACAAAAAAAGGTGTATCTGAGTCTAAAATTGCTCAAAGCTTTGACGCAGGAATTGCAACAGCTGCAAAAAATGGTGGTATTACAAAAATTGCTACTGTTGATGTAAAACAAACTTTAACTAAAATTACCGTAACTGTAACAGGAGAATAATTATGAAAAAAATTCTTAAAATTTCAAAAATAGTTTTAGCTGCAGGATTAATTACATCTTGTTCAGTAACTTTACCAGTAGCAGTGTCAAGTGCTCCTATTGGTTCTAAAACAGGAGTATCTAAATCTACTGTAATTTGTGGTAATCTTTGGTTAAACAAAACTTATGGAGCTGCAGAAGCTGCTAAAAATGGAAAATTAACTGGTGGTGTTGCTACAATTGATGAAAAAACAACAAATTACATCATCTTTCAAAAGAAAGAGTTAATCGTTACAGGAAACTAATCATAAATTTATCAAAATGAAAAAAATAATATTTTTTGGAGCTATTGCATTTTCAATGTCTCTAACTTCTTGTTCAGTAATGTATCCTGGAATTGCTACTAATGCTACTTCTTCGAAAGTAAGTATCGTTGAGAAAAAAGTATATTTCGGAATAGCTAAAGATATCGATTTAAGTCTTGCAACTGCAGCGAAAAAAGGTGGAATTACTAAAATTGCAACTGTTGATTATGGTGTAAAAGTTGGTTTAATTTCTACAACGTATAAAATTAAAATTACTGGAGAATAATCACTTCAATAACCTTTAATAAAAAAGTCCATTTTAAATTTTAAAATGGACTTTTTTATTAAAGGTTATATATTTAAAACAAAGTAGGCTGATCATCGTCACCGCCAGTTAAATCCCATTCAACAGTATTATCATCATCTGAATCGTCATCTTCACCTGAACTATCTCCTTCAGTTGTTTCTGATTCAACTACAACATCTTCAGGCCAAGGTTCTAATCCAGTTTCTGGAATTTCAAGTACAATTTCTTTCACTTTCAATTTCGTTACTTGATTTCCTTGTGCTTTCAATCCTTTTGTTTCTATTAAATCAGCTATTTGAATCACATTGTCAGGGAGATTTTTCGTCTCTTTCAATAACTTATTGTACACAATTCTTGCGGTCGGGCGGTAAGCTGTTGAAGCAACATGTAAATAAGACCCTTCCCCTTCACTTATAAATGATACTTTTTTATCTGTCGTGATTTCGCATAAGAAACGTTTCACATAATGGATTTCTTTCTCACTATCATAGTAAACAGCTGAAATTGGTCTATCTGGATGCCATTTTTCAATATGAATCATGTCTTCATCGAAGTGATTCGAAATATCAAAACTTGTCAATCGGTATTCACCTGTTTTATAAAGTGTTAGGATTTTATCATTCCCTTTAAAAGAACCTAAGAAATTACCTCTATTGTCATCATTTAACCTTCCTACGATTGGATCATACCAAATTTTACGAGCCGCTAATGTAGACCCACCTACTTCTTTTTGGGTGATTTTCTGAATAATCTCTTTGGTAACTCTATTTCCTGCGGAAGTTCTCGCTTTGATTAGCATATCCCCCATGTCAATATCAAAACGTAAACGTTTCAAGTGCGGACGAGGACGTAACATAATCGTCACCACTTCTCTTTCACCATTTGGATGAACTGAGAAATACAACATTTTAGAACCTTTAGTTCCTCGTGTTAAATCGTATTCTGTATCTCTAGTGATACTATTTACATAGAAACGCTTCATCATCGCCGCTCCTCCTAATCCATCTTGATAGATTAAATGGTAAATGGTTCGTTTATCTCCTTTTTTCCAAACATCAGCATGAACGATACCTTTACCAACGAATTTCTTTTCTGAAACCTTGGTAATCATCATTTTACCTGAAGCAAAGAAGATGATAATATCATCTATATCCGAACAATCGTTTACAGCTTCTGTTTTCTTTAATCCGTAACCTATGAATCCTTCTTCGTAATCTACGTATAACTTACGATTCGCAATAATTACTTTAGAAGCAGTAATTGTATCAAATTGTTTGATTTCTGTTTTACGTTCTCTACCCTCTCCGAAACGTTTTTTAAGGTCTTTGAAATAATCAATCGCATACTCAACCAAGTTGGCTAACTTTTCTTTCACTGCCAACATTTCTTCTTCAATTTTCAACAAAGCTTCATCAGCTTTACTTCCATCGAAACGAGTAATACGAATCATTTGAATTTGAGTCAGTTTCAACAAATCTTCATCTGTTATCTCTCTGATCAAACGTTCTTTAAATGGTTCGAATCGTTTATATAAATAAGCATATAACTCTGTTTTATCAGCATAATGCTTAAAGTCAATATACATCTCTTCGTTAATAAAGATTTTCTCTAACGTTGAAAAATGCCATTGTCTTTCTAATTCATCCAAACGAATATCTAATTCCAATTTCAATAATTGAACCGTATTGTTTGTACTGAATTTTAATATTTCACTCACTCCTAAAAAACGAGGAGTTTCTTTATCAATAATAGATGAGTTTGGAGAAATACTTACCTCACAATCCGTAAATGCATAAAGCGCATCTAAGGTTTTATCAGGTGAAACTCCAGGTGTTAAATGAATAATAATCTCAGCATTTGCCGCTGTATTATCTTCTATTTTTTTGACCTTAATTTTCCCTTTTTCGTTGGCTTTGATGATCGACTCAATTAATGAACCTGTTGTAGTTCCAAACGGAATTTCAGTAATGATTAATGTCTTTGTATCTAATTTTTTAATTTTTGCTCTAACGCGAACTTTACCTCCTCTTAAACCATCATTATAGTTCGAGAAATCAGCCATTCCTCCATTTAAGAAATCAGGTAGAATCTCTACTTTTTTTCCTCTTAAATGATTGATAGACTGCTCAATTAATTCATTGAAATTGTGAGGTAAAAACTTACACGCCATACCAACTGCAATTCCTTCCGCTCCTTGCGCAAGCAACAATGGGAATTTTACTGGTAAATGTTCTGGCTCTTTATTTCTTCCGTCGTAACTTGTTAACCAATTGGTTGTCTTTGGATTAAAAACAACGTGGGCAGCAAATTTTGAAATTCTAGCTTCGATGTAACGAGGAGCTGCAGCGCCATCACCTGTTAAGGTATTACCCCAGTTTCCTTGACAATCGATTAATAAATCTTTTTGACCTAACTGTACCAAAGCATCTCCAATTGAAGCATCCCCGTGTGGGTGATATTTCATCGTATTTCCAATGATATTCGCTACCTTATTGTAACGACCATCATCTAATTCTTTCATTGAGTGAAGAATTCTTCGCTGAACCGGTTTTAACCCATCCCATAAAGACGGAACCGCTCTTTCTAGAATTACGTATGAAGCATAATCCAAGAACCAACTTTCGTACAATCCTCCTACTGGTACAATTTTATCATCAATCGATTTCCCTTCAAACGGATTTAAAGGATCTTCTGAATGTCCAGTATTTTCTTCCAATTCGTCTTCCGCCATCTTATGAAGCTATTTCTATATTATCATTATCATTTTTTTTCTCGTCTTCCATTTCTTCATTTGATTGAGCTAAATCTTTTTCAACTCTCAAATTCTCAATAATGAAATTTTGACGTTCTGGAGTGTTTTTCCCCATATAGTATGAAAGTATCGAATCGATTGAAGCATCTTTCGATAAAATCACTGGTTCTAAACGAATGTCAGCACCAATAAAATGCTTGAATTCGTCTGGTGAAATCTCTCCCAAACCTTTGAATCGAGTAATCTCTGGATTCTTTCCTAACTCTTCTAAAGCTGCTCTTCTTTCGTCTTCCGAATAACAATAAATTGTTTTCTTTTTATTTCGAACCCTAAACAATGGTGTTTGCAGAACATATACGTGATTTCTTTTTACTAAATCTGGAAAGAATTGTAAGAAGAAGGTCAATAACAACATTCGAATATGCATACCATCGACATCGGCATCGGTTGCGATTACAATGTTGTTGTAACGCAAATTATCCATATCGTCTTCGATGTCTAAAGCAGCTTGTACGAGGTTGAATTCCTCATTTTCGTATACTACTTTTTTGGTCATCCCGTAACAATTCAACGGCTTACCACGCAAAGAGAATACCGCTTGAGTATTTACATCTCTCGATTTCGTTATCGAACCACTCGCAGAATCTCCCTCGGTAATAAACAAAGTCGTTTGCTCGCGACGTTCATCTTTTAAATCCGTTAAGTGTATTCTACAATCTCTTAATTTTTTATTGTGTAGATTCGATTTTTTCGCTCTATCTCTCGCTATTTTACGAATACCTGAAAGTTCTTTTCTTTCTCTTTCAGATTGTTTTATTTTTCGTTCAATTAATTCAGCTGATTCTGGATTTCTATGCAAATAATTATCTAACGATTCCTTTAAGAAATCATTAATAAAAGCACGCATTGATTTTCCATCTGGCTCAATTTCTTGCGATCCTAATTTTGTTTTTGTTTGAGACTCAAATACGGGCTCTACTACTTTCACAGAAATTGCAGCGACAATCGATTGACGTATATCGGATGCTTCATAATTCTTGTTGTAAAAATCACGAATCACTTTTGCAATCGACTCACGGAAAGCACTTTGATGTGTCCCTCCTTGTGTTGTATGCTGACCATTTACGAAAGAATAATAATCCTCACCATATGTTCTTCCGTGTGTAAAAGCTACCTCTATATCTTCTCCTTCAAGGTGGATAATTGGATACAATGGATCTCCATCCATATTATTTTCCAATAAATCTTTTAACCCATCTTTTGATTGAAATTTTTCACCATTGAAATACATTGCTAACCCTCTGTTCAGGTAGCAATAATTCCACATCATCTTCGCTAAATATGGTGTTTTATAAGCATATTTTTTGAAAATAGTTTCATCTGCAATGAATTCAACATACGTACCGTTAGATTCATCTGTTTTTTCCATCGGAAGATCATCTACCAATTCACCTCTTGCAAAAGAAGCTCCTTTTTTCTCTCCATCACGAACAGAATAAACTTTGAAGCTAGATGAAAGTGCGTTTACCGCTTTTGTTCCGACCCCATTTAAACCTACCGATTTCTTAAAGGCTTTCGAATCATACTTACCACCGGTATTCATTTTTGAAACAACATCAACTACTTTCCCTAAAGGAATTCCTCGACCGTAATCTCGAACTGATACAACACCATCTTTTATCTTGATGTCGACACGTTTCCCGTTCCCCATTACGAATTCGTCGATACAGTTGTCAACAACCTCTTTTACAAGAATGTAAATACCATCATCGGCTGCTGCTCCATCGCCCAATTTACCAATGTACATACCCGGACGCAAGCGAATGTGTTCTTTCCAATCGAGCGACCGTATATTGTCTTCCGTATATTGATTCTCTGCCATTTATGAAATTATTTGTACGATAACTTACAAATGTAACTTATGATAAGCGATGATTTACAGCTAGATGCTAGTAGTTTTGAACGGTTGATTGTTAGGGAAAGATAATTGATTTTGGATGTTTGATTTTGGATGTCGAATTCTTAATTAGTTTGATTTTGCTAATTGTGAATTTCAATATCATTCAATCATTGTTAATCTCAAATAACAATTTTTACAAAAAAAATTAATCCAACTTAAGAATTACTAATTGATTCAACTTATTACTAACCTAAAAAAATGGCATTAAAAAAGGGAATACAGTATACCATATTCCCTTTCAATCTATTATATTTCAGTTACATTGACTGAGCCTGGTCTAGTCGTTTTGCGCCAACTGAGCCTGGTCGAAGTTAAGCATGTAATGATCTTTTATCCGTTGCGTCTAAAGCCGCCTCTTTTACTCCTTCAGAGTAAGTTGGGTGAGGGTGACAAATTCTAGCAATATCTTCAGCTGAAGCTCTGTACTCCATCGCTACAACTGCTTCCATAATTAAGTCAGCCGCTCTAGGTGCAATCATATGAACTCCTAATACCTCATCTGTATTTTTGTCAGCTAAAACTTTAATCAATCCTGCTGTATCCATACTTGCTCTTGCTCTACCTAATGCTTTGATTGGGAAAGAACCCGCTTTGAATTCAACACCTGCAGCTACTAATTCTTCTTCTGTTTTACCAACTGAAGCAACTTCTGGCCAAGTATAAACTACACCTGGAATTAAGTTATAATTCAAATGCGGTTTTTGTCCTGCAATAATTTCTGCAACATACACACCTTCTTCTTCCGCTTTGTGCGCTAACATTGCTCCACGAACAACATCACCGATTGCGTAAATATTTGGAACGGCAGTTTGTAAATGATCGTTTACTTCAATTTGACCTCTATTGTTAACTGTCAAACCAGCGTTCTCTAATCCTAGACCAATTGTAAATGCTTTTCTACCAACTGCTACTAAACAGTAATCAGCTTCAAAAGTAACTTCTTCGTCTTTTTTGTTTAACGCTTTTAAAACTACTTTATCACCTGTATTTGTAACGCTTTGTACTTTGTGTTGAAGATTAAATTTGAAACCTTCTTTTTTCAATACTTTCGTTAATTCTTTTCCTAATGTTCTATCCATTGTTGGGATAATCGTATCAGCGAACTCAATCACTTCAACTTCAGAACCTAAACGAGCATAAACAGAACCTAATTCTAAACCAATAACACCACCACCGATAACTAATAATCTTTTTGGGATTTCAGTCATTTTCAATGCTTCAGTTGAAGTAATGATACGTTTTTTATCTGGTTCCATTCCTGGGAAATAGTTTGGTTTAGAACCAGTTGCAATAATGATGTTTTTTCCAGAAAGTAACGTTTCTTTACCTTCACCATCAACAACTTTTACTGTGTTTTTATCAACGAAAGAACCAATTCCATTGTGAACATCAATTTTATTTTTGTCCATTAAGAATTTGATACCATTGCACGTTTGAGAAATAACTTCACCTTTACGTTTAATCATTTGCTCAAGGTTTGCTGTCAAACCAGAAATTTCAATACCGTGTTCTTCAAAATTATGTTTTGCATTGTGAAAATGCTCTGAAGAATCTAACAATGCTTTCGATGGAATACACCCAACATTAAGACACGTTCCTCCTAGCGTATCATATTTTTCAATGATAGCCGTTTTAAATCCTAATTGTGCGCAACGAATTGCTGAAACGTAACCTCCAGGTCCAGAACCAATGACAATAATATCGTATGTACTCATCTTTTTATAATTTTTCTACAAAGTTAGAATTTCTTAATAATAAAGCGATTTTTGGGAGGATAAATTATAGTTATAAATAAAATTAAAATATAAAAAATAGGAATTATTTGGAATCTGATTCCAAATAATTCCTATTTTTGAAGTATGATAACTCGAATTGCAAAGGAAAAACTAATCAATTTAGCAAATACATTTAAGTGTGTTGCTGTTACTGGTGCACGTCAATCAGGTAAAACAACTCTTGTAAAAGAAGTTTTTTCATCAAAACCATATGTATCTTTAGAAAACATTGATACGCGACAATTTGCAACGGAAGATCCTAGAGGATTTTTATCTACCTATCCAAAAGGTGCTATTTTAGATGAAGTCCAAAGATGTCCAGAACTATTTTCATATCTACAAGAAATATTAGATAACTCTTCAGAAAAAGGTTTGTACATATTGACTGGTTCCACTAATTTTTTACTGCAAGAAAACATTACGCAATCTCTAGCTGGAAGAGTAGGTTTTTTAAACTTATTACCCTTCTCAATTCAAGAATTAGAAGATAATAATCTCTTGTGTAACACCATTGAAGAATTACTATTAAATGGATTTTACCCTCCAATCTATGATCAAAAAATACCTTATAATGATTGGTGTCCTAATTACATCAGAACGTATATCGAACGAGATGTTCGTCAAATAAAAAACGTAACAGATTTAATCGTTTTTGAAAGATTTATAAAACTATTAGCCGGTAGGACAGGTCAAGAATTTAATGCTAGCTCTTTATCTGTTGAAACAGGTGTTGATGTAAAAACCATTCAATCGTGGGTAGGGATTTTAGAAAGTAGTTTTATCATCTACTTATTAAAACCTCATTATAACAACTTTAAAAAAACAATCGTAAAAAGACCCAAAATATATTTTTATGATACCGCTTTAGTGTGTTCTTTATTAGGGATTAGAACTATCTCTCATCTTGAAACACATCCTGCAAAAGGAGCTATTTTTGAAACGATGGTAGTAACCGAATTTGTTAAAAACAGAACGAATAAAGCACTCCCAATTAACCTTTATTATTGGAGAGATAAAGCTGGACACGAAATTGATTTGATAATAGATAATGAAGAAGTTCTGCTTCCTATCGAAATAAAATCCGGTAAAACTATTAATACCGATTTTTTTAAAAATTTAGATTATTTCAAAAAAATAACTGGATTTCAAAATTCACTTTTAGTTTATAATGGTGAATTGGCTCAAAAAAGAAGCAATGGAACTGAAGTTGTAAACTGGAAAGATATTTCTTCATTGTAAAAATTAATTTAAAAAACAGAATTATTTGGAATCGAATTCCAAATAATTCCGATTTTAAGTTTATTTCAAGACAGTCAACATATACTTTTCTAACTCACCAACAATACCTTGATTGGTTACAAAATAGATTCCATTCGGTATTTCATTTAAATCTATCTCTGTAGAATTATTTTGAGTTAAAATGATTCTCCCTTGAGCATTAATTAAAGTTGTTTTAAACTCTTTTAAATTTGTTTTAATATACAATTTTGATGAAGCTGGATTTGGATAAATTCCCACATTTTCATTTAATAAAATCGAATTAAGTGAATTCGTTGATTCCTTTTTTAGTGTAATTAAATATACCGAAGCATCTGTAACTGCTGGTAAATTGATGTTCATTGATGCTGCTCCACTCATTGTAGAAGTAGAAGTTTCGTATCCATTTGTCGTGACTTTTTCTGTCGTAACGGAAATAGTTTCAGATGCTAAAAAAGGTAAATTTTGTAAAGCTATATTCATAGTAGAATAAATTGACTCGTGATTTGAAATCATTACTTTAACTAAATTATTCGATGCATTTTTCCCTGCTAAAATCATCACATTGTTCAATGAATCCATGACATTACTTTTATCAAATTCATTTTGAGATGATGAGATAAATTGTGGTGTCGAATCATTTAATTCATTGAAAAATTTATAAGCGTATCCATTCAATGTCAAACTTGCAGTTGCTCCATTATCAGCATTGCACAAAGGATTTAAATCAACCCCTCTGTACCAAATGAATTTACTCAAACGTGAACCTACTGTTGAAATCAATTGAGAAGCTAAATGAGAACAGCCTTTAGCTGAATTTTCATACCCACTGTATACATTTATATTGGTTTCTGAAATAATTAATTCTGTATTGGTAAACCCATATTGATTAAGATAATATGCCAAAGTATCTGAAAGAATTCTAATGTTGTAGGGATTCTTTTTATCATACATGTGAAAAGAATAGAAATCTAATGGTAATGTATTCGTCTGACAATAACTCATAAAATTTGAGACATACTCAGGATTTATAGTGAAATGAATTCCACCAGTGAAAAAAGCACTTTTTGCAGCTCCCGGTCCCCCAACTTTTAAATTTGAATTAAATGCTTTTAACGAATCAACTGTTTGATGGTATAATTTATAATAATCACTTGAAGAATTTAT
>CANCEQ010000073.1 GCA_947375085.1 Flavobacteriales bacterium
TTTGATTTAAATTATGTTCTTATTTCTGAAAACGGAAAAATCAAAAAAGATACGTCATTAAATTTAATATGGGATGAGAGGTATTATGACTTTATGTCTTGTAATGCAACTTACAGACAAAAAAGCAAACTTGACTATCCATGCTCAAACGAAAATGAATGTGCTTTATATTTCCCTTTTTCTCAAAACGATAATACTGTTTTGGAATATTTTCTGTGCGGTGATAGAAAATTTGCATACGAAATAACTATTAACAAAAAAGGGGATGGTAAAAGCACACTCTATAACCTAGACACAATTGGACTTATCAACGTTGAGAAATATCACGATGACTTTACAAAATATGTTTTCTTCAAAAATTATCTAGAAAAGAAATATGATAAACTGAATAATTTATCAAGTGAACAATTTGAATTTTTAAATGAGAAAACAAAGGTTAAAATAACAAATAGAAACATTGAATTAAACAAAGATTCATCAAGCTATAAATGGAAAATTACTGGAGAAAATTGGGAAATTTCATTAGATGGCAGTATTTTTAGTTATTACAATAATCCACCATTAATAAATAGTAATGATAAAGTTTTATATGTAACTGTTTTTAATGAGGATTTTGCATCTTGTCCAGGCTACGGACAAGATACTTTCCCAATTACATACGCTATTAACATTAAAAAAGGGAAAATCATTTGGAAACAAGAAGTAAAATACAAAAATTAGTCAACTATTTAAACTACTTAACTTTTGCAATTTCTATATCTTTTATAGTTGTAACATTTCTATCAGACAATGGTGTTTGGGTGCAAACAAGTTATGGTTATAATATAATTAAATGGCAATTGATCATTCTTTTGTTAGTATTATTTTTAATTACATTCTTGATTGTTAATCTGAAATCTAAAATTTACTCATTACCATTTAGAAATAGGCTTTTGACATTTTTACCTTTTATTTTTTGTCTTGGAATTTTAATAACTTTAATAGCCCAAAGAAAAAATGTAGCATTCAATAATATTGTTTTTAAATATAATTCAAACAGTGACTTTTGGGCAATAAAAAAAGCAGAAGAGTTTGTCGAAGACTTTTCGCAAAATCAGAACAAGGTTATATCTTTTGTTGATAGTGTTCAGAATTTACATGGTAAAATATCCTTTAGTTGGGAGAATGCAGAGGTTTATCTTAATAAGAAAACAAACAAATATAGTGTTGGTTATTCATCACCAAAAATTGAAGTCCCAAATGAAATTGTTGATATTTTGAATTCATTCGAAATTATAAATATTAGCAATGAACAAAATGGTTTAAAGAATTACACAATTATTCTTAATTCCTACAGATTAAATGGAAAAACATATACTCTTCATTATATCCCTGAAAAAAAAATTAGAGTGAAACAAAGAGAAGTTTCATTTTTAAATAGTGGAACTTGGCGATATAAAATTAATGATCTCTGGTATATTGAATTCTATGACAGAAGTAACGGTTGATAATTTCTCTTACTTCAGTAGATATGTAATAAATCTATAATCATTTAGTTGGTGGTTGACTTGTTTTTTATCATTCAACCTAACTTATATTTTCTACAACTTAACCTTTTTTTTAGCTTCTTTAAAGAGTTTGGATTTTAAGTATCTAGTTCAATTATAGATTTTTATATTTTATTAATTAAAAATCAGTTGAATTTAAATTAGATAAAGTTGTTATGAATAAAATTACCATTCTTTTTTTCTCTATGTTCTCTTTCGTTGTAATGGCGCAAAATAACGAACAAAATATTAGAGGAACAGTAACCGATAAATTGTCTAAATCTCCTTTAGTTGGAGTGAAAGTTGAGATAAGTTCGCTTCAGAAAGCTACTATAACAGACAGTTTGGGGAATTATGCTTTAACGGGAATCTTACCAGATCGTTATGATATTTCAGTTTCGTTTCTTGAATACAAAGACATTTTAATTCCCAATGTGGTTGTAACGACAGGAAAAGAAGTGATTGTTGACATTGAAATGGAGGAGTCAATAAAAACTAATCTGGAAGAAGTTGTCGTAAAAGCAAATGATAAGTCGGGTTCAATTAATAAATTAGCAACCGTTAGTGCACGTACTTTTTCTATGGAAGAAGTCAATAGATATGCAGGAGGAAGAAGTGATCCAGCGAGATTAGCGGCAAACTTTGCAGGTGTAAGCGCGCCAGATGACAGTAGAAATGACATCGTTATTCGTGGTAATTCTCCAGTAGGAGTTTTATGGAGAATAGATGGAATGAACGTTACAAATCCAAATCATTTTGCTTCTGTAGGAACAACTGGAGGAGCAGTGAGTGCATTAAATACAAACCTTTTAAAAAATTCAGACTTTTTTACATCTGCTTTTCCTGCCGAATATGGTAACGCAAATTCAGGAGTTTTCGATTTAGGATTACGTAATGGGAACAATAAAAAACGTGAAACAACGATTCAAGCTGGAGTAATTACGGGTGCTGAAGCAACAACTGAAGGTCCGATTAATAGAGCAAAAGGGTCTTCGTATTTAATTGGTTATCGTCGTGCATTAGCAAGTGTAGCACAAGCAGCAGGTATTGACATTGGGACAACTGCAACACCCTCTTATCAAGATTTGTCGTACAAATTAAATGGTGGAACAACCAAATTTGGTAAATTTTCTACATTTGGAATTTTAGCAAATAGTACCATCAATATTGGAGGGGGAAGTGGAAATACACTTTATGGAAATGGAAATAAAGTAGATTTCACTAGTAAAATTGGGATAATGGGATTGAATCATTTCAAGCAAGTGAACAAACGTTCTTATTTTACTTCTTCAATAGGAGTGAATTATTCATATACAAAGCAAGCAGGTTATAAAACAGACGATTTAACCAGTACATCTTTCATAAAAGAAGAAAATACAGTTGAAAAAACAAGTTACAATCTGAATACTTCCTACAATACGAAATTAAGTTCTAAAATGTTCTTAAAAATAGGTTTACAAGATGAGGTTATAGGATTGTATTTGAATTACAAAACGAAAGAAAATTTAAATGATAGTTACAAGCAAATTTGGGATTACAATAATTCAACCAATTTAGCGCAAGCTTATGTTCATCTTAAATACTCTATTTCTACACGATTAAAAATGAATGTTGGTGTTCATTCTCAATATTTTAGTTTGAATAATTCATCTTCGGTAGAACCACGATTAGGATTAACATATGTTACAGGTGAAAAAAGCAATATCACATTTGGATATGGTTTACATTCTCAAACACAACCAATCAATGTATATTTTCTTCAATCACAAGACCCAAGTGGAAATACAGTTTACAACAATAAAAATTTAGATTTTACTAAAAGTCACCATTTCGTTTTAGGTTATTCTCTTCAGCCGAATAAAGAGTGGAGAATTAAAACTGAAACATACTATCAATCATTATACGATGTTCCTGTGACTTCTTATTCAGGTACTTACTCTATGTTAAATACTGGATCATCTTTCAAAACCGATTTACAAGATAGTTTAGTAAACAAAGGGACAGGAACAAATTATGGTGTTGAATTAACAGTAGAAAAGTTTTTTAGTAAAGGGTATTATGGTTTGTTTACGACTTCTGTCTATGATTCAAAATACAAAGGAAGTGACGGAATTGAACGAAATACCGCTTTTAATGGAAGATATGTTTTTAACTTTTTAGCTGGGAAAGAATGGAAAGTTGGAGCTAAAAAAATCAATAAATTTTCATTGGATGTAAAATATACGAATGCAGGCGGAAGGGCATATACTTCGATTGATTTAGAAGCTTCAAATTTGGTAGGTCACGAACAAAGATCGACGGATATTTACGGTTCATATTACGCTAATTACTACCGATTAGATGTTAAAATTGGTTTTGTATTAAATAGTGATAAACGAAAAATAGCACAAACTTTCTCATTGGATATTCAAAATGTTACCAATCATAAAAATATTTTTTCTTCCAGTTACGATGATAAACTGAAAGATATACGATATACATATCAATTAGGATTTTTTCCTAACTTCATCTACAAATTACAGTTTTAGCTTTTATGCGAAATAATAAGAAGAGATTTATTTATATGTTGGGAATTGGTTTACTAATTTCCAGCATATTTTTAGGTTTCATAATTCGAAGACCTCCACACGGTTATCTACAACCAACGTTTTTCATTCTTATTGCAACATTAATTATAATTGAAGGAAATTTAAGAATTGATTCGCTGTTAAATAAGAAAATATCTTGGTTTGAAAATCCTAAAAGAAGAATCTTTTTTCAGTTTGGATTGGCTTCTATTTTCACCATTTCATCTGTCATTTTATGCCTCCGAATTGCTCATTATTTTATTGATAAAGATGGTAAAAGTCCGCATGGAATATTCAATGATCCAATATTGATTCCGGGTATTTTAGTGACGATTATTGTTTTACTTGTTGATATAGGGATCCAGTTTTACAAATCGTTACAAGCGACTTTATTAGAAACTGAAAAGCACAAAGCTGAAAGTGCCATTGCTCAATTACAAAATTTAAAAAATCAGATCAATCCTCATTTTTTATTTAATAATTTAAGTATTCTTTCTGCGTTGGTATACAAAGGAGATAGAAAAGCAGTAGAATTTATTAATGAATTTTCTCAAGTATATCGATACGCACTTGCCAATGATAAAATTGAATTAGTGAGTTTAGAGGAAGAACTTTCATTTTTAAACCATTATATTTATTTACTTTCGATTCGTTTCGAAAAAGGTATTGATTTTAATTTCGCGATTGATAACAAGAAAAAAGAATTATTTATACTTCCGATGTGCCTACAAATGTTAGTAGAGAATGTCATACAACACAATGAGATTTCAATTCAGAAACCATTAACAGTGGCGATTTATACTACAGATAATTCACTTGTTATTGAAAATAAAATTCAGTTAAGAAGACAAAAGGAAGAAAGTTCTCAAATCGGTTTAGAGAATATTAAAAGAAGATTTTCTCATTTCTGTGATGAAGAAGTTATAGTTTTAAATGATGGAAACTATTTTAAAGTAATTTTACCATTAATTTCTAAAAGATGAATGTTGTCATTATTGAAGATGAAAAAGTTTCTGCAGAACATTTAGCATTGCTTTTGCAAGAAATAAATCCATCCATAAAGGTGATTTTATTTTTAGATTCGGTTGAAGCAAGTATTGAAGCGTTTAAAAATGGATTAGAAGCTGATTTACTATTTGTAGATATTCATTTATCGGACGGAAATAGTTTTGAAATTTTCACCACAATCAACAATTCAATTCCACTTATTTTCACCACTGCTTTTGATAATTATGCCATTCAAGCCTTTAAACACAACAGCATTGATTATCTTCTGAAACCAATTCAATTTGCTGATTTATCAAATGCAATTGAGAAATTTCAACGTTTTAATAAAGCTGCAATTTCTCCTCAATTAATTGAAACAATTGCTAAAAATTATCAAGTTCAAAATCAAGTATTTAAAAGTCGTTTTTTAGTCAAGAAAGGTCAAGTTTTAGATTCTATTCCCATCGATTTAGTGCATCATTTTGAGATTAAAGATTCACTTACTTTTTTAGTGAATTTAAAATCAAATCGTTTTACATTGGATTACACGTTAGATGAGCTAGAGTCGATTTTAGACCCGAAATTATTTTTCCGTATCAATCGTAAAACAATCATTCATATTCAAATCATCCAAAAAATTGCAACTTATTTTAACGGACGATTAAGTATCACAGCTGATTTTATTGAAACTGAAAATTGTATCGTCAGTAGAGAAAGAGTTGCAGAGTTCAAAAAATGGTTAGACCAATGATGGAAAAGAATGTAAAGCTTCGAACAGAAATTGAAAAATTCGTACAATTAACGGATAACGAATGGAATATGCTTGAACCATTTATAGAAATTCGTCAGTTGAAAAAGCATACTTTATTTTCTGAAGCAGGTAAAAAGTCGAGCGAAATTGGTTTTGTTTTAGAAGGAGCCCTTCGACATTTCTATTTGAAAGATGGAGAGGAAAAAACTACTTATTTTTATTTTGAAAATCATTTTGTTTCCAGTTATATCAGCTGCATTACTAGTCAACCATCCAAATTATCTATTGAAGCTTTAAGTGATTGCGAACTACTAGTTTTTCCTTATCAAAAAATGCTAGAACTTTTTGAAAAAAGCAATTCGTGGCAAAAATTCGGACGTTTAATTGCAGAATATCTTGCCATTGGACTTGAAGATAGAATGGTCGGACTATTGATGCTTTCACCTGAAGAGCGCTATATAGATCTTATCAGTGGTAATAAAAAGAAAATCATAGAACGTATTCCACAGCATTACATCGCCAATTATTTAGGGATTACAGCTGTAAGTTTGAGTCGGATAAGGAACCGTGTGAGGGTGGCAGGCCACCCCACCAATTTTATTGGTGGTAACTGATAGTTTAACTCCGTTGGAGTTATGATTGTTTTGGTTATTGGCGGGAGTGAAATTTCTTTTAATTTATGAATGTAATAGTTTGATTTTTAATAATCATCTCATAATTAATATTTTATGATGTTGTTAACTCCGTTGGAGTTATGAGTATTTTGGTGATTGGTGGGAGTGAAATTTCTATAATTTATGAGTTGTATAAGGTATAATATTAGCAACTATCTCATAATTAGCATTTTGTAGTATTACCAACCCTAGAGGGGTTGAACTATTCATTACCGCAGGGGCATCCTGCGGTGACAAGAACCTCAGGCTAGCAACCCTGGAGGGGTTGAACTTTTGAGTGTATTTATCAAAAAAAATCAATCTAAAGTATTGTGCAATTTCTTTTTAGTTCTTAACTTCAGGTAAATTAACAAACAAATTTACCTATGTCGAGTTACAATAAAATTTATTATCACATTGTTTTTA
The DNA here is from genome assembly GCA_947375085.1 of Flavobacteriales bacterium. The sequence goes on from CANCEQ010000073.1 coordinate 6,911, forward strand.
GTACTAAAAACAGAAATAAAACCTTACCTCTTGAACACAGTGATTTACTCTATCAATATATGTGGGGATTCACGAAAACTAAAAATTGTAAATTGTTTCGAATTAATGGAATGGAGGAACATTTGCATTTATTCGTAAGCTTACATCCTTCTCTTTCCTTGGCTGATTTTATGAAAGATCTGAAAATATCTTCTTCACTTTGGTTGAAAAAAAATACTCTTTTCCCATTATTTTCAGGATGGGCAAAAGGTTATGGTGCTTTTACTTATTGCGTAAGGGATGCGGATATGATTATTAATTATATTAAAAAGCAAAGAGAACATCATCGTAAAACAGAGTTTAAAGAGGAGTATAAGAGTTTACTCATTGAAAATAAAGTTGAGTTTGATGATAAATATTTTTTATTGGATGAGTAAGGGGGGACTTCCATCAGTTGTACTGACGGGTACTGATAGTTTAACTCCGTTGGAGTTATGAGTCTTTTGGTAATTAGTAGGAGTGAAATTTCTTTTAATTTATGATTTGTATAATACCTAGTTTCTGCAACTTTTCATAATTTGCTATTTGTAGTTTAACCAACTCCGAAGGAGTTGAACCATTCATAACCGTAGGAGCATCCTACGGTTATGAGAACTCCTCACTAACAACCTTGAAGAGGTTGAACCATCACTTAACTGCATCTATTTCTATTGTTTATTCCATCTGTTGTTCTTTACTCTGAAGAGAGAAATTCATTTTCTTATCTTATGTTAACGTTTTGAGCCTTGGATTTTATTCAACTTTGTTTCAAATAAAAGAACGATGAACAAAATGTTGAACTTGTTATTATTTGTGGGTATTTCTACTTCGATAATAGCGCAATCTCAAAACGAAATGAAAACTGAAATTACTACTGAAGGACTAATTATCAAGAAAGGGAAAATGGTGTACACTGAAATTCGAATCAATGCATCGATTGATAAAGTATGGAACGTTTTTACTGATTTTGAAAAATATCCAGAATGGAATCCTTTTATAAAATCGTTGAAAGGAAATCCAGGAATTGATAAGAAAATAGAAGTGTTTTTACAACCTCCTACAGGTAAAGGAATGAAATTTACACCGAAAGTCTTGAAATTTGAAAATCAAAAAGAATTTAGATGGATTGGGAAGTTATTTTTATCTCGAATTTTTGATGGGGAACATACGTTTAAATTGATTGATAATCAAGATGGTACTACTACCTTTATTCAATACGAACATTTTAGAGGAATATTAATTCCGTTTATGAAAAAAATGTTGGATAACGATACGAAAAAAGGGTTCGAGAATATGAATGAAGCTTTGAAGATTCGTTGTGAAGTCGAAATGAAACGAGATTAAATTTACTGTAACGATTAAAAAAATACTAAAATAATTGGTTTTGTAAATTTTAACTCTAAATTTGTAAGTGAGTATTCACTAACTTATTTGATTTATGTCGATAGATATTTCAAAACGTCAATTAGAAATTATTGAAGCAGCTGGAAAAATTCTGACTGAAAAAGGAATTAATGGTTTGACTACAAAGAAATTAGCGCAAGAAATGAATTTTTCTGAAAGTGCATTATACCGTCATTTTAGTAGTAAAGAAGAAATCATTGTTTGTATGTTGGAATTTTTAGCAGCAAATATGGATAAAAATGCTTCTGAATACAATGACTTTCAATCGCCTGAAAAGTTAAAGCATTTCTTTCAAAATCAATTTGAATTTTTCAAACAACAGCCTTATTTCGTTATCGCAGTTTTTTCAGAAGGATTGTTAGAAGAAAGTGAAAAAATTAATCAAGCAATTAAGGGTTTAATGTCAATTCGAATGAAATATTTGAAGGATATTATTCATTCAGGTCAAGCCGATAATTGCTTCACGAACGAGCTAGAAACTGAAGAATTAGTTCACATCGTAATGGGTTCTGTTCGATTATTTATGTTAAAATGGAGAATGTCAAAATTTGAATTTGATATTCAAGTGGAAGGCGATAAAATGCTGACAAGTATTTTAAAATTAATTCAAACTAAATAATATGCGATCTAAACTATTTTTATTCGTTTTTTCATTTCTTTTCCTCACATCTTTGTATGCGCAGGAAAAGAAATCGTTTGCAAACATTCAAGAAGTATTTGAGTTTACAAAAAGTAACAATTTTACATTTCAAAATGCTGCATTGCAAGTTGAATTGGCTAAATTGACAAAAAAATCATCCGTATTAAATGCTATCAATCCTAAAATACCAACTTCTTATCAGGCAATTGATAATCAAAATCAACAAGTGAGTTTCTTACCTGGACAAGCTTTCGGACTTCCAGCTGGAACATTTAAACAAGTTACAATTGGTCAACAATATGTGGCTACTTTCTCAATTCAACCGCAGTTTGATATTTTAAATTTAGCAACGATAGCACAAATAAAATCAGCCAAATTAAACGAGCAACTAATTGAAAATCAAAACAAAATCAATCAACAGAATTTATTCGAAAAAATAAATGGTGTCTATTTCAATATTTTAGCTTTAAATGCGCAAAAAGAAATCGTTGCTTCCAACATTGAAATTGCTACTAAAATTGTGACGATTACCACAAATAAATTCAATGAGGGTTTAGCTAGAAAGCAAGAGATAAATGAAGCGGAAGTCAATTTGATTAACTTGAAAGACAAGATGCAACAAATTGAATACACTTTACAAATTCAGCATCAAACATTGGGATTGTTTTTTGAAAATAAAATCCTACCCAGCCTTTCTCAATCCATAACTGACTTCGAAAAAAGTACTAAAAATTCAACGATTAAGAATGAATTATTGGTAGAAAATACATCCATTCTATATCAAATTGCTAAACAAGATTTAAAATCAATTCGTCTGCAACAAATGCCTGTTGTGTCTTTCATTAGTTCTTACAATTGGCAAAATTTGAGCAATGATAATTTTTACGCAACCAATTCGAATCGAGTAAATTTTAATTATGTCGGCTTGAAAGTGAATTATGATTTACCCACAAATGTTCAGAAGCACACAGCGGTTCACAGTAAAAGTATTCAATTAAAAATAGCTGAATTTAATGCTGAACATAGTAAAAAGGAAAATGAAAACAGAAATAATCAACTTTTACTTGAAACTGAAAAAGCTATCGCTCAATTAGAAAATTTGAAAAAAATTGTAGAACTGAAAGAAGATTCCTATCAGAAAAACAACAATCAATACATCGAAAACATATTGCCACTTGATAAATTATTAATTTCTCAAAATGATTTAATAATGAGTCAATTAAATGTCATTTCAGCATTGGCAACAATAGGATTTAATCAAACGAAAATAGAAATATACAATGGAAACTAAAATGAAATACATCGGATTATTTACATTAACAATGATGCTTTTCGCTTGTGGAAGCAAAGAAGAGATTCAACCTAAAAATCAAGATATCAAAGAATTGGTTTTTGCTTCTGGTGAATTAGAATGGGATAATGCTTACAATCTTACTGCCCAAACAGATGGAATTCTTACTAATTTATCAATCGAAATTGGTTCTCAAGTTGTAAAAGGGAAAATAGTTGCAACAATTGATAATAAAAACAATCAAATTAATACTTTAACGGCAAAAGAACAATTAAATATCTCAAATGAGAATATGACTTCAACTGCACCTGCTGTTCAACAATTGCAACAAACGATTCAAATTGCTGAAAATAAATACAACCAAGATAAAATTCAAGCAGAAAGATACAAGCGATTACTTGATAGTCAAAGCATTGCAAAAGTAGAATATGAAAATATGGAATTGAATGCAAAGAATTCGTTAGCAAATTTAAATGCATTAAAAAAACAATTACTTCAAATTGAACAACAAGCAAAGCAACAACAAATTGCTTCTAAAGGTCAAGCTGAAAATTATGAAATCATTCAGAATTACAATGAAGTAATCACAACTGAACCTGGAACCGTTATCAAAAAATTCAAATCAAATGGAGATTATGTAAAGAAAGGAGACATCATCGCTACGATAGCCAATGAAAAGCAAGTAGAAGCCGTATTAAATGTCGATGAAAACAATATTGGGAAAGTTAAAATTGGACAATTGGTATTTATCCGATTGAACTCGAACAAAAACAAAGTTTACAACGGTAAAATTTCAGAAATCCTTTCTGCTTTTGATGAACAAACACAATCATTTATCTGCAAAGTAACTTTCAATCAAAAGTTAAATTCATCATTGTATGGGACTCAATTAGAGGCTAATATATTAGTCGGAGAAAAGAAAAATGCATTGTTAATTCCTCGAGCTTATTTAGGTTTTGGGAATAAAGTAACTATAAAAGGAAAGAAAGAACCGGTCGTTATTCAAACAGGAATTATTTCTACTGATTATGTTGAAGTAGTATCAGGAATTACAAAATCAACTGTTTTAGTTCCATTAAAACCATAAACAGATGAGTTCAGATATCAATACTCGAATTGCGAAAAAATACATTTTTTCAAACAAAAAACTGACGACTGTTGCAGTAATGGGGGTTTTGTTAGGAATGTCTGTGTATATTTTTATGAATAGCTTATTAGTCGGATTTGATCGCAGTTCAAACACTTCTATTTTCAGAAGCACTTCACATATAAGAGTTTACAAAGACGATGAAATAAGTCAAGTACTTGTTAATGACCCAAAAGATAATTACATCATCGTGAACCCAAAAGTTGTTCCGAATAATAATACCATCATTAATCCGGATAAGATTCAATCTATTATTTTAGCTCAAAAAGATGTTGTAGTTGTTACCCCTCAAGTGAATTCTAATGTTTTCTACAACAATGGGAAATCTCAAATTTCGGGTCTTTCTGTTGGCATCAAACCAGATGAAGCTAATTTGATGTATGATATCAAATCTTTTATGGTTGAAGGGAATTTTGATTTGTTGAAATCGAAACCAAATGGAATCGTAATTGGAAGCGGGATTTCGGAAAAAATGAATCTTTCAGTGAATGATAATATCAATTTAACTTCATCAAAAGGAATCAATCGAACGTTTAAAATAGTTGGGATTTTCAAAACAAATAATTCAGTTACGGACAAAAGTAAATCGTATATCAACATAGCTGCATCACAACAGTTATTGAAACAAGGAAATTCTTACATAACAGACATCAATGTCAATATTAAAAATCCTGAAAAAGCAGAAGAAATTGCAAAGAAAATCAGCGATTTAACGGGATATAAAGCAGAAGGTTGGAAACAAGCGAATGAAACATTAATGGCAACAAATAAGATGAGAAAAATGATTATCACCTTTGTGTCATTGACAATTTTACTTGTAGCTGGTTTTGGAATATACAACATTTTGAATATGACTGTTTCTCAAAAGATTAACGACATTGCGATCTTAAAAGCAATGGGATTTAAGGGAAAAGATGTTATCCGAATATTCGTTACCCAAGCTGTTACAATAGGTTTAATGGGAGTGATTGCAGGTGTCATTATGGCGACTATATTAATTACCTTACTCAAGCGGGTTTATTTAGGAGGAGATATTGGCTATTTCCCTGTTGATTATGAACCTACAAAATTTGTACAAGGCGTTGTGATTGGTTTAATCATCACCTTTTTTGCAGGGTACATTCCAGCTAAAAAAGCCGCTAAAATTGACCCTGTTGATATATTCAGAAAATAAGAAGAAAGTAAAGATGGAAACGATTTTAAAAACAGAAGAAATCAATAAATTCTTCTACGACCCAGTTGAATTTCAAGTCCTAAAACAAATTGAATTTGAAGTAAAAAAAGGAGAGTTTTTGTCGATGATTGGGAAATCAGGAAGTGGTAAATCTACTCTACTTTATATTCTTTCAACGATGGATACTGATTATACGGGTAAATTATTTATTGACAATCAATTAACTACAGGATTAACCAAAGATCAATTAGCAGAAATTAGAAACGAGAAAATTGGATTCGTTTTTCAATTTCATTACTTATTAGCCGAATTCAGTTGTTTAGAAAACGTGATGATTCCAGCAATAAAATTGGGAAAATTAAGCGAACAAGAAATCGAAGCAAGAGCCTACGAAAAATTAAAAATATTAGGATTAGAAGACCAAGCACTCAAACCTGCAAGTAAATTATCTGGAGGTCAACAACAACGTGTTGCTATTGCCCGAGCACTTATTAACGACCCTTTAATCATAATGGGTGATGAGCCAACAGGAAATTTAGATAGTAAAAACACGGATATTGTTTTCGATATTTTACAAGAATTGACTCGGTCATACGGACAAACCATCATCGCCGTAACCCACGATGATGAATTTGCACACAAAAGTGACCGTATCATTGAAATGAAAGATGGGGAAATTATATGGTAATAACCGTCA
>CANCEQ010000074.1 GCA_947375085.1 Flavobacteriales bacterium
TACTGAAAATATTTCTAGAAAACAATTTTATTTAGAAAATGTTGGAAAAGGAGGTTTACACGTCTATTGCAAAAAGGGATACTATTATTTTAAACCACATCAGTACAAAAACATAAAAATCGAAGGTAATAAAGTAAAACTTATTCGCCAAAGTGATGCCATTTTTTTACCTGTAAACATGAATGAGAAAGAGGTATATGTACATCTAAAACCGACAGGTAAGAAATGGAGAATCCATATTATCATGCCTGGAACTAATAGTTATATTAAAACCACTGCAATTCAAAACTCATTCAAGCAATTAGGAATAAATACACCTGAAGCAATTATGAATACTTTATTTAGACCATTCCCTTTAGATAGTGGTAGTTTTCTTAAATATCCAGCAATGCTAGAAGTTTGGACATTGACTTTCTTTTTAATACTATCTATCATCTTTGTTCGAAAACTTGATGCTTATTCAAAAAATTTAATTGCATGCCTATTAATTTTCTCAATTGCTTTAGCATTATTAATTGGTTGGACAACTCCTGTTACTGGTGCAATTGTTCGCTTTAGATTTCCTATTCAATTAGCCCTTTTTATTGTTGGAGCAATATTAATAGATTACGAAAAATTATTAAAAAAAATCAAACATGAATAAATACGTTTTTATTACAGGAGCAACTTCAGGATTTGGGGAAGCATGCGCGACTATTTTTGCTAAATATGGATGGAATCTGATAATTACAGGTAGAAGAGAAAATCGATTAGTTGAGCTTTCAGAACGATTAGTAAAAACGTATGATATAAAGGTTAGTTCTTTATGCTTTGATGTTCGAAATTTAGAAGAAGTCAATAATTCAGTTGATTCACTTCCTCTTGAAATAAAAAATTCAATTGAAATTTTAATCAACAATGCAGGACTAGCTGTAGGTAGAGGTCCGATAGATACTGGATTAATTGAAGACTGGGAAAGAATGATTGATACAAATATTAAAGGACTATTATATATCTCAAAAGCAATTATACCTTTTCTTAAACAAAACAAAAAGGGACATATTTTCAACCTTGGAAGTATTGCTGGTAAAGAAGTTTATCCTGGAGGAAATGTTTACTGCGCAACAAAACATGCAGTTGACGCCCTTTCAAAAGCCATGCGAATTGATTTAGTAGAGCATTCAATTAAGGTAACAAATATTGCCCCAGGAGCAGCAGACACAGAATTTTCAATTGTTCGATTTAAAGGTGATAAAGATACCGCAACAAGTGTATATGATGGCTTTGAACCATTAGTTGCTCAAGATATTGCAGAAACGATTTATTTTGTAGCTACACGTCCTCAACATGTAACGATTAACGATTTAACAATTATGCCAACAGCTCAAGCATCTGCAACTGTTCTTTGGAAAAGTTAATTTGTTTAACCTAATACCTGAATTAATTTATCAATCTCTTCTTTTGTATTAAAGGAATGCAAACAAATTCGAATTCCTTCACTACCAACAGGAACAGTAGGTGAAAAAATAGGCTTAACCGCTAGGTTAATTGCTTGAATTTTTTCAGCTATTACTTTCGTTTTCACAATGTCACCTATTTTAATTAACTGAATAGGTGATTTTTCATCTGACACACATTTTTTTGAATCTATTTTAGAACGGAAATAGGCAATATTTTCATAAAGATTCTTTTGTTCTTCTTCAATTAATTCATTTTGAAGAATTGATACAATTCTAGAATATGCCTCAGGAGGTAATGCGGTAGTGTAAATAAATGATCTTGAAAAGTTAATTAAATAATCTTTTACATTTTGATGAGTTAAAATACAAGCACCATGAGATCCAAAAGCTTTACCAAACGTTATTAATCTAGCAAAAATTTTACTCTGAAGATTCAATTGGTAAACCAATCCTTTTCCATTTTCCCCAAATACACCTCCTGAATGCGCCTCATCTACAATAAGATACACTTTGTATTTTTCACACAATTCTGAAATCTTCAATAAAGGAGAGATATCCCCATCCATTGAATACAAAGATTCCACAACAACATATTTAACTCCTTCAAATTGAGCTAATTTCGATTCTAAATCGTTCAAATCATTGTGCTTAAATGATTTAGAATTAGCAAAACTTAATCGAACGCCATCACGAATACTTGCGTGAATAAATTCATCATATAAAACTAAATCTCCCCTTTGAGGAATCGAACTAAAAAAACCTAAATTAGCATCATAACCAGAATTAAAAACCAAAGCGGCTTTTGATTCAAAAAATTCAGCTAAATAACTTTCTGCTTTTAACGCTTCTTTTGAAGTTCCCGAAATCAATCTAGAACCTGTACTTCCAAAAGTTGGGGCATCAGAAGTTGATTTCAATTTAGAAAACCCAAGATAATCATTTGAGTAAAAATCAATATATCCATCAAACGAAGAAAGGGAACGTAACGTCCCCTCATCTATTCTTTTATTTAATTTATCTTGAAGTTTTTGATCCACCTATAAATTCTCTACAGTAGAAACTTTTCTCGGTTCAAATCCAGCCTCTTTCGCCGCTAATAAATCAGCTGCTCTTTGAGCCTCTTTCGCTTTTCTCGCATCAATGATTGCATCGGGATGAGTCACCGGTTTTTCACCATCAGCAAATGCCGCTTTTGGTATCAATCCTAATATTTCAAACATCTCTTTATCCTCATTGAATTCAGGATTTGGTGTTGTCAATAATTTATCTCCAGCAAAAATAGAACTTGCTCCTGCCATAAAACACAATGCTTGACCTTCCATACTCATTTTAGTTCTTCCTGCTGAAAGTCGAACAACTGATTCTGGAAAAGCGATTCTTGTCGTTGCAACCATACGAATTAACTCCCATTGTTCGATTGGTTTTTGATCTTCTAAGGGAGTACCTTCAATAGCAACTAAAGCATTAATCGGAATAGAATCTGGTGGAGTTTCCATTTCAACATAACTCATTAAAAGTCCTACTCTATCTTCAATAGCCTCACCCATACCAATAATTCCTCCAGAACAAACAGTAATACCAGCTTTACGCGCATTTTCAATCGTGTTTAAACGGTCTTCGTATTCTCTTGTTGAAATTACATCTCCGTAAAATTCTTTTGAAGTATCTAAATTATGATTATAGGCAAACAACCCAGCATTTTTCAAACGTTTAGCTTGATCTTCATTCATCATACCCAACGTACAACAAACTTCCATATCTAAATCATTTACAGCCTGAACCATTTCAACAACATTATCAAAATCTTTGTTATCTCTAACTTCTCTCCATGCAGCTCCCATACACAAACGAGATGAACCATTTGCTTTCGCATTTTTAGCTTGTTCAATAACAGATTCAACTGTCATCAATTTATGAGCCTCAACATCAGTATGATAACGTGCAGCCTGAGGACAATACCCACAATCTTCAGAACAACCTCCTGTTTTGATACTCAATAAAGAAGACATTTGAACTTCTCTAGGATTATGAAATTGACGGTGAATTGTAGCTGCTTCAAAAACCAATTCTAAAAGAGGTTTATTATATAAAGCTAGCAACGTCTCTTTTGTATTATAAGCTGGATTTACTTTCATCTTGTTTATTTTTGTGGTACAAAGATAAAGCATTGTACCGAGATTATTAAATCGGTAATGCTATTTTTTAAATGCCTTTACTTCTTTTTTAATAATTACAAACTCTATGCTTTATTCAAAAGACAAACTGCATATGCCTTAATTGCTTTGCCTTCTCCAAACGAATCGACTTTTTCATGCGTGGTAGCTTTTAAGGAAACAGCATCAGGGTCTACATTTAATATTGATGCTAAAATCTCTTGCATTTCTGGTATATGTGGATTCAATTTTGGTTTTTCAAGTATCACTGTACAATCAATATTTATGACACTATACCCTTTATTTTTAATTAAAGTCACTACATCTTTCAAAAGAATTTTACTGTCAATCCCCTTGTATTGAGGATCAGTATCAGAAAAATGAAATCCGATATCTCTTAAATTAGCTGCTCCTAAAAGCGCATCACAAATTGCATGAATCAATACATCTGCATCAGAGTGACCAACTGCACCAAATTCAGAAGGAATTTGTTTACCTCCTATAAAAAGCAAATGTCCATCCGCTAAACGGTGGACATCAACTCCAAAACCTATTCTAATATTCATTTCTATTATTTTTCTTCCTTTGTAACAGAATCACCAAAGGTATATCTTAAAGTAAATCGAATTGTATTTGCTAATGGACTATTTTTACCACTTACAGAAACTAAATAAGACATGTCAATACCTAAATTATTGTATTTAAATCCAGCTCCAAAATTCACATACTTTCTATTTCCTTTATTTTTGCTTTCATGAAAATAACCAGTTCTTAATGCAAAAACATCATTATACCAATACTCCAAGCCTGTTGCTATATTAATTTCAGATAATTCTTCTTTCAATTTTGTCCCTTTAACTACTTGATAAGTACCATCAGAATTTTGAACATCATTTCCAGATGCATCCTTAACCAATGTACCAGGAGCATCATGAAATGATTGTAACATCCCAGCTATAACACCAATATCATTATTTTTACCAGAAGCAATTGTAGTTCCATCTGGAGCAAATATAGGAGGTGTTGGCACCAATAACTTCTGAAGTTCAAAAGCTAACAACAAACTATTATACTTATCAATTTCAGCTTTATACGAAGAAGCAATCTTAATATTCATAGGTAAAAAATCTCTTCTAGAATTTTCTGAATAAGCAATTTTATTCCCTATACTATTTAAAGTTGTTGCAAAAACAAAGTCTCCATTTGTAGATCCAATTTTAGCATTTTCACTAAAATAAGTAAATGAAATATCAGCTGCACCAGCAACACCAGCTTTAGTGTTAACACCACCAGTTACCAAACCTCCTGTTAAGTTTGAATATGCAAAATCAGCATTTACACCAACACTCATTTTTCTACTTAATTTAAAAGCATAAGCACCTGTAATTTCATATTCACTTGGCTTATCATTTCTAATTAAACCACCAGCATTGTCGGTAAATGTAATCTCACCCAAACTAAAATATCTCAACGACCCTCCAATAGTATGTTTATCGCTTAGTTTTGCATATCCAGAAACATAAGACAAACTTATGTCATTCGTCAACTGTCTTAACCAAGGAACATAAGACAAACCAATTTCTCCTTTTTTCTTTGCAAAACTCAACATTGACGTGTTCCAGTAAATCGAAGTAGAATTTGGACTCAAAGCTGTACCTGCTTCTCCCATTCCTCCAGCTCTAGAATCTGGAGTGATAGATAAAAAAGGTAATGCAGTAGTAATAGAATTTAATTGTAAATCACTTTTAGTTTGTGTATCCGTTTTTTGAGAAATTGAAAACTCAGAAAAGAATACTAGAAATAACACACATACAAGAATATGTTTCATAAAATATATTTTTTTACACTTTGACAAATATATACGTAATTCAGCAACTTTTATTGTATTGCTATTTTAATATTACTAATTTTTCTATTTTTTCATCCGTTTTTCCTTCTGAAGATTTCACTTTTAACTTATAAACATAAACTCCAGTTCCAAGTTTGTCTCCATATTCATCCAATCCATCCCAAATAATACCTTCACTTCTAAAACCATTCGTTAAAACCAATTGATTAATCGTTTTTATCAATTTACCTGAAATAGTGAAAATTTGAATCTGAACTTCTAAATCATTGCAAATTTGATTGTGTTCAAAATAAAATTGAGTTCTAGTTGAAAATGGATTAGGATAATTCAGCACGTGATCTAAAGCTAAGTCTTGTTTATCTTGAACGATAAAATCAATTGTATTTTGACTAGAATTATCATTAACATCCCAAGCTTTTATAGTTAAAGTATGTCTTCCCAATGATAAATTAGAAAAATTATACTGAATAGATCCTGATTTATAAGTATCTAAATCAGAACTATAATAGTCATTTAAAACAAGAGGCTTTGATGTATTTTGATCAATAATCGCAACGATATCGTGACCAATTCCATTACCTACCATATTTATTCCATTTTCATCGAACAAATTCACCATCAAAACTGGATTTTCATCAGTGATTCCACCACTTACAAAATTTTTATTATTTAAATAGAGTGAAATTTCAGGTCCTTCTGTATCAACAATTCCATTATGATCAATACCACCAACAATAACATTCGTATCCATACCAGAAGCATCAATTAATTGATTATCGGCATAATAACTAATTTTCCCTTTCCCATATGAAAAGTCAATATCTTTAGGTACAATAAATGAAAATTCAAAATATCCATTTTTTACTGATGCCTTCCCTTTAAACAAAGCATTTTTTTGAAGTTCAAAATTAATGATTGGAGAAGTTGGATCTTGACCTAAAGTATTATTAATCTTTGATTTATCAAAAAAGGTAGGTGAAAGTGTCCCATTAAAATTCAATAATTTATTAGCTGTAAAATCTTCGATATGCCCTTTAATAATCACCTTACTTAAAGCTTTTATTGTATCTACTCCATCAATAAGTGGATTTTTAGAATTTATACTATCTGTTACAACTCGCATTTCAGGAAGCGCTAATCGTAAAGCGGGATCTCCTATTAATGTAAAACTTCTTTTATTATCTGAAGAACCAGATGCATTTTTAGTATTCATCATTATCTGACCAAAAGTCAATGGTTTATTATTCAGATCTCTCGAAAAAACATTTTCATAAAACTTCTTACCTGTAATTGTATTAACTCCAAAAAATACAGATCTCGTCGTTGTCATAAGCGCAATTGCACCTCCATAAGGATTTAAAGATGCCCATTCACCAGCTGAAACACGAGATGGGTCATCATATTTTGTAAATTCACATGTAGCAGTTACCATTAAATTTAAAGTATTAACATTTTTCCAATTTTGAATTTGAGAAGTAGTAATAACCCTTTCTTCCGCTACCCCCGTCTCCCCGCCATGACCAACATAATTCACTACTAAAGCTCCTCTTTCAACCCTATCTGTAATAGCATTAAATACATCTGGATATCTTTGTCCTCCGGCATTTGAAATTTGAGGATAAGCATCCAAATAAATTTTATCAATATTAATTTCAGGATTGTTCTTCTTAATGTAAAGTGAATTTGGTTCAGCATCTTCATAAATAAAATAGCCATTTTCTTCATCATCTGAAAGAAGTATCGTTTTCAACCTCCAATCTCCAAATGTAGAATTACTTATACTTTTACCACCGCAACAATTAGAATTATTTGCAGAAAATAAATTAGTTCCATTTTTTAAATAGTGTTCTATTTTATCCACTTGCTGCTTAGCAATTGTTTGATTTGAAATCAACAATCTTCCTATTCCAATATCTAATAAATCAGAAGATTCGATTGCCTCATTATCATCATACATTCCATAATAATCATCTGAAACCATAGCCGAAATTGAATTCTCAGAATTTAAAACCTGATAAGTAGGTATATAATTATTATTGTTAGGTAATCTATTTTTTGGGTCGTATGTACCATCTCCAAACAACAATAAAAACTTTGGAGATAAAGCTGAATTAGACTTAGAACGATCATAAAACATTTTGCCAAAACTTCTTATTGCAGTTGGATCTAGCATACCTGAACTAAACTCATTATATACTTGTCCAGTTGTAACAACATGAACAAGTAAACCAGTATTTCTATGAAGATCTGCTAATCTGTTTGCTTGAGAAATAAAATCAGGATGAGTGACAATTAAATAATCTGCTTGAGGTAAAGCATGTAAATTTTGATTTTCAATTTTCCCAACTCGATTAGGAACCTTAAAATTCAAATTATCAAATGCGACAAACTCCCTAAGTGTATCAGTTAAAAGTTGAAATGAGTATGAAGAGCCAACTAAATTTCCATTAATAAATTTAGGAAAATGTTTATCTGAAATATCAAGCACTTTGATATTAACCGGGACATTCTTAATAGTAAAACTACTTACATTTCCTGCACCAACAGACTTTATATCTCGAAAATTAAAATTAGTACCGTTAAACACTAAATTTCTACGAGCATTTATTGAAATTCTATCTAGATAAACTTTTGTAACAGGTGAATTTCTAGTAATACTTATTTTAAAAGGAATTTTTTCAGGAGGATTTGATAAAAACATTGACAAATCAGATCTTGCAAAATCACCACTTGGCAAAGTAGTAGATTTCAAAATAGTTTCATTGACTATAAAAGATTGATTTGTACCAACATTCGTTTCTGAATTAGAAGCAATAGAAACATCAAATTGAACTTCATCACTAGTAATATTGGGAATCTCAAAATTAAAAGTTTGGATTAAATTTTCATCAAATTTTTCACCATACCACCTTTGACCACCTCCTACTAAAGAAATAAGATCATTTTCATGAACATCAAAATAATTATATGAATCAACCTGTTTATTTGAAATCAAAGTGGTAGATTCTAAATATGTCATTCTTAAAGGAACATCATTATCACTAATATTTATAAAATAATATGAAACATCAGAATAAATGTTCTTATCATTAAAAAAATCGCCATTCTGATCTTTTATCCATTTACTAGGTCCCCAACCATAAAAAAGGATATAATCTTCATCATTAAAAACACCATCCTCTTCACCTGATATAAAAATTGCATTTTTAGCTAAATCATCTGTTCTTTTTATAGAATTTAGCTCAGGTAATTTTCCTTCACCATTTCCGAAAATATTTATTTTAGTTGGATTAATATTAGAGATATTTATACCACACCCCTCTAAAAAAGTTTTATCCAACTTATAAACTCCATCAGATGACACTCCAATTTTATACCAAAAACCATTAGATAAAACTGATGAATTCGTAAATATCTTTTCTTTTGATTTTAAAAAAGTTGAAGTACTATTTTGGAATTTAAAATTAACTTCTAAAATTCTTTTAATTTTATTTTCAACTTTTATAAATGGAAATAGATTTATAACAGAAAATAATTCATGTTTTGAATTAGTAATTTTACAATTAACATCCATTTTTTCATCAACAATAATATTTTGAGAGTTCAAATAATTAATTTCATCACTCAAAGCATCTTCAGTTTTAAAATCAAGAATTGAAATTAATGTATTAGTTGGTCCATTAAATTTTTGAACAAAATAACAATTTGGTTTATTGAAATTAAAATTTTGATTTTTAACAGATGGTGCAATTATCACAACTCCTTGGTATTCAATAGATTTAGGCAGCTCCCATTCAATGTTAATTTTCAATGTTTCCTGACTATAAAGACCATTTAATGAAAGACAACAAAGTATAAAAATTAAAAAAAATATAATTCTTTTTATATACATAAATATATGTTTTTGAAGATGCAAATATCATTAAGATTTGAATTCATTTGTAAAAAAACGAAAATAATCTTTGATTATTATAAACGAATTGCAATATTTGTAACTTCTTAGGCGAAAATATCGTTAAGAAAATTATAATTCTGGTATTTCATTTAAAAACTATTAATGAAAAATTTGAAAAGTATTATTGTAATAATTATAACTGTGATAGTAAGTCAATCAGCGAAAGCTCAAGACCCTACTTTTACACAGTTTTATGCAAACCCCTTGTATTTAAACCCTGCTTTTGCGGGTTCAAATAACTGCCCAAGATTTGCTTTAAATTATAGAAATGAATGGCCTAGCCTATCAGGTAATTACACGACTTACAGTGCAGGATATGACCAACATATTAAAAATTTATCTGGCGGAATTGGTGTTTTAGCTACACATGATGAGCAAGGTGAAGGGACAATTAAAACTACTATGTTAGGATTAATTTATTCTTATCATTTAAAAGTCACTAGAAAATTTTCAATACGTTTTGGTGCTCAGGCATCATACTATCAAAAATCGTTAGATTGGAATAAATTAACATTTGGAGATATGATTGATCCAAGAAAAGGATTTATATATAATTCAGGCGATCAACCAAGAGGAGGTTCAACAAATTATTTTGACGCTTCAGCAGGTATCCTAGGTTATACGAAACATTTATTTTTTGGTGTTTCAGCTCACCATTTAAATAGACCTGATGAATCAATGATTAAAGGTCATTCATACACACCTGTAAGAATTACAGGACACATTGGTGCAGAAATTAGAATTGGAAGTAAATCAAAATATAATAACCAAACTTCTATCATGCCTAATATTATATATCAATATCAGAATGGTTTTCAAGAATTAAACATTGGTACTTATGTAAAGTATAGTAATTTTACGTTTGGAGCATGGTTAAGAAATAAAGATGCATTTATTTTATCACTTGGAATTAATACAGGATCATTTAAAATTGGTTATAGTTATGACATAACTGTATCTAAGTTAAACAATGGTGTATCAGGAGGTTCACACGAAGTTTCACTAGGTTTAAATTTAAATTGTAAATCCAAACCAGTTACCTTTAAGACAATATCTTGTCCTTCTTTTTAATAAAAAATGTAACTTTTTAAATAAATTACGTTTATATAGTAAATTTGCGAATTGAAAGTAAAATAAAATACATGAATAATATGAAAAGCATTAAACTTTTTTCAGCGATTGCGATTTGTATCAGTTTATTGAGTTCTTGTGGTCAAGAATTTTCAAATACAACTGGGACAGCGTACAACGATCCTAAAACTGGAGGTTTTGAAAAAATGGAATTCGTTGATCAAGAAACAGGGCCAGGTCTTGTTTTTGTTGAGGGTGGTACATTCACTATGGGGCGTGCTGAACAAGATGTTATGTTTGATTGGAACAATCGTCCTTCAAGGGTAACTGTTTCTTCATTTTATGTGGATCAAACTGAAATCACAAACTTTCACTGGTGTGAATATATGTATTGGATTTCTAGAGCGTTTGAAACTTACCCTGTAGTTGGTAAAAACGTTTTACCTGATACAAACTGTTGGAGAACTCCATTAGGATTCAGTGAAAAATTTGTTGAGTATTATTTACGTCACCCTGCATACAGAGATTATCCTGTAGTTGGTGTTTCATGGTTACAAGCTTCTGATTACTGTAAATGGAGAACTGACCGTGTAAATGAATATATTTTAATTCGTGAAGGAATCTTAGATTTCAATATTGAACAAAGAGATGAGAACACTTTCAATACTGAAGCATATTTAGCTGGTCAATATCATGAAAAAGAATTACCAGGATTACAAGATTTAAATCCAAATAATAGACAAGGTAAAAAATTAGGAAATCGAATTGTACGTCAAGAAGATGGTATTCTTTTACCACGTTACAGACTCCCAACTGAAGCTGAATGGGAATTTGCAGCTTATGGTCTTGTAGGTAATTTAGGTGAAGGACAAGAAAACATTAATGAAAGAAGAATTTATCCTTGGGATGGTCACTGGGTAAGAAATGACGAACAACAATTTCAAGGTGCAATTAGAGCAAACTTTGTAAGAGGACGTGGAGATTACATGGGGGTTGCTGGTCACTTAAATGATGGTGCTGACGTAACTGCTCCGGTAGAGTCATACTGGCCAAATGATTATGGTTTATACCATATGGCTGGTAACGTTTCAGAATGGGTATTGGATGTTTACAGACCATTATCATCTGAAGACTTTGATGAATTCAGACCTTTTAGAGGTAACGTTTTCAAAACTAAATTATTAAACAATGCTGGTAGTACTGAAATGAAAGCTGCAAACGTAACTTTCGATGTTCATGGTATGAAAGAATATTTAAATGAATTTGAACGTATTCGTTTCCAACGTATTTCAGCTGCAAAACATGATCCAAACGATACCGTAATTCCAGTTGGAATCGCTAAAGGAAATCAGTCTAAAAATCCTAGTAGAAGTGGTTATGCTCCAGATCCATTTTATATTTCTCACGGAAATGTAAAAGATTCAGTTGAGTTAAAATTATTAGCGGAAATTAATGCTGTTATCGATAAAGCTATATTTGATAAAAACAATAAGCATGATAACGAAGCAACTGCTAGAATTCAAGATGAGTTATTTGATGGTATTTTTGTTGATCGTTTAAGAACAGGTCCAAATGGTGATGAGTATGCATTTGAGATTATCTCTATGTTACGTTTAGGATTCACTCAGTTTATAACTGATACACCAGGTAAAATGAAATACCGTAATGTTACTGAAGAGGAAAACATTGGTAGATTAAATTACCGTCGTGATGACTATGTTGATTATTTAGATGGTGACATTGAAAGTTCTATCTACTTCAAGAATGATGATATGAAAAATAAAATCAATCAGGCAAGTAGAGATCCAAACTTAATTATGTACCAAAACAAATACGAAGAGTATGGTTTAGATGGTGCACAAGTTAAACCAAATGATAAAACTTCTTGGCCGACTACACTGGTTTCTGATAAATCAAGAGTTTACAAAGGAGGATCTTGGAAAGACCGTGCATACTGGTTAGTAGCTGGAAACAGAAGATTCTTAGATGAAGATAAATCAACTTGTACAATCGGATTTAGATGTTGTATGGATAGAGTTGGTAGCTCAGAAGCATACGACTACAAGAAAGAAAAGAAGAAAAAGAAAGAAAGAGCTAAATATAATAGCAACTAAAAATTATAAAAAAACCATCTTTAAGATGGTTTTTTTATTGGAATAAACTTTATAAAAATGAACGATTTATTTGAATTATTCTATGCTACTTCAGGAATTGCTACTGATACAAGAATCATAGAAAAAGATTCACTTTTTGTATGTTTAAAGGGTGATAATTTTAATGGTAATAAGTTTGCTGAACAAGCTTTAGAAAAAGGAGCGAAATATGTTATCGTTGACGAAAAAGAATTTAAAACAAAAGATAATATATTCTTAGTAGATAATTGCTTAGTTTTTTTACAAAAATTAGCTAACTATCATAGAAACAAATTTAACATACCAATTATAGGGATAACAGGTAGCAATGGTAAAACAAGCTCAAAAGAACTTATAAATGCAGTTTTGCAAAAAAAATACAATGTATTAGCAACAATAGGAAATCTTAACAATCATATAGGTGTTCCACTGACTCTACTTCGATTAAACAAATCCCATGAGATTGCAATTATCGAAATGGGAGCAAACAAATTCAAAGACATAGAAGAACTATGTTTAATAGCCGAACCTAATTATGGAATTATAACCAACATCGGGAAAGCTCATTTAGAAGGTTTCATCAACTTTGAAGGAGTTCTCAAAACGAA
>CANCEQ010000075.1 GCA_947375085.1 Flavobacteriales bacterium
ATAATCCAATTAAAATCCCCAAGTTTGATAAAGTATCATTAGACATTTCTATTAAACTAAAAGAACATTTTGAATATAAAGATTTATTAGATGCTATTAAATTAATTGATAATACTACCGAGATAGTAAAAAGTGCAAAATTTATAGCGTTTTAAAACGCTTTAAAATAAATTCAAAATACTGCATTATACTATGTAAACTCAAGTAAATTCGATTAAGTCATTTTAAAACACTTTATTCTAAATAACTTCAACATAAAAAATATTATGATTCTTAAAATAGACCCATATACATCAACCGAGTTTTTTGCTTTTCGATGTAACCAACGCTTTTCAAGTAAAAAGAATAGAATTGCGTTTCATAATTTGAGTAACAATGAGTTTAGAAGAAAAATGGATGTTATAAATAAACCCTTGATGAAAAACTTGA
This sequence comes from Flavobacteriales bacterium, assembly GCA_947375085.1. The sequence continues at coordinate 430 of CANCEQ010000075.1, forward strand.
AAATTTTGGATGAATTATTTTTATCGAATAAGAGGATAAATAATAATTCACTTATTTTTCATAAGGAATTTATGTTAGGCAGAAATTACGATTTCACGAAACATACCCACTATGATGTTTTTGAAGGGCAAAAGTATATTGCTTGTTATAACTATATTATCATTCACTTGGACAAAGAAAAAGTGAAAATCATCAAAACTTCTGATTTATGAAATTCATTGACCCTTTTGAAATTAATCTATACCCAAATAAACAAGTTTCAACTTTATTAAAAGAAAATAATATGTTAAAATCAAAAAATAAGGAAATCATAATAACTATGATTGCGATAACATTTGTAGTTACTGCTGTTTCCACTTATACATTTTACAAGAATAAGAAATTGACTAATCAATTAAAATTAAAGAATGGAAACTAAAAATACACTACCCCAACCAAAATTGATGGATAAAAACGATTTCATTAAAAATGCTTTAGAAAAAGTTACTTCTAAACGTGTCGTTTATATAAGTACAGGCATTTTGATATTCCTCCTCCTTCCATACTTTTTGAGAAGTGTCGGCAATACGATTCGAGCGTTGAAAGATTGTGGTGATGCAATTAAGGGAGTTTAACAAAATTAGGGTGTGCTTGTTATTGTGATTTTAAAATAATGATTCTACAACCCTAAAATTGATAAATCAACGTGATTTATAACAAAAATAGGATATGAGCAATATTAACCTAAAAATGTGACAAAATGAATGTATTATATGTTAGAACCTCTTCCTTTGAGCAGAGAACGGATAGACAGTTAAATAATTCTAAAGATTACAAATTAGTAATTGAAGATAAATGTTCAGGTGCAATTCCTTTTTTTGAAAGAGATGGTGGAAAACGAATCCAAAAATTAATTTCAAAAAATGAAGTTTCATCTTTATCAGTTCATCAAATCGATAGATTAGGTAGAAACCTATTGGATATTTTAAATACCATCGATTTTTTTAATAAAAAAGGAATCTGTATAAATTTCATTCAACAAGGTTTAAAAACCTTAAATGATGATGGTACAGAAAATCCGATTGCTAAATTGACTATATCAATTTTGGGTGTTGTTGCAGAAATGGAAAGAAACCTTATTAAGGAACGACAAAAAGAGGGGATTTTCATTGCTAAAGCGAAGGGTGTATATAAAGGTCGTGCAAAAGGAAGTTTGGTTTCAAATTTGGATTTTCTCAATAAGCCAAAAGTTAAGAAGGCTATTGAATATTTAAATAATGGAATGAAAGGTGTTGAAGTGAGTAAACTAACAGGCTTACACCAAAACACTATTTGTAAAATTGCAAAAATTCAAAAACAAGTAAATGGATAATAGAGATTTATTTAGAACTTTTTAATTCTAAAGTTAATTCCCTTATTAGTTCACTTAACTCTGTTGCTCGTAGATAGTCTTGTTGCTTAATAGATAAATCTTTCTCGATTTTCAGATTTTCAATTTTTATTTCAATTTCTGTTTTATTCATCAATGTTTATTTTATAGCACGAACCTTATTTATAAAGTTCGTGCTTTTTTTAATATTATTTTTTTGTACAATCAAGTTCTACATTAATAACATCTTCTGTTTTTAAATGATTCTGATTATTTAAGTCAATTATAACAAAATTTTGACCACAGATAGGTAACATACCAAAAAACATAGAGCCCCATAATGCTTTATTCGTTTTTAAGGCAAGTTCCATTTCTTTAGTCTTACAACCTTCTGCTGAAATACGGATTAAACCATCTAAATCAGAACGCTTAATTTTAATGTCCTCATTTGTTTTTCCTATTTCACGAGTGTTTACCATAACTTTAGCATTATTTGTACTCGATTTAAATTGTACAGTCTGATAACTTCCATTCAACATTGTAGAACAACTTGTGGTTAATAGTCCTATAACTCCTATTGATAAAAATATTTTTTTCATTTTTTTTACTTTAAATATTAATTACTTAATGTTTACAGACCAATCTACTTTAGATGTAAATCCTGCTTTTGCATTTGCAGTAGCAATATCATTCGATACACTTTGGCAATTACTTACTGCTTGTTCTTTTGAAGTATTTGAATAATCTTGCGTTTGAACAAGTGTTGACCCATCATCAAATGTCGATGTACATTTGCAAGTATAAGTTTTTGAACAAGATGTTAATCCTACTAATATTAAACCTGTTATAAATATCTTTTTCATTACTATTAATTTTAAATTATTCTCAAAGATAATCAAAAATGTAAATTGAAAGCGTATACGCTACCAAAATGAATAAATATTAATCTTTCATTTGGTGTATGGATGCAGATAAAGTCTTTCTTGGTTTGGTTGGTGATAATATCAGAAAATATAGAGCCTTAAAATCATATAGTCAACAGCATTTGGCTGATTTAACAGATATAGCCAAGAGTACAGTTCAAAGAATTGAAAATGGTAAATTAAATCCAACAATATTGATGCTTAAAAATATTGCTTCTACTTTGGAGGTGGAGTTAGAAGATTTGATTAAATAATTTCATATTTAAAAATCCATTTTCATTTTTTTCTTTTTATAACGAATGTAAAATTTAGAGGTCAATTTATATTTGTATTTAATATGATAAATAAATACATCAGTTGGTTTCAAAGGTTTAATGTCAGGTTTATCTTTTAAAACTTCTTGTAACATAACTAAATCAAAATTTCCATTTTCACCTTTAGGATTAAACCTCAATAGGTTGTTTGAAAAAGATTTATAGTATTTCCCAAAAAACATATACTTATAATTGAAGTCTCTCAACTCATTATAAAATATATCAAGTTCCTTTTCTGAAATAGAAGTTCTATGGGTTGATAAATCAACGATACTCATAAACTTTATAGTGTCCTTAAATATTGGATGATTTTTAACATCTTCCTCTTTTAATTTTTTGGCTTCTTCCTGTGGACGAGAAAGATTTTTTCTGAATGTATTAATTAATAGGTAGTATCTATAATTCCAATCATATAATGGTTTTAAACCTATCGATAAAATATTGAATAACAAATCTGAAATCCGCATCCTACAATCCTTTTTGTTTCATATAATCTGTAAACATCACATCCATCAACATCGGGAGTATTTTTGGGTTCATTACCTTTTTATAGAAGTCAAGTCTATCTCCATAATATTCGGACACTTCCCCTTTGAAAAGATTACTAAAGTACTCTTTCTTATCATCATACGAATTATTTCCACCCATTATTGAATCCAAATCTTTGTTGTCGATTAGTCTTTTGTTGACGTTTTTTAAATCCAATTTATCTTCGTCTTGTAAGGCTACTCCGTGAACTTCATTGACAACTTTAATGATTTCAGATAACAACTCCTTTTCTTCCTCTGTTTGCGTCTTTGAACCTTCTGCATCCATAGGTTCTAACTCTCCAATTCTATCTTCTAATGATAATTGACTTTCTCCAATATATTGAATACGCAATGAATCTAAATCGATCGAATCAGAAATATCAATTCGCTCTCCTTCTTGTTTCGGAAGTTTTTTGTTAAAATAACGTAAACAAAAAAAGGCTCTCGATTTCTCAAGAGCCTTTGTCAGTGAATTTGTCAGTGGTTATTTCTAACTTACTGATTTTCAATTAGTTAAGTGATCCCGCTGGGATTCGAACCCAGGACCCATACATTAAAAGTGTATTGCTCTACCAACTGAGCTACGGAATCTTATTTTGTTAATAACTCGTTTGTTATTGCGTGTGCAAATCTAGGGGTTTTCTTTGGATTGACAAGCGTTTTTTGAAACTTTTTTTGATTTTTATTGAAATTAATTGTTAAAATACTGAAAACTAGGGATAAATAAAAACACTTTTTTTTACCTCAATATTAAATCTTCGTTGTTTTATTGCTAATTTTTCAATAATTCTAGTTTCTTGATGAGCATGATTTTATAATTTAACACACCGCGAAGCAGACACGAAGTGAAAAGAGAACAGAAGGAAGCATCAAAAGTTTTTTTTGATTGATAAAAGTTACTTTTCTTCTGAACTGTTTTACGGTTTTTCTTACAATTTATTACACATTCACTTTTGTGAACCTTTTGATGCTTTCTTCTGTGGAATCTGCTTAGCAGATCTTTTCTGTTTAAAAAAATGCTACTATATATTCATTCTGCTAAACAAACTATCAATTAAAAGTTAATTAAACTTAATATTTGTATTCCCCCTACTTTTAATTAAAATAAGAATGTACTTTTAAGATTCAAAAAATCAAAAAAAATATGTTGACTCGTTTTGTGATTATCACCCTTATATGGATTATCGTTGATTTTTATTGCTTTCAGGCTGTTAAAACTGTTACCTTAAATTTCAATCCAACAAATGCTTCCATTATTAAATGGACGTATTGGATATTTGATATACTTTTAATTACTACGATTCTGTTATTGGCAGCTTCGGGTAAATTTACGCATGGACCGAATAAAGCTATGAGTGTACTTTTTGGTTTGATGATTTTATCACTTGCTCCTAAAGTAATCGTTCTCCCCTTTTTATTAGTAGAAGATATTGTCCGTATCCTACAAGGAACTTACACTTGGGCAGCTTCATTGGCTTCAGGTAAGAATTCAGGTAATTTCTTTTCTGATAGGAGAAAATTTGTTAGTCAAGTGGGACTTGGTTTAGCTTCTATTCCATTTTTCGGGATTATTTATGGTTTAGTTAAAGGAAAATACGAATACCGTGTTCACAAAGTGAAACTAACCTTTAAAGATCTTCCTGAAGCTTTTCATGGATTTAAAATTACACAACTATCTGATATTCATTCTGGAAGTTTTGATGATAAAGAAGCCGTTGAAAAAGGAATCCATTTGGCAAATGCTCAAAAAAGTGATTTGATTGTATTTACCGGTGACTTGGTTAACAACAGTGCAGACGAAATGGATCGATGGATTGAAAGTTTTTCAATGCTTGATGCTCCAATGGGTAAATTCTCTATTTTAGGAAATCACGATTACGGCGATTATATCAAATGGGAAAGCGAAGAAGCGAAAGCTAATAATCTTGAACGTTTAAAAGAAGTACACGGCGAAATAGGTTTCCGCTTGTTACTGAATGAAAACAGTAAAATAGAAAAAGATGGTCAATCTATCTCTCTTTTAGGAGTTGAAAACTGGGGATTAAGAGGATTTCATCAATACGGTGATTTAGACAAAGCTTTAGAAGATGTTCATCACAACGATTTTAAACTATTACTTTCCCACGACCCATCGCACTGGGAAGCTCAAACTTTACACCACGAAAAACACATTCATTTAACACTTTCTGGTCACACTCACGGAATGCAATTCGGCATCGAAATTCCAGGTTTCAAATGGAGTCCGATAAAATACATCTACCCTCAATGGGCAGGAGCGTATGAGAAAAAAGACAAATATATTTACGTAAATAGAGGTTTCGGATTCTTAGGCTTCCCAGGAAGAGTCGGAATTTTACCTGAAATTACAGTGATTGAATTACTGAGAGGATAATTAATAATGTTTGATGTTTGATTTTTGATGTTGGATGTTTAATTAATTCATAATCCAACATCAAAAATTCAACATTTTATTTTAGTGAGTCAATATTCAGCTTTCTTAGTTTTGGAGCTAGTTTTGCAATTACTAGAACAACTCCAATTGTTAGCGCTCCTCCTAAAACGATAGATGGTTTTAAACCAAACATTCTTGCTGTTACCCCTGATTCGAAAGCTCCAATTTCATTTGAAGAACCGATAAAAATTCCGTTTACAGCCGAAACCCTACCTCTCATTTCGTCTGGCGTTGACAATTGAAGAACGGTATGTCTAATTACAACACTCACATTATCAAAAGCTCCCGTTAAAAACAAAAAGAACAAAGCCCAATAAAAATTGGTACAAATCCCGAATAAAATGATTGCTAAACCAAATAAACCTACAGAGATAAATAAATTTCTTCCTGCATTGTGATCCAAAGGTTTATAAGCGATAATCAAAGCCATTACAACAGCCCCAATAGCAGGAGCAGCTCTTAGAAAACCTAATTCAACAGCACCTGCATGAAGTACTTTATCTGCAAAGGCAGGAAGCAAAGCAATCGCTCCGCCAAACAATACCGCAAATAAATCCAATGACAAAGCACCTAACACCAATTGATTCTTAAATACAAATTTGATTCCTGCTGATAAACTTTCATACAAAGATTCTACCTTTTCTTTTACAGGAATAGGTTTCGATTTAATAAATAAAAAGGCTAAAAATGAAATCGCAATCAATAGAATATCAATAATATAAGCTGTTTCATAACTAATTGATATTAAGAATCCTGCACTCGCCGGACCAACAACAGAAGCAATGTGCCAAACAGTACTATTCCAAGTTGCTGCATTGCTGTATAAAGCTCTCGGCACTATTTGTGACATAATGGAAGGAAAAGCAGCAGAAAGAAATCCTCTAATCACTCCCACAAAACCAATTATGATGAAAATCGGAAGAGTTCCATATGTTTTTAGAACGGTTGAAGTATTTAAAGTAAAGTAAAATAAAATTCCAGTAGCCACTAACAATAAGAAAGTAAACAACAAAATGATTTTCTTTCGATCAAAATGATCTGCGACATGACCAGAAAAAAGAGAAACAGCTATAAATGGAATTGCCTCAGCCAAACCAATCATACCCAATGCAAAAACATCTTTCGTTAAAGCATAAATCTGCCAACCAACGATAACGCTCTGCATTTGAATCCCTAAAGTGAAGAAAAATTTATTGGTTAAAAAGAAATTAAATTCTTTTACTCTTAAAACTGCAAATGGATCGTGTTTTTTTTGAATGGAATTTGTCATTTTATTCGATTTAATCCTTAAAAAATTAAACATAAAAAAAAGGAGAGAAAACGGGCGTCTTCTCTCCTTCTTAAATCAACCTAACCTAACCACCTAAATCGAATCAAAGATACAGCTATTTTTTTAACCTCCAAATAAAAAGTGAAAAAAATGTATATTTTTTTCATCATTTCTAAAACTCACCATTTCATCCTATTGTTTTCCCTATCTTTACAACAAATTAAGAACACGTCAACGATGAAATTTAAAACAAAAAAAAATCCAGCAAACGTAATGAAACCAAAATTCGAAGGTTTCAAAGTAACGTCTGAAACAGAATTAATGGTATTCTTAATCGCAACGTTTCCTGGGAAAAATCGAAATAATATCAAAACATTATTAAGAGATAAATTTGTTGAAGTTGATGGTCGTGTTCAAACTCAATTCAATCTACCTTTACACATCGGTCAAACGGTTTCTATTCGTCCAAGAAAGGGTTCTGTTCAACAAACTAATTACAGAGGATTAGAAATTATTCACGAAGACAAAGACATCATCGTAATTAATAAAGAAGCTGGATTATTAACAATGGCTTCAAACAAAGAAAAAAATAAAACAGCATTTGCTACTTTAAGTGCTCACGTTAAAAAAGCACACGCTGATAATAAAATCTATATTGTTCACCGTTTAGACAGAGAAACATCGGGATTAATCCTATTCGCTAAAAACGAGGAGATTAAAAACAAACTTCAAGAATCTTGGAACGACACGATTCAAGAACGTACATATATCGCTATCGTTGAAGGAAAAATGGAACAACAAGAAGGTACAATTACATCCTATTTAACTGAAAGTGAGACTTCTTTAATTGTTCATTCTTCTCAAAATCCGAAAAAAGGAAAGAAAGCCATTACACATTACAAAGTAATGAATTTCAAAAAAGGTTTATCCATGTTAAAAGTAAATCTTGAAACAGGAAGAAAAAATCAAATCCGTGTACACATGCAAGATTTGAAACACCCTATTATTGGCGATAAGAAATATGGTTCTACTTGTAGTCCAATTGAACGTATAGGACTTCATGCACAAGTAATCGCTTTTAATCATCCAGTTACTGGTAGATTGGTGCGATTTGAATCTCCGATTCCTAAGAAATTTTCAGGATTATTTTAAATGCTAGATGTAGTTTTTTTTTTAACACAAAAGATCTGCTTAGCAGATTTCACAAAAGGAAAAGACACAAAAGAAACACAAAAGTTAAAAGGAAAAGAAAAAATAACTGCTACGCAGTACAAAAGATAATTACGAAAATTCTACTTATCAAATAAATCTTTTGTGACTCTTTTGATGCTTCCTTTTATGCTCTTTTGTGTTTAAAAAAACGTAAACTCAAACAGTTAACTCCATTCCATCATATGCTACATATACATTTTCAGGAAGTAATTTTTCAATTTCTTCGAATGTACCGAAAGTATGCGAAATATGCGTTAAATAGGTTTTTTCTGGTTTAACTTTTTCGATAAAAGCCAATGCTTCTTCTAGGTTGAAGTGAGAAATATGTTCTTTTTTATGCAATGCATTTACAATCAACACTTTTGTTCCTTTAACTTTCTCTATCTCTTCCTCTTCGATTACTTTTGCATCCGTGATATAAGTGAAGTCACCAAAACGATATCCTGTTACAGGCATCATATAATGCATCACGCGAATTGGCTGAACTTCAATATTTCCTGGTAATAAAAATGGATCATTCCCAATAATATTTAAATTAATCATTGGAACTCCTGGATATTTAGTAGTAGCGAAAATATAATGAAACTCTCTTCGCAATGCCTCTTCTACTCGATCTGTACAGAAAACTTCCATGTCTCGAGATTCCTTGTAATTAAACCCTCTTACATCATCTAAACCTGCTACATGATCTTTGTGCTCGTGCGTAAACAAAACACCTCGTAATGTTTTAACTTGATGCGTTAACATTTGCTGACGAAAATCGGGACCAGCATCAATCACAAAATTCTCTCCATTTTCGGTTACCATTATAGAACTTCGCAAACGTTTATCCCTTGAATCTGAAGATTGACAAACACAACAATCGCAAGCAATCATTGGGACTCCTTGTGATGTTCCTGAACCTAATACCGTAACTTTCATTTTTTTAGGTATTTAATCAACAAAATTACCCAACCTAGTATCAATAACAACCCACCTATTGGTGTAATCGGACCAAGAAATTTCAACGAGACTCCTAAAACAGGTTGCAATGCAAGGAAATAGATTGAAAATGAAAAGAATATCGTTCCAATCACCCACAAAAGAAAAGGTGTTTTCAATGAAAAAGTAAACTTATCCGAATTTAAACCGATCACTAAAAAAGTAAATCCAGAATACATTTGATACCTTACTCCTGTTTCAAAAGAAGCGATTTTTTCAGGGAAATCAATTAATACTTTTTTCAATCCGTGCGCACCAAACGCTCCCAAAATAATACCAGTAAACAAGAGTATAATACCTGTTATAACAAATTTACGATCCATTTATATTCTATTTTTTAAACTCAATGTATATTCTAACACCTCACTCCAACCCTGCCATTTTCCGTAATCTCCAATGGTTTCATTGTGCCAAATGAAAGAAAAATCTCCACCAAAACGAGTGACTTCGCAGTGCAATTTCCAAATTACATTTTTGCTTTCATCGATTGATAATTGCAAATATTCATTCAATGTTCCATCCATATAAACAAAAGGATAAATCATCAAATCAGTCATTTGATTTTTTGTTAGATCAAACCAAAAATAAGGTCGAGCAGTACCGTTTCTAAATCCAACCTGATCAGCGTACCCCATTGAGTAATCTTTCTTAAAACCAAGCGAAACTAAATTAGGATAGGTCACCCTCACTTTTAACTTTAAAAAATGCTGTCTAGATGACTCAACATCAGTATCTAATATATTTTCTAACCTTACTTTTTCTTCCTTTACAAAAAGTTCGTAAGAATTTGATTTATAACTTGGATGCAAACCGACAACAGCCCTTTTCCCCATTCTACAAATCAATTTTTGGTGACGAATATCTGAATAAGAAATATTTTTATCATACGTTGCATAATCACCTAATAACCAAAACATTTTCACTTCATAACCACGCTCACATATTGATTCGATGTAATCAAAAGTATCGTAAGGATCTTTGATTTTCATCTTAAGAACCGCTTTTCGTTCTTCTAATCGCTTTTTATTCATCTGTATACGATCTCGAGCGATAGAAAGCCATTTTCTAAATCCTTGTTTCCATTTATAGGCAAAGGTATTATCTATATCAAAAGTCGGTTTGATTTTTACCGTTTCGATATGTAACTGAAGATCAATATTGTAAAAACGAACTATGTGATTGATAAAAGCAACAGCCCATCGATCACACATTGCTTTATCTAACCAACCATACTCATATTGAAGACTATAACTAGCTGCAAATCTTCCATGCTCATCCTCCCTTAAATTAGTATATTCTTCCATACGAGAAAGAACAAAAAAGATAGAAGCCAACGGATCAGTAATACGATTGAAACTCAAACATTCCTCAGCATCAAATTTACTCTTCTCCGTTGCGTACATAAAAACAGCTTCATCGAATAACACTTCAGCTGGTTTCATTTGTAAAATACCTTCGAAATGTCTTTCTGAATAATTAAACTTAGGAAATAAGGAGTTTTCAAACGACAAATAATCGTTTGTCAATTTATATTCTATCCCCCTTTCCTTGAATACAAAATCCAAAGTATAGATTAATCGTTCAGAAATTTGTTCGACAAATATTTCAATCATCTAAAAATGTTCAATAATTTTTTCACAAATAAATTCAGCAGCTTTTCCATCTCCATAGAGCGATGGATAAGTCAAATCTGTTTTTGAACTTAAAACCGTAAATGCATTCATTATTTTATCATAATTCGCTTCAGCTAAAATGGCATTTCCATTATTTACAATCTCTACCCATTCTGTTTGAGGTCGCAAAATAATACATGGTTTTTGAAAGAAATAAGCTTCTTTTTGTAAACCACCACTATCAGTCACAATCATTTTAGCATTTTTTTCTAGAGCAATAATGTCTAAAAATCCAGCCGGATCAATAATTTTAAATTGTTCGTTTGTCTCTACTTCTGAAAATAATTGAGAAGATAGCTGACCTTTCATTTTACTTCTCGTTCTTGGATGAATCGGTAAAACAATCGCTAATCCCGAATCTTTTTGAATTTGAAGTAACGCTTTAAATATAGATTCTAAATTAGCTGATATATCTGTATTTGAATCTCTATGAATAGTTGATAAAATATAGTTATTTGACTCTACTCCAACTTGATTTAAAATGGTTGATTTAGCATCTGAAACAGTTGAAAAATATAAACTATTATCATACATCACATCTCCACAATGATAAACTCTTGGAGTGTTAGCAGTCGCTTTTTCTGTTGATTCTAAATCGAATCCTTCTCTTTTTAAATTATCAAATCCAGTTGTAGTTGGAGTAAATAAAATAGTCGACATATGGTCACACGCAATTCTATTTACTTCTTCAGGCATCGCTTTATTGAAACTTCTCAATCCTGCCTCAACATGTAGAACTGGAATATGAATCTTAGCAGCCGCCAAAGCTCCAGCTATTGTTGAATTTGTATCACCATACACTAAAATGGCAGTTGGTTGTTCTTTTATGAAAATTTCCTCTAAACCTTCGATCATTCTGGCAGTTTGTGCTCCATGAGAACCACTTCCAACATTCAAATTATAATCAGGTAATGGAATTCCCATTTCGTGAAAGAAAATTTCAGACATATTTTCATCATAATGCTGACCAGTATGAATGATTTTTTCTTCTAAAATTTGCGAAAAATTATTTTTAATCGCCCTACTAATAGCAGATGACTTAATAATTTGCGGACGAGCTCCAACGATAGTTATTATTTTTCTTTTCACGAAAATAAGCTTCTTTTTTATTTCATTAAACCGTTATCGGCGAAGCTAAAGTAACCATTATCTGTGAAAATTAAGTGATCTAAAACGGGTAAATCTATCATTTTTCCAAAAGTGATCAATTCCGAAGTTATTTTCTCATCTTGTAAACTAGGAAACAACTGTCCACTTGGGTGATTATGACATAAAATAATAGCACTTGCCGAATACTCAATAGCAGCTTTAAAAATGATTTTGCCATCTACTATAGTCCCTGAAATCCCTCCTTTTGAAATTTGTTCTTTGTGAATGATTTCATTAGCTCGATTCAATAATACTATATAAAATTCCTCGTGAACCAAATCTTTAAAGTATGAACTCATGTATTCAAAAACGATTTGAGCACTTTTTACTTTTATTTTTTTAACCTTTTCAGTTTCCTTTCTTCTTCGACCTAACTCTATAGCTGCCAATACAGAAATTGCTTTTGCTTCACCTACTCCTTTAAACTTCATCAACTCTTTTAATGTCTTTTTCCCAAAAATATCCAAACTGTTTTCAACTGATAAAAGCATTTCTTGCGCCAACTCTACAGCTGATTGAGTTCGTGAACCAGAACCTAAAATAATAGCTAATAATTCTGCATCCGATAATGAATGCCTTCCTTTTAAAATCATTTTCTCTCTCGGACGATCATCTTCCGCCCACGATTTAATGGTTAAATTTTGTCTCATTATTTCATTTTTCTTATTGAATTTAAAAATAAAGTTGACATTTAACAAATTTTAAGTACTATTTTTAAAATGAACTAACATAATTTAAAACACTGTAAATCAACAATATAAAATCAAAAATAAATTTACATTATATTTTTTTGTGACAAGTAAGAATTTTCAATACGATTAAACCCTTCGATTTTGTTATTTTTGATTTATGCAAAAATTGCGATTGCTTTTATTACCCTTTTCTTGGATTTACGGACTAATTATGTTTTTCCGT
>CANCEQ010000076.1 GCA_947375085.1 Flavobacteriales bacterium
GCTATTGAATTAAAATGTATTGCAACTATTGACTAAATTATGATAAACTTTATTATTCGCTGCATTGTAGCATTAGCATCACTTTCGTATACAACTTACCTTTTTGGAACAGGTCATTGGGGTTGGGCAATCTGTATGATTTTCGTAACGGCTATTATCGGACTTTCTTTCTTCAGAAATGAGAGAATGATTATGGGATTAAACCAAATGAGATTAGGAAATACAGACAAAGCGAAAGAGCACATTAACAAAATTTCTGCACCTCAATTTTTACCTAAAAAACAACATGCCTATGTATTGTTTTTACAAGCTGTTTTGAATAGTCAAGAAATTGGTTTTGCAAAAAGTGAGCAATTATTGAGAAAAGCACTTTCAATGGGTTTAAGAACAGCGCAAGATAATGCCGTTGCTCGTATGCATTTAGCAGGTATTTGTGCTCAAACAAACAGAAGACAAGAAGCAGTTTCTCTTTTGGCAGAAGCTAAAAAATTAGATAAATCTGGTATGATGAAAGAACAAATTTCTCAAATGCAAAAACAATTGCAACAGGGAACTCCTTCAAAAAACCAAATGAGAATGGCTCAAATGAGCGGTGGACGTCAAAAAACACCTCGTCGCTAGTCTATTTTTATTTGCTGATGCAAATGAAAAAATCACTCAGACTAGCTTGAGATTTGTTTGATTTCAGCTTTTACTTTAATAGGATTAAGTCTTGAATCTATTTTCTAAAAACCTAATGTCTTATTAATGAACGAAGAACGCATCTATACCGAAGGTTGGGACGATTATGAATTAATCGATGCTGGAGGTGGTAAAAAGTTAGAGCGTTGGGGTTCAATTATAACCATTCGACCAGAAGTTCAGGCATATTTTAAGTCAGAAAAAACCTTTGTTGAATGGAATCAATTGGCACATTTCGAATTCATTTCTAAAAGTGCACAAGCAGGTGAATGGAAATCCTTGAAAAAAGAAACTCCAACCACTTGGAACATTCATTATAAAGAACTTCAATTTCAATTAGAATTGACGAAGTTTAAACACCTTGGTTTATTTCCGGAACAACGCATTAATTGGGATTTTATCACTTCTCATTTAAATCCAACAAAACGTTTTTTAAATGTATTTGCTTATACGGGTGCTGCATCCTGTATCGCAAAGCATACGGGTGCAGAAACTGTTCACGTTGACTCTGTAAAACAGTTGATTTCTTGGGCTCGAACGAATCAAGAGTTAAGTCAACTCGAAAACATTAAATGGGTACACGAGGATGCTTTAAAATTCGTTGAAAGAGAAATAAAACGAGGTAATAAATACGATGGAATCATCATGGATCCTCCTGCTTGGGGATTAGGAGCCAAAGGTGAAAAATGGAAATTAGAAGATAAATTAGAAAGCTTGATCATAGGCGCCAAAACGATTCTTAATAAAGATGGGTTTTTAGTTTTAAATACCTATTCACCAACTATTTCAATTAAAGATATCAAACGATTAGCATCCAAACATTTCGACGCTAAAAGAACAGAAGTCAAAGAATTGTGGATGAAAACAACAACAGGAAAAGAATTGTATTACGGCAATTTATTGAGGGTTGGGTAAATCGATTTCTTTATTTTTAACACATAAGAACACATAAGAAAGCATCAAAAGGACAGATAAGTGTTTTTTATGGAGGGGAATTGAAACTATTTGAGATTTTTTTTGCTACGCAGAATTCTTCCAATACTAAGTAACTTTTGTGCCGCTTTTGATGATTACTTTTATGCAATACTGCACAGCAGTATCTTTTGTGTCTAAAATATTTTTGTACATTTGTTTCACAACAAAGAAGATATGGACATTCAGGACGTAAAACAGAAAATTTTAAACGGAGAGATGACCGATGAGGAATTAGTAAAACTCCTTTCTCCTAAAAAAACTTCAACGACTTCAAAAAAATCAAATTCAAGTTTTTTAACGACTATATTAAAAGGATTTCAAGAAGGATATGCAGAACCCCATTTGTGGCGTATTATTTTACAAATAAGCTTGCTTTTTGTAATCGTTCTAGTTATTGCCTTTTTATCATATAATGGGAAAATCGATACAATGATGACCTCTGTCTTACTCTCTTTTGTTCTTGGTTTTCTCTTTGGAAAAATAAAATAATTAACTTTAAAACAACCTATTAAAACAATCAAAATCACCGCTTAAATCAAACATCAAAATGAACTATTTAATTACCCTAAGTCTATTCATTTGCAGTATTTCTATTGCCCAAATTCAAGAAAATTTTAGTGATGGCGACTTTACTTCCAATCCGATTTGGGAAGGAACAACTTCCAATTTTACTGTAAATACGTCTAAACAATTACAATCTAAATCCTCTATTACAGGTGCATCTTATCTATCTACACTTCATAATATAGCTAATCTAGATAGTAAAGAATGGCATTTTTGGGTTAAAATGGCCTTCTCTCCTTCTACTACTAATTATGCACGAATTTATCTTTCTGCATCTCAATCCGATTTATCAACTAATCCAACTGGTTATTATTTGCAATTGGGTGAATCTGGAACAAAAGATGCTGTTCGTCTAATGAAAAATGAAAACGGAACGATCACCGAAATCTGTTCTGGTTTATCAGGACAAATAGCGAAAAGTTTTAACATCGGTATAAAAGTCATTCGAACGAATAAAGGGGACTGGAAATTGTTTGTAGATCCAACTGGAGGCGAAAATTTCAATGCGTTTGCTATTGGAAATGATTCAACTCAATTAGCTGGTACTCATGTTGGTTTTTATTGTAAATATACTGGTGGAAATTCTGCGAAATTTTATTTCGATAACATAACTGTTGGCAATGAAATCAGAGATTTAACACCTCCTATTTTAGTATCGTCAACGATTGTCAATCCACACCAATTGGATGTATTGTTTGATCAACCATTAGATACAATTTCAGGACAATTAATGACTAATTATTCCATTGATCCAGCTATTTCTATTGCATCTGTGTTTATTGATTCAACGAATCCAGCATTAGTTCATTTACTCTTGAATTCACCTTTACAAAATGGTGTTCTCTATGTTTTAACGACCAATTCTATAGCAGATAATGTAGATAATTTTTCAGCAATTCAAACTTCCAATTTCACTTTTTTAGTAGCGGAAAATCCAGTTTTAGGGGATGTTATAATATCAGAAATTATGGCGGATCCAACTCCAACAATAGGATTACCCGAAGTGGAATATATTGAAATTTATAACAGAAGTACCAAATATTTTAATCTCAAAGACTGGAAAATTGGCGATCAGACAGGTGATGGAACTATCGAAGAATGTTGGTTAAAGCCTGGTGAATATAAAGTCATCTGTTCAACCTCATCGATTGTTTATTTTCAAAATAGTATTGGAGCTACAAATTTCCCAAGTTATAATAATTCAGGAGATGATGTTATTTTAAAAAGTCTATATGGAAAAGTAATAGATAATCTTTCTTATACAGATAATTGGTATTTGGATGAGAAGAAAAAAGAAGGTGGATTCTCTTTGGAACTTATCAATTTGATTCTTCCTTGTTCAAATCAAAAGAATTGGAATTCGAGCAATGCAACAAGTGGAGGAACCCCTGGAACAATCAATTCGATGAATCATTCAGTTGTCGATTCAACTTCTCCTTTTGTGTTAAATTCAATCGTTGATTCAAATAAAAAAGTCATTCTAAATTTTAATGAAGGGATGGATTCTTTGTCCTTAATGAATTCGATTGTTTCAACAAATCCAAGCTTATCCATTCTTCAAAAATCGGTTTCAGGTCATTTTCCAAATCAACTTTTGATCGAATTTTCTGACTCAATTTTAGGAAGTATGGAGTATACTATTAACTTAAAATCGGTCTCAGATTGTTCGCTAAATGAAGCAGATTTATCTTCTATTTTTGTCCGTCCAGAAGCGGCTGAAAAAGGTGATATTATCATCAATGAAATTCTATTCGACCCTTTAACAGGCGGAAGTGATTTCATCGAATTACACAATAAAAGTTCAAAATTAATCGATCTTAAAAACTGGAATTTAGGGAATATAGAAAAAGGTGAAATAGCTAATTTAAAACCTATTTTCGCGAATTTTAATTTAAAATCAGGGGAATATGTAGTAATTACTCCTGATTCAAGTTTTCAAAAGGAACATTATTCAGCTTCAAATCCAGGACATTTTATTCAAACTACATTACCCAATTACAACATTGATTCGAGTTCTGCTTGTTTGCTTTTCAATGGAGAATTAATGGATAAAGTTGCCTACAAACAAGAATGGAATTTTAGTTTATTAGATGACACAAAAGGGAAATCTTTGGAGCGAATTTCTGCTGAAGGAAATTCTAATGAGAACACGAATTGGCATACTGCAGCCGAGTCCGTAAATTTTGCAACTCCAGGTAGAATTAATTCACAAGATTACAAATATGAGTCATCAGGTGATTTTGAATTTGGTTCTAAAACAATGTCTCCCGACAACGATGGATTTGAAGATGTACTTCACGTAAAGTATAAAATGAAATCGGTTGGAATGATCGGAACATTTTCTATTTATGATGCCTCAGGAAGATTGATTAAAACACTTTTTAAAAATGATTTATTAGCATCTGAAGGATCATTTTCATGGGACGGAATTACCAATGAACAAGTGAAAGCTCCAATAGGAACATATATTGGAATTTTAGAATCTTTTGATGCTAATGGAGGAACAACTTACAACAAAAGAAAGGCATTTGTTGTTGCAGGGAGATTATGATATTTTTAAAATAAATTTTTCATAAGAATCATCCAAATTTATTTTTCCAATTCAATCTATTCGTACATTTGTAGAACTAAAAAAAGTAGATGCTTCAACCAGGTTCAAAAGGGTGGATTAATAAGTATTTTCATTTGGTTGAAAAAGGAGTTTTTCAGCTGGAAATCAATCGTCCCAAAGGGATAAGCATTGAACATTTTTTACACATCACTTTTGGTCACTCGGGTATTGTTTTTGGGTATCCTTCCGATTTACTTTTTGCAACTAATTTAGACAGTTCTAAATGGACAACTGAAGAGAAATTAAAGCTCCTTTTATTCGAATCACATTTGTTCATTTACCTTCTTAAAAACGACAATCCAATCGATCCAAAAGAAGGATTTATTAAAACGTTACTAGAATTTTACGGAAAACATAATTCCTATTCCATTACTAAAATATTTACTTTTTTCTTGAAAGAATCGAAAGAAGAAAAATTAGAAAATATTTTAAGTCAGCGATTAGATATTAAGATGAATCTATTAGATAATCGTTTATGGTTGAATTATTTGAGTAATGTTTTCGTTTATTTAGATGTTATTTTATACAATGACTTTCTAACAGGTAAAAAGAAAGGCACCCTTTCAAACTACAACGATTTAGCAATGAATTCATTAACAGCTATTTCGATTGCTGCTTTTTCTGACGGTCACGTTGGAGAGCAAGAGAAAGCTTTATTTAAGATATTTTTAGCTTCTGCTAATCTTCCTGATGAAAAGAGAGAAGTAGCTTTAAAACAATTTAAATCGGGTGCTACATTTAATGATTTCACTTCTTCGACTCATAAAAATTGGTTATTCAAACGTTTTTTGCTAGATGTCTCTGCATTGACCGTTTTGGCTAATTTACAATCCATTTCAGAAGAGAAAGAGTTTTTAGATGATTTCTGTAAATTTCTTGAAATTCCTCATATCGAATTAGAAGAAACACGTGTAATGGTTGGCAATTTTGTGTTAAACAACAACAAGAAAGTTTCGTTCTTAAAATCAAGTTCTTCCTACGAAAAAATGTTCAGCAGTTTATCCAGACGTTGGATTAAAATATTAGGAAGAAACAAAGACAAACTAGCTGCCGAGTTAAAACAAAGTAAAGAATTAGTCTTTTTGATCAAAAAATCAGCTGTTCAAGAATTATCGAAAGAAGAAAAAGAACAAGTAAAAACTCAATTCTTAGACATTGTAAGATCGATGCCAACCTTGGCAATTTTTATGTTACCTGGTGGAGCAATATTACTTCCATTGGTTTTAAAAATTATTCCTGATTTGATTCCATCTGCTTTTAGAGATAATGAGGTGGATAAGGATAAGAATTAACGATTTACAATTTAGAAATGGAAGATTCTATAAATGACATTTAGTAAATATAAAAACACTAATTAGGTATAAATTCTATATTTGAGTGATGTATTTTTAATAGTTCTATTTTAATTTTCAACTTTGATATAATAAAAGGAAATCAGCTTTCTTACTAATTTTTCAATAACAATTCAAATAATTTAATTATATTCGTTTTTACAATCAAAATTAAATATGAAAACAACAATTTTACTTTTTTTAGGAATCCTTTTTAGTTCATATAGCTTTTCTCAAGTTACGTTTGATAACGGAGAGACGTATTACACAGATTCTTCTGAAACAGTACTTTGTAATGGTAAATTCAGAAAATTTTACTCAGGATATAAAATCAAAAGTTCTGCAAGTTTTAAAGCAGGGAAGTTAAATGGTGATTTTCACGAATATTTTGAAAATGGATTGACTAAAATTTCAGCTCATTATAAATTAGGATTATTAGAAGGTGAATACACTGAATACTATCCTGAAATCAATGAGATGAAATTTAAAACACATTATGTTAATGGTGTAAAACACGGTAAAGAAACTACTTACGACGAAGTGGGTGAGGAAATCAAAACAGTGCTTTACGAAAACGGTGTTTTGAAAGAGTAAATCCTCCAATTTTATGAGAAAGATTTTTGCCTTTGGTTTTTTAATTGTTGTAGCGGTTCTTATCGCTTATTACATGACATTAAATACCAAAAAACCGCTACCTATTTTGAATCCAATTGAATTAAATTCTGAAATGGTAGATTCTAGTCTTCAATCAGTTGGAATTGGACATAAAATCGGTCAATTTTCTTTCTTAAATCAAGATGGTGAAACAATCACTGATAAAAATGTAAAAGGAAAAGTTTTTGTAGCTGAATACTTTTTTACTACTTGCGGTACTATTTGTCCGAAGATGAATGTTCAAATGCAACGTGTTCAAACGGCTTATAAAGGAAATTCGAATTTTAAAATTTTAAGTTTTACCGTAAATCCAGAAGTGGATATCGTTTCTCAAATGAAAATGTATGCTTCTTCTCATGGAGCAATCAAAAATCAATGGCACTTTTTAACTGGTGATAAAAAGGATTTGTATTCTTTGGCTAGAAAATCATTCTTTGTTTTAAAACCTGCTGAAGCTCAAAATTTAGGGGATGCGAAAAGTGATTTCATCCACACCAATAATTTTGTTTTGATTGATAAACAAATGAGAATTAGAGGGTATTACGAAGGTACTCAACCGCATCAAGTGGATCAATTGATTAAAGATATTGATCAGTTGTTGGAGGAAAAGTAACATTCTAGACATTTAGACCGTTCCGATAAATCGTCACTTAAAGACATTAGACTTCGACATGAGCTCAGTCGAACGTCCGCTGCGCTCAAAGACTTATGCAAATAGTTTAAAATTCTTGTCGAAAGTTCCAAAACTGATCTAATTTACTTTATTCTAAAGTCTTTTAGTTCCTTTAGGAACGGTCTTGAGTCTAAATTACCCTTTTAATTTCTGAATAATACCCGTAGTTGAAAAACCATCTACTAAAGAAATGGCTTCTACACTTCCTCCGTAACTTCTAACTACATCAGAACCAACAATGTATTTCTTTGAAGATGAATCTGTTTCATTTGGATCATAATCAGCTCCTTTAACCAAAACGTCAGGTTTTAATTCTTGAATTAATTCTAATGGAGTGTCGTTATCAAATAAAATAACCATGTCAATAAATCCCAATGCTGAAAGGACAAATGCTCTTGCTTCTTCTGGGTTTACCGGACGATCATCACCTTTTCCTAAACGTTTTACTGAAGCATCTGTATTGATAGCTACCACTAATTTATTTCCTAAATCCGCTGCTTTTGATAGATAGGTTACGTGACCTTTGTGAAGAATGTCGAAACAACCGTTAGTAAAAACTACTTTATCGTTTTTTAATTTCCATTTTGCGATGCGTTGAACTGCTTCAGTTGTTGTCGCTAACTTGTTCTGGATGTATTGAATTCTTGCCATTTTCTTCTGTGAAATTTTTCGGTATTAAAACCAATGAAATTAATCCTAAGATAATCATTAAAATGGTTTGAGATAGCCATATAATCCATCCTAAAGCTGTTCCTTTTCCTAATGCTTGTTCTGGATAATCTTTTCCAATATAGAACGCTACAACTAATCCTACTAAAACAGGATAAGTTCCAATACCTCCATTTGTTAAAACAATTCCGATAGAACCTGCAATAAACCCAAGGAAAATTCCTGAAAGTGGAAAATCATGTGTTTGTTTTAAAGCGAAGAATGGCAATGCAAACATTAACAAATAGGCTATCCAAATAAATACGGTATGACCAATATAAGCCAATGGAGATTTTAACTTGAATATTGAAAATAATCCTGCAAATACATCTTTTACAAATCCGATTATTTTTAAACGTAACGCTTGTTTTTTAATGAATAAGTATAGGGCAGCAATTCCTCCTAAAGCGAACACAGATAGTATAACCATTTTCCATGGAAAACCTTCTCCATTTGTTGGTTTTCCTCCGAAATCATACTTTTTTATTTGGTCGATAATTGCAAAGAAATCGTCGTATCCTATGTATGCTGTAAATGCACCTAATGACGCTAGAATAACGAAATCGACAGCTCTTTCAGCGATAATGGTTCCAAATGAAGTTGAAAAAGGCACTTCATCCGAACGATATAACATGGCTGCTCTTGAAGCTTCACCTGCTCTAGGAATGGTTAAATTAATTAAATAACCTATCATTATTGCGTGGTAACGGTGCCAAAATTTTGTGGTATATCCCAAGGGTTCTAATGCATATTTCCAACGATAAGCTCTTGAAAAAAAGGCTAGTGCACTAATAATTAAAGCTAAAATAATCCAAAAATAATCGGCCTCTTTAATCGCTTTGTAAAATTGAATTTCATCTTTTGATGACATACTTGTAAAAGAATGCCAAATTAAATAAGCTCCTAAAAATAAAGGTAAAACCGTTTTTACTAGGGTTATTATTAGTTTTTTAGACATTAGTCAAGAA
Source organism: Flavobacteriales bacterium (assembly GCA_947375085.1). Next base: position 9,166 of record CANCEQ010000076.1, read on the forward strand.
GATTTGTTTCTTCGTTAGGGAAAACCAAACAAGGTTTAAATGATTTTGCTTCTTCAAAATCCATATAACCATATCCAATTATTATAATGATGTCGTCTTTCGCAACACGACGAGCTGCAGGACCATTCAAGCAAATTGTCCCACTTTTACGGTCTCCTTTTATGATGTAAGTTTCAAAACGTTCTCCATTATTAATGTTGACGATTTGAACTTTTTCACCTTCAATTAAATTTGAAGCATCCATTAAATCTTCATCGATTGTAATGCTTCCGATATAATTTAAATCAGCCTGTGTAACTTTTACACGGTGAATTTTGGATTTTACTACTTGAATTAACATCTACTATAAATTTCGATTGTAAAAGTAATGATTAAATTTTGAACCATAGATTAGAGTTGTGAATTTGGAGATTATTTTATTTGTAAATAAACGTTTTAAACTAGGAAAGAATGTTCAACCCCGCTAGGGTTGGAGCGCTAGGTGTTTTTTTCTATCCGCTGAATTCTTCAGCGGTGACTCATGTTAAACTCCTTCAGAGTTTTTGGTGTGTAATTTTTGGTTTTCTGAAAAGGATATTTTTTTCAACTTCTTCAGAGTTTTGGTTAGTATTTTTATTTTATTCTAAAGTTATTGATTAGGTTTTTCAAGAATAAAGTTTTTGAGGTTCTATTAATCTATCTACCAACCCTAGCAGGGTTGAATTATTTATAACCGTTGGAGCATCCGACGGTTATAAAACTATACGACCGAAACAACCCTGGAGGGGTTGAACTTCTTGTGTTTTGATTGTCAGTAGATTAAATTTCTCTTTCCATCAAATACGCTGCAAGATGCAACAGGGGTAATTTTTGTTTTTCTGAAATGGATGTTTTGTGAATTGCTTCTTTTGCGATTGAATAATGATGATTCATTCGTTCTTTACAGGCCTCTCTTACTCCTAATTCATCGAATAAATTTCTGACAGAATTGATTTTTAATTCTAAATCTGTCTCTTTTAGATACCCATTCAAAATTGCTTTTTTAGTTGAATCGGCTAATTCAAAAGCCTTCAGAAGCAACAAAGTTTTTTTATTACAAATGACATCTCCACCAACTTGTTTTCCAAATTTTTCAGGATCAGCATATAAATCTAAAATATCGTCTTGTATTTGAAAGGCTATTCCAATTTGTTGACCGAATTCGTAAATTAAATTTCGATCTTCTTTAGATGCACCTGCGATAATTGCTCCCATTTCTAAAGCACAACCTAAAAGCACCGAAGTTTTAAGACGAATCATTTCAACATATTCTTCGATAGAAACATTGTCTCGACTTTCAAAATCCATGTCAAATTGTTGACCTTCACATACTTCTACTGCCGTTTTATTGAACAAATTCAATAAATCAGGTAAAACCAATGCATCTTGTTTTGCAATTTCTTGATATGCTTTCACTAATAAAACGTCTCCAGATAAAATTGCAATATTTTGATTCCATTTTTCGTGAACGGTTTCCTGTCCTCTTCGCAAAGGAGCTTCGTCCATAATATCATCATGAATCAATGAAAAATTATGAAATAACTCAACCGAAAGAGCCGCTGGAATAGCATCATTCAACGATTTACCAAAAGCTTCTGCTCCTAATAAAGTCAAAATTGGACGCATTCTTTTTCCTCCTAATACAAGGAAATAACGTAAAGGATCGTATAAATTATTCGGAGTTTGAGGAAAATCAATCTTCGTAAGAGCTTCTTCAATAACAGCTGAATAACGATTTAAATCTTGCATTAATCTTTTGCTAAATTCATTAAATAAGTCCCATAACCACTTTTAACAAGAGGTTTAGCTAATTCAATCAATTGTTCTTTATTGATGTACCCATTTCTATAAGCAATCTCTTCAATACAACCAATTTTTAAACCTTGACGTTCTTCGATTACTTGTACAAATTGACCAGCTTGCATTAATGATGGGAATGTCCCCGTATCTAACCAAGCTGTACCTCTATTCAAGATCGCTACCTTTAATTGGTCTCTTCTTAAATATTCAGCATTTACATCTGTAATTTCGTATTCTCCTCTTGCAGAAGGTTTTAGATTTTTTGCAATCTCTACAACACTATTGTCGTAAAAATACAAACCAGGAACTGCATAATTAGATTTTGGATTTTCAGGTTTTTCCTCGATAGAAATTGCTTTCATATCTTTGTCAAACTCCACAACACCATATCTTTCAGGATCACTTACGTGGTAGGCATAAACTACACCTCCAACAGAATTCGCATTTTCTTTTAATAAATTCCCCATTCCTACACCGTAGAAAATATTATCTCCTAAAATCAACGCCACTTTGTTATCCCCAATGAATTCTTCACCAATAACGAAAGCTTGAGCTAATCCATTTGGTTCAGGTTGTTCTGCATATTGAAAATCGCATCCTAATTTTTTACCATCTCCCAATAATTTTTTGAAATGTGGTAAATCGTGAGGAGTTGAAATAATTAAAATCTCATTGATTCCAGCGCTCATTAAAACCGAAAGGGGGTAATAAATCATCGGTTTATCATAGATTGGCATTAACTGTTTACTAATCGCTAATGTCAATGGATGAAGTCTCGTTCCTGATCCTCCGGCTAAAATGATTCCTTTCATATGTTATTGATTTTAATCAAGTTTCGTTTCTAATGTTTCAATTTGAAGATTGTCTAATTCGATATCCTCTTCTTCATCATAAATATCAAAAAATGGCTCTTCAAATGATTTTGTTGTTGCTTTTCTTTCCAAAGTTAAAAGTAAAGCTGGAAGAATAACCAAGTTAGTTGCCATACCGACCATAATCGTTAAGGAAACTAACATTCCTAATGCTTTTGTTCCACCGAATTGAGAGAAAGCAAACATAATAAATCCGAAAAACAAGATGACAGAAGTATAGAAAATACCTAAACCTGTTTCTCTTAACGATAATAAAATAGCGTGTTTAATATCCCATTTATGTAGTTTCAATTCTTGTCGGTATTTCGCTAAGAATAAAATGGCATTATCAACTGTAATACCTAAAGCGATACCAAATACTAATAGTGTAGAAGGTTTTAATGGAATATGGCACCATCCCATAATTCCAGCTGTGAATAGCAATGGAATAATATTCGGGATCATTGAAATAACAATAATTCTAAACGATCTAAATAATACCGCCATCAAGGCTGAAATAGATAGAACTGCAAATACTAAACTCTGAATCAAACTAATAAATAAGTATTGCGTTCCAGCTGAAACTACAACTGATGTACCGGTAAAAACAAGGTCATAATACTCTTCATCAATTGCTTTTCTCAGTTTTTTATTAAATCCAGGTTTATTTACATATGCTTTTACTTTTTCTGGATCTAAATCGAATTCCATTTGTTTATCCGCATTTCCATTACTAAGAATAGCAGTTAAACCATTGTAAACGGATGGATAAGTATAGATGATTGAATCAATACAGTCTTTTTTACCTTTTTCTACTTTAGCATATAATCTTTCGATGTCTTTTTTATCTGGATTTAAGATTCGTTCAATTTCTGCTTTTAATGAATCCACTTTTTTAGCAACAACGTATGAACCTAAATCTTTCATTTGAGTCCTGATTCTCAATGTTGTTGTAGCGGTATCAACTAACTCTTTCAATGATAAATTTCCAGCATTGGCATTACTCAAATCAAATTTATCGATGTATTGCTTCAAACGAACTTTATCTCTATTTGATATTATTTTGTATTGATCTTTGTCATTTCCATAATACGCCATGTTGATCACTTTGATCATATCAACCAAAGATAAACTCTTAGAGAACAATGAATCTTTAGCAAATATTTCTTGAATCTCTTCAACTTTGTAAAGTGTTTCTTGTTTGAAAAGACGACCTGGTTGTTTGTAGTTGATTGTCATTTCAAAAGGAATGGCTCCTCCAAAACTTTTCTCTACAAAACGTAAATCTTGCGTAATTTGATGATCCTTAGG
>CANCEQ010000077.1 GCA_947375085.1 Flavobacteriales bacterium
AGAACTTTTTTACCCGACTTAGCAATTTGTTTCATTGCCGCACACGCTTGATCAAGATGTGCAATTGTCTTATTTAAATCAATGATATGGATACCTTTTTTCTCTTCAAAGATATACGGCGCCATTGCCGGGTTCCATTTTCTTTTTTGGTGTCCAAAGTGAGCACCTGCTTCTAATAAACTTTCAAATGTTATTTTTGACATTGTAATGTGTTTTAATTGTTTACGTTCCTTTAGTATGTCAACAACAGAGGGGCAAAGTGCGGGTGCTCTGAAGCTTGGGTACTAAACAATCGCCAAAATAATAAAATATTAACGTTTCGAGAACTGGAATTTTTTACGTGCTTTCGGTTGTCCTGGTTTTTTACGTTCTACCATTCTTGGATCACGTGTCATTAAACCTTCAGCTTTTAATAATGTTTTGTTTTCTTCAGCAACTTTAACCAATGCACGAGCAACTCCTAAACGGATTGCTTCAGCTTGACCATTGATTCCTCCACCAAATACATTTACTGCGATGTCATATTGACCAACAGTATCTGTTAATTCGAACGGACGCTCAATTTTTGCTTGAAGTACAGATATAGGGAATGCTACCTTATAATCTTTTTTATTTACAGTCATTTTACCTGTTCCTTTTGATAAGTAAACACGTGCAACTGACGTTTTTCTTCTTCCTAATGCGTTTATTACTTCCATATTATTTGAATGTGTCAAGATTAAATACTTGAGGTTTTTGTGCTTCTTGATCATGGTTAGGTCCAACGTACACTTTTAAATTTGTGAACAATTTGTTTCCTAACTTGTTTTTTGGCAACATACCTTTTACAGCTTTTTCAATCAAACGTTCAGGGTGTTTTTTCAACATATCCTGAGCAGAAGTGAATCTTTGTCCACCTGGGTATCCAGTGTAACGAACATACTCTTTATCTACTAGTTTTGTACCAGAGAAAGAGATTTTTTCAGCATTGATAACGATAACGTTATCTCCGCAGTCAGCGTGAGGAGTGAAGTTAACCTTGTGTTTTCCACGGATTAATTTCGAAACCTTACTCGCTAAACGACCAACAGTTTGGCCTTCAGCATCTACTACAAACCACTGCTTATTAGCAGTTGCTACGTTTCCAGAGATGGTTTTGTAACTTAATGTATCCACAATAAATTTATTAATTAAATAAGACAATATCCCCAATTTGGGGTTGCAAAGATATAACTTCTAGAGTTTATTAACAAACGAATTTTAAAAAAGATTCTTTTATTTAATATAAAACTAGAATTTAAGGTAATAATATTCGGATTATTTCTTTTTAAAAGAATTAATAGCGTTGATGGTAAAATCTGATAATACTAGCGTGCCACTGATTTCAGCTCTGTCTGAAAGTAAAAGATCCCAATGGTCTGTACCTTCCCAAAAAATTGATTTTAATTTTCGCATTGCTTCAGGATTTGAGTTAGCTAATAAACTTGCTAACTTATCAATTGCTTTATCCATTTCAGCTTCAGTTTCATATAGATCACTGTAAAGGCCTTTTTTATAAGCCCAGTCTGCCGATCTCCATTCCGTAGCATTTATTGCTAGTTGACTCATGGCAGAAAGTCCGATTTTACGTTCTATAACTGGTCCAACTACAAATGGACCGATACCAACAGCTAATTCTGATAATTTTACTTCAGCATATTTTGTTGCAAAGCAATAGTCCACAGCTGCTGCAATTCCAACACCTCCACCTACGGCTTTTCCTTGAATTCTTCCAATTATTAATTTATGAGATTTTCTACATGCATTAATTACGTTTGCGAAACCAGAAAAGAATGTTTTCCCGACTTCTAAATCATTTATAGAAATAAGTTCATCAAAACTCGCACCTGCACAAAAAGTTTTTGATCCAGTTGATTTTAATATGATAACTTTTACATCTGAATTTTTGTCTACTTCTGTAATAGTATCAGCTAGCTTTTTTAATATTTTTCCAGGTAAAGAATTGCTTAATGGATGACCAAATTCAATTGTTGCTATTCCTGATTCACTTATTGTGAATTCAACGTGTCCTTGTTCGATTGCTTCAGACATATAATTTATTTATTCAGTTCTACGGATTACTTTTCCTTCGCTATCTCTTTCTACAGGATTTGGTTTAATGAATTTCTTCTCTCCTGAGTTTGATTTAGGTTTGTCAAATTTCTTAAATGGTTTTTTATCTCCAAATGGTTTTTTTTCAAACTTTTTGGTTGGAGTAGCAGTTGTACTAGTTTTTTTAGCGGGTCTATTGCTTTTTGGAGAAGCGATTTTTACATCTAATTTTCTTCCGTTTATATCCATTCCATTTAATGCATTAATCGCATTGATACCATGGTCTGTTTCCTCCATTTCAATATATCCAAAACCTTTAGATCTTTTTGAAGCGTTGTCATATACTACATGGGCATAAGTCACTGGACCAAATGCAGAAAAAGTTGCATGTAAATCTTCTGAAGTAATATCCCAATCGAGATTTGCAATAAATAAATTAACCATTTAATTTAAATTCTTTATTTTTAAATACACCTAAAATTATTCTGTAAAATTAAAGTAATCTTACAGAATCTACTAATTTATTAAATAGAAAAAGCGGACTAATTTATAATCCGCCTTTTTAAATTTTGTTCATTATTTTAAAGTGAAACTATCAGTTCCAATTAACTGACCTTCACAATAAATTTTAACTTTATAATTTCCTTTTAACGCTTCTTCGTTTTGCATGTCATAGTAAATAGACATGTCAATTCGTTGATTTTGGTAGTCAATATCTTTTTTATCTGAATATGCAATTGAGCCTTGGTCTGAATTAAGAGTATTACTAGATTTTGACTGTAATGTCTTTCCGTCCGGATTAATTACTTGAAGATAAACAGTTTTAGTTCCTGCAGGTGTTAAAGGGTTTTCAGAGATAGTAAAACTTGAACGTATTTGAACGCAATTTCTAGCTTTATTCGTTTCTTCTGTTGTGTTGTTTAATTTCATCTTTAAACCTGCTGTAGAGATACCAAAAGCTTGTAGTTTAGAACCTTTTTTTACTTGTTCTGCATTTACTTCTGCTTCGTGTTTGTAATTATCTCTTTCTGATTGAGTTGAACTCAATTCTGTAGTTGTTTGATCTAATTTTGAATTTAACTTTACATTTAAGGTGTTTAAAGAATCTATTTGAACTACATAACCTTTCATAATGTTTCTTAAAGTTCCAATTTCACGAGTCATTTGTGCTATTTTACGAGCATCTAATCTTCCGTTTCTTTTAGAGTTTTCAAGATCTTTCATTAATCCTGTGATACGTTCTTTTTGAATATTTAAACTATCAGCTTTTGTTGAATCCTTTTTAATTAATTCATCATAAGTTTTTAGCATGTTGCTAAAATCTTCTGTTAAATCATTTGACATCCCATTTACATCGAAACCAAAATCTTTCATCATTTGGTTCATTCCCTCCATATCTGCTTTTAAAGTAGCATTTTCATTTGCACACTTATTTAATTCAGAATTTTTGTTAGACCATTTATAAGCCATTACAGCTAAACTAGTTAATAGAAGTAGGATGATTAAAATAAATGCACCATTACTTCTTTTTGGAGTTTCAATCTCTTCTGACATATGTTTTCGAGTAAAGTAAGAATGTTATTTTTATTCAGTTCTTATGCTTCTATTACGTTGTAAGAATAACTTTCCATAATTTGATTAGAAAGTAATTTTTTACAAGCTTCTTCTGTTTTTTGTTCTGCTTCTGATTTTGAAGATGCATCTATAAATAAACGGATGTGTCTTCCAATACGAACACCACTTATTTCTGGTAATCCGATGTTTTGCATACTGTTAGATACTGCTTTTCCTTGTGGGTCTAATAATGCGTCTAGTGGCATTACATCAATTTCAGCTTTGAATTTCATGACTATGTTTTTTATTTAAATTGTTATCAATAAACGATAATATTACATACAAAAGTACAATTATTGGAATAGACCACACCAATAAAAATGAGATTAATAATACACAACTTATTAAAAAAGTGAAACGTATCTGATTTCCAACCCATTTAAAATGTTTAAACTTCAAAGAAAACATGGGTATTTCGGCAATTAATAATATTGATACACTTCCAATAAGTGAGATAAAAAATCCTGGTTGAAAAATAAAATTTATCCATGCATCATGGTAACCAGTTGTTTTAAAGTCTTGCATTAAGATCAGAGGAAATGTTGTGAAGAAAATTGTGCAAGTTGGCGTGTTTAGACCTATAAATGATTCAGATTGTCTAGTGTCAATATTAAATTTTGCTAATCTAAACATTGACATGAAAGGAATAAATAGAGCAAAAAAAGGAGTGTATTTAAGTGGTGTATCCATACTATTTGGTACGTTGTAAAAAACAGCATTTTTCCAATTTGTTAAATTAAAATTAACAAAAGATTGAAAGTTTGGCGACATTGTATCTTGACTTAAATCCGTTAAAGAAAGGATCATAATAACCATCATAAATATTCCTGGTGCAAGTCCAAAAGTTACCATGTCGGCTAATGAATCCAATTGTTTACCAAGTTCACCTTGTACGTTTAATTTTCTGGCTAAAAAGCCGTCAAAAAAGTCAAATATTGCACCTGTGAAAATTAAAAATGGAGCAATGTCTATTCTTCCCATAAGAGTAAACAGAATTGCGAGTGCCCCCGAAAGTAAATTTGAAGCTGTGAAAAGATTGGGAATATTGAACATTTTCTAACGTTAATTTTTTTATTATTACACAAAAGTATCAAATGAAAGGTATATATTTACAATCTGACAAATATAAGTTTTCTCTACTATTACAATTTTTTCATAAAAATACTGTTATAGTTGTTGAATAAATCTAAACATAATGCGATTAATTTTCCTATCAACATTTTTATTTTTGTTGATTACTATAAATTTCAGTGTTTTATCTCAATCAGATAAAGTTGCACCAAAATATTCAAATGAATTTTTGGCGATTGGTGTTGGTGCCGATGCTTTAGGGCTTGGAAATTCTGTTGTTGCTCAAACTTCAGGAGTGAATTCAGGATATTGGAATCCTGCAGGTTTAACTCAAGTTAATAAATGGTTAGATGTTAGTCTGATGCATTCTGAATATTTTGCAGGAATTGCTAAATATGATTATTTAGGTTTGGCTCATGCGATTGATAAAATTAGTACTGTAGGTTTTTCTGCTATTCGTTTTGCTGTTGATGACATTCCAAATACAACTCAATTAATTGATCAACAAGGGAATGTAGATTATTCTAGAATTTCTACATTTACTGCTGCTGATTATGGTTTTTTATTTTCGTATGCTCGAAAAATGAAAATAAAGGGGTTAAGTGTAGGTGGTAATTTTAAAGTTGTTCATCGAAAAGTTGGAGACTTTGCAAAATCTTGGGGCTTTGGACTTGATGCAGGGGCTCAATATTTTTATAAGAACTTTAAGTTTGGTTTGATGGCACGTGACGTTTCATCTACTTTTAATGCTTGGGTTTTTAATTTAGATTCTAAAACACAAGAGGTATTTGTTAAAACAGGTAATACAATTCCTGTAAATGGTTTAGAAATTACTTTGCCTCGATTTATTTTGGCTACTTATGGAAAATTTAATTTAGGAAAAAAAGGTATTTATACAGCAAGCGAGATAAATTTAGATATTACTTCTGATGGTAGGAGGAATACCTTACTTGAAACAAAATTATTTTCTTTTGACCCACATTTAGGAATTGAATTTGGGTTTAAAAATTATGTTGCAATTCGTGGAGGATTATCTAATTTTCAATATGTTAAACAATACGATGATACTAAAAAATTAAATTTCCAACCTAATATTGGAATTGGACTAAATATTAAAAATTTCTATCTAGATTACGCTTTTACAAATATAGGAAGTGTTTCTTCATCTTTGTATTCGCATATTATTTCAATAAGAATCAAATTAAATAAACCAAAATAGGATGAAAAATCTGTTACTTTTTTTTATTCTTACATTTAATTCAATCATTCTATTTTCTCAAAAACATGGAAATGAGTGGATTGATTATAGTCAAAAGTATTATTCATTTGGTATTTACAGAACAGGTATTTACAAATTAGATTATAACGCTTTATCAAATTCAGGAATAGCTGTTACTAGCTTTTCATCAAATAATATTCAAATTTTCGGAAGAGAACGTGAAGTGCCATTGTATGTATATGATGGAGGTGATTCACAAATTGATCCAGGAGATTATATATTGTTTTATGCAGAAAAAAATGATTCATGGCTAGATTCAACTCTATATGAAGATTCAACATGGATTGGTAATCCAAGTTATAGTTTGTTTAACGATACAATAAATTATTTCTTTACATGGAATTCTTCTAATTCAAATTTAAGATTTGCAGAAGAAACGACAACAGATTTTTCGAATTATACCCCATCTAATTTTATACTTCAAAAAGTAGAGACTTCTTATTCTAATTATTACAATGAAGGTGCAGGAAGAAACTCTTTAGCATCGAGTTCCTTTTACAAACCAGGAGAAGGTTATGGATATCTTCCTCAAAATGGTGTGAATGGTACAGGTGAATTTACTTTATCACTTTCTGCAAACACCCCCTCACCATATACTGGATCTGATGCACCCAATTGTATCTTTAAAGGTATTTCAACAACGAATTCAGAAGCGGATTATACTGGTGCTGGAAATCATCATTTGCGCTGGAAAATAGGAGCAAGTTCTCAACTTTTATTTGATCAGATTTATACTGATTATGAATACGCGAATGTAAATTCATTATTCTCTTCTAGTTTATTAACGAATGGAAGTACGCCAATTAAATGGTCTATTATTGATGATCAAGGAGCATTAACTGATTTTCAATCCTTGAATTATTGGTCGATAACGTATCCTAAAATGCCAACTTTAAATGGTAATAGTAGTGGCACTTTTTATGTTAAAAATAATTCAATTCAATCAAAGATAAGATTAGACCTTGTGAATGTTGCTGTATCTAATCCTATCGTATTAGTGTTTGATAAATACAGTGCGAAAAAAGTATTGTTGACCGCCTTTAATTCTGGTTATACTTCTTTATTTTCAAATAGTATAAGTGGTTTAGATCAAAAGGTAATTATACAGGATTTATCTGCATCTCTATCTATTACAAGTTTGAAACCTGTAAATGGAAATGGTTTGTTTACTAATTATAGTTTGGTAAATAGCGAAGCCGCATTATTAATGATTTATCCAGACATTTTAAAAACACAATCATTAGAATATCAGTTATATAGAAAATCGGTTTCAGGTGGAGGGTATAACGCTATTTTGGCAGATGTCGAAGAGTTGTATCTTCAGTTTGGTGGTGGAATTAGAAAGCATATAAATGGGATCAGAAGGTTTTCATTTTTCATGTATAATAAATCTATATCAAAACCAATTGGCTTATTTTTGATTGGTAAAGGAGTGGTAAATGCTGATGATGTAACTATTTATGGCACAAATGGTTCACGAAATAATACGACCAGTTACGCAGCTAATTTGATACCTACTTTTGGTCAACCAGCTAGTGATGTATCAATTACTGCAGATTTTAAGCATAGTAAATTTTCACCTTTGATTCCTACTGGTAGGGTTACAGTAAGTTCTAATCAAGAACTACAAAATTATTTAGATAAAATAAAAGAATATGATGCGAATCAAAATCAGACTTCAATTTATTCGAGTTCTGAAAAAGATTGGCAAAAGCAAATAGTTCATTTTGGAGGAGGAATAACAGATTATCAACAATCAACAATTCAAGGTTTCATGAATTCAATGGAAGGAACGATTGAAAATGCAAATTTTGGAGGGAATGTTTATAAACTTTATAAAAATTCTTCAGCACCATTTGATCCCCAAGTATTAGGGAATGCTACAGAGAGAATAAAAAGAGGTGTGTCAATTATCAATTTCTTTGGTCATACATCTCCAATTGGTTTTGAAATTAATATAGATGATCCTAATAATTGGAATAACAAAGGGAAATATCCAATAATGATTTCAAACTCTTGTTATGCAGGAAATATGTTTTCTCTTTCATCTTTATCAATAGCAACAAATAGTTATATAAATGTAAAAAATGGAGGAGCTATAGCATTTATAGGCTCTGTTGCTGAAGGAATAGATCAGCCTTTAGGTCAATTTACAAATGAATTGTATAAGCAATTTAGTGTTTTAAATTACGGTAAAACGTTAAGTGAGCAAATTAAAGCAACGGTTGAAAATTTTCAAAACACAAATAATAATGGATTATTGATAGAAGCAGCGTCAACTCAAATGAATTTAAATGGAGACCCGTTGATAAAATTGAATTGGCATACAAAACCAGAAATTGAATTAACATCGGATAATGTTTGGTTTACACCTAAAAACTTCGATTTATCAGTTGATTCTATTGAAGTACATTTTATCTTAAAGAATTTAGGTAGATCAATTGTAGATACTTTTGATGTAGAAATTAGAAGAGATTTTCCAATGGCGAATGTTGATTCAGTTTATACAATTCAAATACCAAATTTAGATTATATAGATACAGTTCATTTTAAATTTCCACTTCAAAATAATATAGGAGTTGGACTTAATAACATTACTCTTTCGGTAGATATTCCATCTGAAATTCCTGAACAATATGATGAAATCAATAATAATAAAGTTGTATCGTCATTATTTGTTAATATCGATGGGATTCTTCCATTACTACCTATAGATTATGCAATTGTGCCTTCAGATAGTATAACTCTTATTGCATCTACGATTAACCCAATAGCAAGTATTAAGAATTATCGATTTGAAATAGATACCACGGATACTTTTAATAGTTCATTTCATAAGTATGCATTAATTTCAGGTTTAGGTGGGGTAAAGGAAGTTTTTCCAAGTGATTGGAAACTTGTTTCTTCGAATCAAAAATCAAAATTAATAGGTGAAGACAGTGTTGTTTATTTTTGGAGAGTTTCTTTGGATTCTACTACTTTTGATTGGAGAGAGCGTTCATTTCAATATATTAAAGGTGTTTCAGGTTGGGGGCAAGATAATTTCTTTCAATTTAAGAATAATGGTTTTACTAATTTATTATATGATCGAAATACTAGAACCAAAAAGTTCGCATTTGATTTTCCTGATTCGGTTTCACTTTTTTTATTACCAGGAGTTGGTAAACAAACTGAAATAAGGATCAATGGACAAAGGCAAGATTATAATACTTGTAATGGAGCTACTCCAGCTTTGAATGTGGTTGTTTTTGATGTATTAACAAATCAACCTTGGGGGACAAGATATGTTCCTACTGGTTCATTTTTAAATAATAATTTCGGTAATTCAAATGACAATGGGACCTGTAGACAGAGACCAAGTTATTTTTTCACCTTTCCCCAAACTTCCTCAACCTATTTAAATGCATTTCAAGACATGGTGTTAAATAAAATACCAGATAGCTCGTATGTATTCATATACACAACTAATAAAGCTAATTTTAATGCATGGGATACGTATGCACCTAATTTATATGCAATGTTTAATGCTTTAGGTTCAGATAGTATTAAAACAGGACGTAATAATTACTCATTTGCAATGTTTTATAAAAAGGGTGATGTAAATAGTTTGGTAGAAAAATTTGCTCAAACAGCTTCAGAAAACTTATTTTTATCTGAAAAATTAAAAAAGAGATTAGCAATAGGGAGTGAAGTTGCTCCTTTAATTGGACCATCTTCTTTATGGAGTAAAATTCATTGGAAACAGGATTCAAAAGATTTAGTTAATCTTGATAGTACAATGTTGCATATTAAAGTATATGATATCCATAAATCATTTCAATATCAAATAGATACGATTTTTTCACACAGAGATTCTATTGTAAATTTAAACTCTTTGGTTAACGCTTCCAATTATCCTTACATTGGATTAAGTGCGGATTATTCTGATAAAACGAATCTAACTCCAGCGCAGATAGATCGTTGGAATGTTGTTTTTGATCTATTACCTGAAGCAGCTATAGATGGCTCAAAAAATTACACTTGGATTCCTAATAAGGATACCTTGAGTGAAGGTGAAGATATTCGATTTGCTGTTGATATTAAAAATATATACACCTTACCAATGGATTCACTGTTGGTTAATTATTGGATAGAAGATCAATCACATAAAAAACATATAATTCCTTTAACTAGAAGAAAACCATTATTGGTAAATGATGTTATTCGTGATACAATAAAATTTTCTACAATAGGTTTAACAGGTATGAATTCTTTATGGATGGAAGTCAATCCATATGTTAATGGAAGCTTATTTATTACTGATCAGCCAGAGCAAGAACACATTAATAATATATTACAAGTTCCATTTTTTGTTAACGGGGATAATATTAATCCACTGTTAGATGTAACTTTTGATGGTCGACATATTTTGAATGGAGACATTGTTTCCCCTAAAAGTGAAATCTTGATCACTTTAAAAGATGAGAATCAGTTTTTATTAATGGATAATATTTCGGATACAACTAGATTTGGAATTTATCTTACAAATCCTAAAGGAGTTCAAACAAGAATACCTTTTGTTAATGGAAAAGGGGAAACTATTTTACAGTGGATTCCTGCAGATCAGACTTCAAAAAAGTTTAAAATAATATATCCTGCATTGTTTGAAGAAAATGGTAAATACACACTGATGGTGCAAGGAACAGATAGATCAGGTAATTTATCGGGTGATTTACAATATAAAATTAGTTTTGAAATTGTCAAAGAATCAGCCATTACTTATTTAATGAATTATCCAAATCCATTTAGTACAAGTACCAGATTTGTTTTTACTTTGACTGGAAGTTCTACACCCGAAAATGTAATTATTCAAATAATGACTGTTACCGGAAAAGTAGTGAGAGAAATTACCGAAACGGAATTAGGTAGAATTTATATAGGTAGAAATGTAACTGAATTTGAGTGGAATGGAACTGATGAATTTGGTGATCAATTAGCGAATGGAGTTTATCTTTATAGAGTGAAAGCTCAAATTAACGGAGAAGATGTGAAACATAAAGGATCTGGAGCAGATTCATTCTTTACAAAAGATTTTGGAAAAATGTATATTATAAGATAGGATAATGGTTTTTTATATAGCCACCTAACTCTCTATTGAAATTTGTTTTTTCCTTTCCTTTTAATTTTACATTCGTTCTAAAATTTGATTTAGATAAATTCTTTTTTTTCGATTTAAAATAGGGTCTTTTTAATTTTATTGCGAGTTTCTCTATTTTCCTTACTATTTTTTGTCTATTCGGCTGATCACTTGGTTTTCTTATAAACATTGGGGACTCATAAAAAATAAGTTTGGAGTGTGACTTAATTGCTAATTCATTTATTTTTATAAGGTAGCTTTCTTGATTATAATCCCATTTAAATTTGTATCCCATCGAATATGTTGGTTTAAACAAATCAGTGCCATTTGCTTCTAAATAACCATTTTCTGAAAGTATTTTTTTTCGATTTGAAAAATAATGTATAGCACCTTGCAAGGCGTTAAAATGGATGTGATTATTATAAAATCCATATTTTAGAAAAGGAACATTTTTCCATTTTAAATAATTGGGGTCAGCATATTTTAATGTGTTGGATATTATGGTGTCTTCTAAATAATTCGCAAATCTAAAAGTGTTAAATTTATTTAAAGACTTATCAAATATTTCTGGACTAAGGTAAAGAACAATTATTTTAGGGGCTTTATTGTATTTTAAATAGATGTGAAAGGATAAGTAATTTTCAGTAATGTTGGAATGGTCTTGTGCTAAATTATATGTTTTTAAATTTGTTGTTTTTTCAATATCAATTGGATTTAATGTAGTTTCAGGAATGCAATTTCCAAGTATTAGAATATCAGCATCGACTTGTTTTTTTTTAACGTAAGAATGCTTAATATAAAGATTGTTTGATAGAAAAAAGTCGTACATTTTTTCCAAACTCCATAATGTAGCAGTAATCAAAATGATAGCAATAAAGATTTTTTTCCTCATCAAAATTGATTGTAAATAAAGTTTTTAGTGATGTCAAAATTACCAAAAAAAGCAATGAGTAAAAGAATAGTACTTATTCCAATAATGGTTATATTTTTTTTGTAAAATGTATGTTGTATTTTTTTTTCAAAAAGTAAATAAAACACTAAAAAAGTTAAGGTGATAGATAGGTTGAAAATATTTTCTTGGTTACCTTTAATTGCTATGAATTGAACAAAATCGATTAAGTAGTTTTTTGGAAAAAAATCAAAACTAAATATACTTTTAAATTTAATAAGTGCTTGATCTATAGTGCTTGATCTGAAAAAGATAAAACTAATACTGACTAGATTAAAAGTTAAAAATAAAGAAGTCAAGTTATATACTTTTGAATTAATTAAATTTAAAGGTTTTTTAATAAATGTTTCTATTAGCAAATAAAGAATATGCGAAACCGCGTAAACAATGAACGTTAATCCTATTCCGTGCCAAATTCCAGAGATTAAAAAAGTAATAATTAATGAAAAAGCAACACCCCTTTTTTTAAATTTTCTGAATCGATAGGAAAGCGGGTAAAAGATATAGTTTGTTAGCCAATTTGATAATGAAATGTGCCATTTTCTCCAAAAATCAGAAATTGATAGCGACCTTAAGGGGAAATTGAAATTTTCAGGTAATCGAATACCAAATAGTTTTGCACTTCCAATGGCAATGTCAGAATAACCTGAAAAATCAAAGTATAATTGAAGTGTAAAAAGGTATGCTAATATAAGATTAGTAAGTCCATAATGAGAATTCACTTCTTCAAAATTGTGTGTTATAATCGGTGCAATACGATCTGCAATCACCATTTTTTTTAAAAAGCCAAGTGCAATTCGATTGATGCCATTTTGAATTAAAAAGCTGTTTTTTAATTTTGATTTTTCAAATTGAAAATCTTGAATTGCTGTAATAGGGCCAGCAGTAAATTTTGGGAAAAAAGAATTAAAGAACAAGTATTTTTTTAATGAAACAATTTCAATTCGATTGTAATATATATCAATTAGGTATGAAATATTTTGTAAACTAAAAAAAGAAACACCAACAAAAAGAATTAATTT
>CANCEQ010000078.1 GCA_947375085.1 Flavobacteriales bacterium
CGATTTGTTCAAGGTCTTGGAGGTGGTGGTTTACTTTCTACTGCTCAAACAATTATTATTGGAGCTTTCCCCCCCAATAAAATTAGTACGGCTAATGCAGTTTTCGGGATGGGTTTAATTTTAGGCCCAACTTTTGGTCCAACTTTAGGAGGAGTTATCACTGATAATTTTTCGTGGAATTGGATTTTCTTTGTGAATATTCCAATTGGAGTAGTTGCAACTATTTTATCGTGGAAATTTATAACCGATCGACCTGGAGCCGTCAAGCCTAAAAAAATAGATTGGTGGGGAATTGCTTTTTTGGTTTCATCAATTGGATGTATTCAGTTTGTTCTAGAAGAAGGAACTTCAAAAGATTGGTTCGCTAGCGAAGAAATAGTAGTTTGTACATTTCTAGGTGTCTTTAGTTTGATCGCATTTATTTATAGGGAGCTCGCCATTGATTATCCTGCTGTCAATATCAGATTGTATAAAAATTATAATTTGGTGATGGGAAGTATTATGAACTTTATGTTGGGATTAATGCTTTTTGGATCGGTATTTATATTTCCTTTATTCGTTCAAATATCTTTGGGTTGGACAGCAACTCAAACGGGAGTCTTTATGATTCCGGGAGCAATTTGTACTGCATTTGCGATGCCATTGGTTGGAAAATTATTAGGTAGTGGAGCAAATCCAAAGACCATTATTATAACAGGAATTATTTTGACTTGTACATTTTTAATGTTGTTAGCTTTTTCTTCTCCTGATTCAAGTGAATCCAATTTTTACATTCCGTTTATCTTAAGAGGATTTGGAATGGCATTTATGATGTCACCTATATTATCATTGGCTGTTGCAGGGTTGCAAGGAAAAGATATGGCGCAAGCGGTTGGATTAGCAAATATGATTCGCCAATTAGGAGGTTCAGTTGGAATTGCATTAATTAATTTGTTTTTGACAAATCGAAATGCAGATATACGAGGAACGATGATAGGAAATGTTAGCCAGTACAACGAAGCAAGTTCAAGTAGAATTTCAAATATGGTTCAGAATTTTTTATCTAAAGGATATTCTCAAGATCAAGCGGAAGCGATGGCCTATAAAATGATGGATGGAGCGGTATTTAAACAGCAAGCAATCGTAAGTTATAACCAAGGATTTTTCATGGTCGGTTTACTGATTTTATGTTGTATCCCAATTGTTTTATTGATTCGATATAAAAAAGGAGCAAAAGCAGCAGTTGTTGCAGATCATTAGTAGAATAATATATTAATCGAAATCAGGATATTAATATGTTAACAATTCATTATCTTTGCAAAAAAAATTCATTTACAATGGCTAATATACATACATACGATTTTGCAGGAAAAAGAGCGTTAATTCGCGTTGATTTCAACGTTCCTTTAGACAAAGAAACACTAGAGGTAACAGACGATACAAGAATTAGAGCTGCAATCCCAACAATACAACACATTTTAAATAATGGCGGAAGTGTTGTTTTAATGTCGCATTTAGGACGTCCGAAAGAAGGATTTGAAGATAAATATTCATTGAAACACATTGTTAAAAGAGTTTCAGAATTAGTTGGACGACCAGTTGCTTTTGCAGAAGATTGTATTGGAGATAAAGCTTTTGAAATGAGTTCAAATTTACCAGCTGGAGAAGTTTTGTTGTTAGAAAATTTACGTTTTTACAAACACGAAACAACTGGTACAGAAAGTTTTGCAGAGCAATTAGCAAAACACGGTGATGTGTATGTAAATGACGCTTTCGGAACAGCACACAGAGCACACGCTAGTACGGCAATTATTGCTAAATTTTTCCCAAAAGATAAAATGTTTGGTTTCTTATTAGAAGCTGAAATTATCAGTGTAGATAAGGTTCTAAATAGTACTGAAAAACCATTAACTGCTATTGTAGGTGGAGCAAAAGTATCTTCAAAAATTACTATCATCGAGCGTTTATTAGACAAAGTAGACAATTTGATCGTAGGTGGAGGAATGGCTTACACATTCGTAAAAGCAGTTGGAGGAAACGTTGGAAATTCATTAATTGAAGATGATTATATTCCAATGGCGTTAGATATTTTAGCAAAAGCAAAAGCAAAAGGAGTTAATTTATACATTCCAACAGATACAGTAATTGCAGATAAATTTGCAAACGATGCGAACAGACAAACAGTTAAAATCGATCAAATTCCTTCAGGATGGATGGGGTTAGATGTTGGTCCTGAGACATCAAAAGCATGTGCTGAAATCATTGAAAATTCTAAATTGATTTTATGGAATGGTCCGATGGGAGTTTTTGAAATGGAAAACTTTCAACAAGGAACAAAAGATGTTGCCAACGCAATTGTAGCAGCAACTGAAAAAGGTGCTTTCTCTTTAATTGGAGGTGGAGACTCAGTAGCAGCAATCAACTTGTTCAACTTAGCTGATAAAGTGAGTTATGTTTCAACAGGTGGTGGAGCAATGTTAGAATACTTAGAAGGAATTGAGCTTCCAGGAATTAAAGCAATTAGAGAAGTAGCATTGGTGTAAACCAAAAGAATATAAACAAAAAAGGTCGACTAATTTAGTCGACCTTTTTTGTTTTAAAGTTATTGTAGTAGTAGTGTAATAACTTTGTATGTAGTATTTTAAATTTCAAATTAAAATCAGGTTAAATCTTCCGTTCTGTAAATTTAATTACTTACTTAGAAATAGTACTGAGGAAATAAGAACCGTTAAACTCTTTATCAAAACTAGAAAATGAAAACTGCCTCTCCAAGCAGCTACCTCAATACTATTTCAAAGCGAAACTAAGTAAGATTATAACCTGATTTTCTCCTTATTTCTAATTCAAATATAGAAAGTCTGTTTTGATTGAATTGAGTAAAATGAATATTGACAGATTTAAAACTATCAAAATAGTGTTTTAAATGAAAATTGATTTTTGAATTAGGTTGAGTTTAAAGTTGAAGATAAGATTGAGAATTAAACTTACTCAATCTTATCCTTAATCATATATTATAGTAAACTCTCTAAAATTTTAAAGAAAATATCTCTTTTAGCTGGTGATAATGGAACTTCAGAATCATCTTTCATAACTACGCAACCGCCGTTACCTTTATCGTATCTTGAAACAAAGTCCAAGTTAATTAAATGAGATTGTTGAACTCTTAAGAAATTATGTCCTGATAAAAGTGTTTCATAATCTTTCAAGGTTTTAGAAACTAAGATTTTCTTTCCACCAGTTAGATAAAAAGAGGTATAATTTCTATCTGCTTCACAACGTATAACATTATCTAATTCAACAACATGCACACTTTCTTGTGTTTTTAAGACTAATCTTCTTTTTTGATTAGGTTGAATATTTAATTGCAATGCATCGAATTGACTATCTTCTTTTTTATTTCCTACTGATTCAATAGCTCTTTCAACAGCTGCTTTTAATTCGTCGGCATCTACTGGTTTAAGAATGTAATCTAAAGCACTGAATTTAATGGCTTTAATGGCAAATTCTTCATGAGCAGTAATAAAAATTACTTCAAAAGATTTATGAGGTATTGAGCGGAGTAAATCAAATCCAGTTCCATCTGGCATTTGAATATCTAAAAATACGATATCTGGATGATGTTCTTCAATTGCTTTCAATCCTGTGGCTACACTTTCACCAGCTGGAATTGCTTCAATGTCTAATCCAAATGAATTGATCATTTTAGCGATCAGATCTCGAGTCCTATTTTCGTCGTCTATTACAAGAGCCTTTTTCATTTTTTAATTCGATTTTTTAGTTTGAGCATCAATTTGATATGGTAACGAAATTAATACTTTTGTTCCGGTTTCCAAGTTTTTATCAAAATCTTCTATAATTAAATAACCTGATGATTTATATTTATTATTTAGATTATCGATTCGTTCTTTTGTGATATTTAAAGCCATACTTGTATGGTCTTTACTTTTTTTGTTCTTTTCAGCATTTTTTCTACCAATTCCATTGTCTTCGATTCGAATTTCAAGCATCTCTTCTTTTTTAGAAAAAGTGATGTGTATAAAACCTCCTTCTACTGTGTGTAACTGACCGTGTTCAATTGCATTTTCAATAAAAGGTTGCGTAATCATTGGTGGAATCATAGCATTTTCCAACATCATTTTGTCTTCAATATGAATAGAATATTCAAACCTTTCTTCGAATCTTAATTTTTGAGTTTCTAAGTATTTTTGAAGAATTTCAACTTCGGTAGAAATAGGAATAAATTCTTTCGGAGAATTTTCTAATATTAAACGAATTAAACGTGAAAAATTAACTAAAAATTTAGAAGAGTTGTTCACGTCATTATCATAAATATAACTTTGAATTACGGACATCGAATTAAAGATAAAATGAGGATTCATTTGTGTCCTTAATAAAGTTTGAAGCATTTCAGCTTCTTTTTGTTGTTGTTTAATAGTACGTTGATTTAAGCGATAAAATCCAATAACACCACCTAGTAATATGATGATAATGAAACCAATAATAATATATGTTTTTTGATTATTCTTTAATTCAGTATTTTCCAATTTGGTCGATGTCCATGCTCGTTCTCTATGTTGACGTTCGATTGAATCTGCCTGTAATTGGATTAATCGTTCCCTTTGTTCAGAACGATATAATTCACCTAATTCTGCAATTTTTGCTGATTCTTGAACGGATGAATTGCTATCCAAGTAATCTAAATATAGATGCATATATTTTAATGATTCTTTGATTTTACCAACATCACTAAAGACATCCGCCATAATTCGATAGGTATGAAAAATCTGATTTTTAGAACCAAATTGTTTACGAATGGCAATCGAACGGTTTAAGTAATTCAATGCAATCGAATATCTTTTTTGTTGCTGAAATACCATTCCGACATTATGATAAACACTTGCAATTTGTTCACGATTATTGGTTGATTCATAATTTACAAGTGATTTATTGAAATTATGTGCTGCTAATTCGTATTGTTTTTCTTCTCGATAAATGACACCTAGATTATTGTAAGCTTTTCCTAAACCATTATGATCGTTTAATTTGGTAAGAATGGCAATGGCTTTGAGATTAAAATCAATAGCGATTTTATATTCAGTTCTTTTTGCAAAGACAGTACCTAGATTTGAATAACCAAGTGCAACTTGGCGGTAATCTTTGATTTGTTTTGAGTAATTGATGGATTGCTTAAAATATTTTTCAGCTTCAACATAATTTGAAATAAATAACTGAGCTTCACCTATTTCTCTAGTAAATCTGGCCATTCTTGGCAAATCATTTATACCAGAAACTAATTGTAAACTGAAATAATTTTTCGCAACGCTTAATTCAACTTGTCCGAAATTGGCATAAATATTAGCTTGTGTATTAAAACTTTCTGCAAGTATACTTTTATTAGCTGATCGTCGAGCATATTGAATGGATTCATCTGTGTAATAATAGGCTGAATCTTTGTTATTAGCAAGTGTATAGTTATATGCAAGAGCTGAGTAGCTTTCTGCAATTTCTTCATAATTCCTTGCTTTTTTAGCTAATCTAAGTGAAGCATTAAAATAGTATTTTGCTTTTTTTAAATCAAGAGAGTTATTGTAATAATGACCTAAATGGTGAAAAACATAATACTGGTTTTCTTTTGAAATTGGTTTTTTTAAATAAGGAAAAAAAGCAGTTACTGTTTTGAAGTATTCATTGTGATTACCCTGAATTTCTGCAATTTGAGCAATGTATAAAAGGGCTTTAAATTGATAAGTGTCGTTTAAATTTTTGCTTTTTTTTAGAATAACACTTTTTAAAGAATCAGCTCGATGAATATCATGGTGTTTGTAATATTCCCCCAAAGCAATCATTCGCATAAATTGCTTTGAAGGATTTTTTTCAGTTCTTAATAATTGTTTAAGTTGTTTTTCTTGATTTTTTTGAGAATAAGAAATCACTGAAAACAAAATAGTTATCAAACAAACGATATATGTTTTCAGTGATTGTTTCATTTATTTGTATTCTGGAAATAGAGTTAATAATCCTTCTTCTGATGCATCACAAACACCTCTCTCAGTAATGATTTTAGTTACTAATCGAGCTGGAGTTACATCGAATCCATAATTACTAGCAGGTGTTGTTTCAGGACAAATTAAAACGTTTCCAATTTTTCCTTGAGCATCTTTTCCAATCATGTAACGAACCTCGTCTTGGTTTCTTTCTTCAATTGGAATTTCAGTTAGACCATTATTAATTGTCATATCCAATGTTGTAGAAGGTAACGCAACATAAAATGGAATATTGTTGTCTTTTGCAGCAAGTGCTTTCAAATAGGTTCCAATTTTATTCGCAACATCACCTTGACGTGTTGTTCTATCTGTACCCACAATGACCATATCCACCATGCCATGTTGCATTAAATGTCCACCTGCATTATCTACAATTAAAGTATGAGGAACATTGTGCTTTGTTAATTCATAACATGTTAAGTTAGAACCTTGATTTCTAGGTCGAGTTTCATCCACCCAAACATGGACTTTTATCCCTTTTTCAATTGCTTGATAAATCGGAGAAGTGATTGTACCCCATTCTACACAACCTAACATTCCTGCATTACAGTGAGTTAAAATGTTGACAACATCTCCTTTTTTTCTAGTTGAAATATCTTCTATAATTGGTAAACCGTGTACTCCAATCATACGACATGTTTCTACATCTTCTTCAACGATTGCAGCAGCAGCTTCCCAACTTGTTTTTAAAAAATCGCCTTCACATTCGTCTAATGCTTTTAGCATTTTATCCAATGCCCAAAACAAATTTACTGCTGTTGGACGAGAAGCACGTAAATCTGTAAAGGCTTGATCTAAAAATGTTCCATCTAATTCATTTTCAATCATTTCACGAACAGCTAAATAGATACCATAAGCGGCAGTTGCTCCAATAAGGGGCGCACCTCTTACCGTCATATCTTTAATTGCTAATTCAGCATCTTTGTATGTTTGTAGTTTTACAACAACAAATTCGTGAGGTAATTTACGTTGGTCTATTACTTCAACAAATTTATCTTCTGTCGGCCAAATTGTTCTGAACTTTGTCATTACTCTAGATTTGAAAATTTAGGTAAAAGTAGTAAATAACTCTAATTTAAAGTAACATGACAAGAGAATGGTAAATAGATTTATTTGATTTGTATTTTACTTCAATTTAGACTTTAATTGACTGAAAATTATTGCTAATTTTATATTTTCAGCGAACTTCAGGTTCGTGCTTTTTTTGTTTTGAATATTTTTTATTCTTTCAGATGTTTCGGGATGTGTACTAAAATATTTCATTAAGCTTGGATCATCTCCGCTTTCCTTTTGAAGCAAAGTGAGTAAATCAACCATTCCTTTTGGTGAAACATTGTTTTTCAACATAAATTCAAAACCTTTATTATCCGCCTCTGTTTCTAATTTTCTAGAATAATTTAACTGTTTGAATTGATTAGCCTGATCAATAATACCTGCACTTATTCCTGAAACATCACCAAAAATTAACGAAATAAAAAGAGAGGAAGCGATTGTTCTCCCAATACTTTTAAGTGAATGTTGCTCGCTAACGTGACTCATTTCATGACCTAACAATGCCGTAAATTCTTCATACGATTTCATTTTATTGATAATCGATGAATAAACAAAAATACGTCCGCCAGGTAAAGCAAAAGCATTTATTTCATCCGATTGAATAACAGTTATTTGCAGTGGGTAGGTATTGTCTGTTTTTAAATTGGATACAAATTCGTTCGCAAAAAAGGTTGCAGAATCGAGTTCATTATTAGATTGAACGATCGATTCTGCAATACTATTTCCGAGTTCTATTTCCGCTTCCTTTGGAAGGAGAGCAATTGATTTTTCCCCAATCCAAGGAAGAAATAGGAAATACGATCCCAAACAAAAAGCTATAAATCCGATTAATAGATAGATAACCGTCTTTTTTTTATTTTTTAACCAAAATCCTTTTGATTTTTTTGAAATACTTTTCTTTCCTAATTCATCAAAATAATGACTGGCTAATTGCCCCGTAATTTCTAATGATTGACTTGGGAAATCACCATATTTAACATATAAGATTTTGCCATTGAAGTCGTAGTTTTTAATTTCGTTTCGGTTCCAAATGATAACACGTTCTTTTTCTTCTTCAGTATCAGAAGTTAAATAAATGTAAATAGCCACTTCAGATAAGTGAAGTGTGCAGTTATTTGATTTTGAAGTTTTACCGTCGAAATAATAACTTTGTTCCATTTTTAGATTTCTTATAAATGTAAATATAAGTATATACAAGATATTCCTTATTGATTGAAACGAATCTTTATAGATAAAATCCAGGGCTTTTAGAAATCACCTAGAATTAGTATCTTTGCACTTTCAAAATAGAATATGTCTGATACACGTTACAATCTAAGAGGAGTTTCTGCCGGAAAGGAAGATGTCCACAACGCAATTAAAAATGTAGATAAAGGATTATTTCCTCAAGCTTTTTGTAAAATCGTGCCTGATACTTTGTCTGAAGATAAAGATTATTGCATCGTTATGCATGCTGATGGAGCTGGAACGAAATCTTCTTTGGCTTACATGTATTGGAAAAAAACAGGAGACATTTCTGTTTGGAAAGGTATAGCGCAAGATGCATTAATCATGAATATTGATGATTTATTGTGTGTTGGAGCGACTGATAATATTTTACTTTCTTCAACAATTGGAAGAAATAAAAATTTAGTTCCTGGAGAAGTTATTTCAGAAATCATCAACGGGACTGAATCATTATTAGAAGATTTAAGATCTCAAGGAATTGGGATTTATTCAACTGGTGGAGAAACAGCAGATGTGGGCGACTTAGTTCGTACAATCATTGTTGATTCCACTGTTGTTTGTAGAATGAAACGTTCAGATGTAATTTCTAATCACAATATCAAAGGTGGAAATGTAATTGTTGGTTTGGCTTCTTATGGTCAGGCAACTTACGAAACAGAATACAACGGTGGAATGGGAAGTAATGGTTTAACTTCTGCTCGTCACGATGTATTTTCGAAAGAATTAGCGACTGATTTCCCAGAAAGTTTTGATGCTAGTGTTCCAAGTGAATTGGTTTATTCAGGTTCTAAAAAATTAACTGATTCAGTTGAAAATTCACCAATTAATGCAGGTAAATTAGTTCTTTCACCTACAAGAACGTATGCTCCTGTAATCAAACAAATTCTAGATAAACATAGAAACGATATAGCTGGTATGGTTCATTGTAGCGGTGGAGCGCAAACAAAAGTGCTTCATTTTGTTGATAATGTACATATTATAAAAGATAATTTATTTCCAATTCCTCCTCTTTTTAAATTGATTCAAGAAGAATCTAAAACGGAATGGAAAGAAATGTACAAAGTGTTTAATATGGGACATAGAATGGAAATTTATGTACCAGAAGAAATTGCTTCATCGATTATTGAAATTTCAAAATCATTCAATATTGATGCCCAAATCGTTGGAAGAGTAGAAAACCACGAAGGAAAAAAATTAACGATTACTTCAGAATTCGGAGAGTTCGAATATTAAAAAGATCGTATCATTCTTCCCCCTTTGGAGGGGGATCGAGGGGGAGGATGAGTTTCAAAAGAGTAATTATTAATTTATCCTCCCCCTAGCCTCCTAAAAAGGAGGAAATATTATAACAATGGAAGATTTACTAAAAAAACTAGAAGCGATTAATTACCGATTTGTTGAAGTTGGAACATTGATTGTCGATCCTGATATTATCTCAGATATGGATCGCTATGTTAAACTGAGTAAAGAATACCGTGATTTAGAAGAAATTGTTGCTGCTTATAAGGAATACAAAAATATTTTTGACAATCTTAAAAGTTCGAGAGAAATGCTTGACACTGAAACAGATCCTGAAATGCGTGAAATGGCAAAGATGGAAATTGACGAGTTAGAGCAAAAACGTCCGATTGTTGAAGAAAATATTAAAATGTTATTGATCCCTAAAGATCCCGAAGACGATAAAAACGCCATCATGGAGTTACGTGCAGGTACTGGAGGTGATGAAGCCTGTATTTTCGTTGAAGATGTTTTTAGAATGTACACCATGTTCTTTAAAGAAATGGGATGGAAATATGAAGTAATCAATTCATCGGAAGGTACTACTAAAGGATACAAAGAGATCTCAATGAGTATCGAAGGAATGGGATTATATGGTATGTTGAAATTTGAATCGGGAGTTCACCGTGTACAACGTGTTCCTGAAACAGAATCTCAAGGTCGTGTTCATACATCAGCAATTACTGTTGCGGTTTTACCAGAAGCAGAAGAGGTTGATTTTGAATTAAACATGACGGATGTAAGAAGAGATACTTTCCGTGCATCAGGAGCTGGGGGTCAGCACATTAATAAAACAGAATCAGCTATTCGTTTGACTCACATTCCAACTGGATTGGTAGTTGAATGTCAAGATGGACGTTCTCAACACAAAAATTTAGCTCAAGCAATCTCTGTAATGCGTTCTCGTTTGTATCAACAAGAATTAGATCGTTTACACGAAGAAAGAGCAGCACACCGTAAAACGTTGGTTTCTACAGGTGATAGATCAGCTAAAATTAGAACGTATAACTATCCTCAAGGTCGTATCACAGACCATAGAATAGGAAAGACAATTTACAATCTTTCTGCTTTTATGAATGGAGACATACAAGATATGATCGATTCACTAAAAATGGCCGAAAACGCTGAAAAAATGAAAGGAGAGGAAGCGTAGCTTCCGAAGACTGAGGTTCCGTTTGGAAAAACGGAAAAACCGAAGGAAGAAGCGTAGCTTCCGAAGACCAACCGTTTTAAAAGCAAAAAACTTTCTTTATAGAAAATAGATTTTAAACCAAAAACCCCTCGACTATTATTTAGTCGAGGGGTTTTTAATTCTATAGTGTCTTTCTTGTAAAGACTATTTCCCTTTTCCTTCAGTAACTCTTAAACCGATATCTAATACTTCATCGATTTTAGAATCTGTAATCCCTTGTTCTAGGGTAAATGTATATTTCCCTTTTTTAGGCAATCTACGCTTATTAAATTGTAGTGGAAGTTCAACGATTGTACCTGTTTTAATTCCAGCCCAAGATCCATCCGCATTTGTAACTGCAATTTGGAAAGGTTCTCTTGCTTTTGTTCCGTCTGGTGTTACTGTATTCATATAAATCCATAAGTTACTGAATTTATAATCTGTAGTAGTTCTTAGTGTAATAACGAAGTTGTATTCAATATTAATGTCCTTAATATCAATTGTGAAACTTGGCTTTACACGTTGTGACCATTCATTGTTCTTAAATGAATACACTTTTTCGTAAAATGGTTGCTCAGAACAAGAAAAGAGCATACCCATTAACAGACAAGAAAATAGATACTTACGCATTGTTTTCATTGTTTACAGGATTTGCAGGTTTTGGTCTATTCTTATTATTCCTTCTTTTTTTATTGTTTGATTTTGGCTTAATTGGCTCACCATTTTCACCTAAAACAACAGGTTGTACAGGTTTAGGCTGCTGAGCTTGCGCTTGCGCCTGATTTTGTTGCTGTACTTTTTTAGGATGCGGATTCGGTTTGTGAATCACTTTCGCAGGTTTAGAAGGATCTACAACTGCATCCGTTGGTTTACTTTGACGCGGATTCGGTTTAAATTCACCTTTTGGACCATTGTTTGGTTTTGGTTTGTTCTTTTTCTTTTTGAACGAATTTTCAAAACGACTTAAACTATCTTGACCAACAACATTTGAATAATCAGGTTCTTTTTCAACTACAGGAGCTGCGTATTCTAATAATTCTTTTGGTTTTTTTCCAGCGATATTTAATTCAATAATTTCTTTTACTCTTTCAGGAGTTAAAGCGATTAATCCAGACGCACTATCACCTTCATAGGCATACCACATCTGACGTTTAAATACATCTGTTTTGATATGGTAAGCAGATGCTTTATCTGTTTTTAAACGAACTTCAGCTTTTGGAAATGATTTCATCGTATCGATGTACATATCCAATTCGTAGTTTAAACAACATTTTAATTTACCACATTGTCCTGCTAATTTCTGAGGATTCAATGATAACTGTTGGTAACGTGCTGCTGATGTAGATACAGAACGGAAATCAGTTAACCATGTAGAACAACATAATTCTCTTCCACATGAGCCGATACCTCCTAAACGAGAAGCTTCTTGACGAGAACCAATTTGACGCATTTCAATACGTACTTTGAATTCTTCCGCCATATTTTTAATTAACTGACGGAAATCAACTCTTCCTTCTGCAGTGTAATAAAAAGTAGCTTTTGTTAAATCACCTTGGTATTCAACATCCGAAATTTTCATTTCCAATGCCAATTCAATTGCCATTGTTCTAGAACGTTGCATTAAACCTGATTCTAAAGATCTAGCTTTAATCCACTTATCGATATCTTCTTGCGTAGCGATTCTGTGAATTTTTTTAGCTTCCAACGGTTTAAAGTTGGTTTCTTTTTTCTTAACTTGAATTCTGGCTAATTCACCAACAATCGAAATGACACCAATGTCATATCCAGAAGTTTCTTCGACTACAACCACATCTCCAACTTGTAGAGAAATTGATTTGCTGTTGCGATAGAAATTCTTGCGACTATTTTTAAATCTTACTTCAACTATATCATAGGGTGCTTGATTACTAGGTAAGGCCATATTTGCCAACCAATCATACACTTCCAATTTATTACATCCACCAGAACTACAGTTTCCATTATTTTGACAGCCACGAGGGGTTCCACCACCCGAGCTACAATTTGAACAACTCATAATTTTGAATATTTAGTGTAAAAATACTCAA
>CANCEQ010000079.1 GCA_947375085.1 Flavobacteriales bacterium
TTCGCAACTAAAAATGCTGGTAAACCTCTTGTTCCTGAAATTAATTTATAAACTCTTCTTTCTGAAATACTTCCTAATTCAGCTAAAGCAATCGCTAAAAAATCCATAGAAATAGCTAATGGCTGACCGTGGAAATTTCCTGCTGAAACTACATCGTCTTCATCTGGGAAAATAGTTGGATTATCAGTCACTGCATTAATCTCACGTTCTACGATTTCTTTGCAGTAATTAATTGCATCTAATGATGCTCCGTGAACTTGTGGAATACATCTAAAAGAATATGGATCTTGAACGTGCGCTTTTTCTTGTTTGATTATTTCACTTCCAGCTAATAAATTTCTAAAAATTTCAGCAACAGCTATTTGTCCTTTTTGATTTCTAATTTCATTCACTGAAACTCCAAATGGTTCAATTCTTCCATCGTATCCTTCCAAAGAAACGGCTGCAACTTGATTAAATTGATTGAATAATTTCTCTCCATTACTAACTGCATAAGAAGCGTAAGCACTCATAAATTGAGTCCCGTTTAATAATGCTAAACCTTCTTTTGAACGTAAAACGATTTGCTGTAAATTGAATCTTTCATTCATTAATTTACTTGCCATTTTCTCTCCATTCACATACACTTCTCCTTCTCCTAATAATGGTAATGATAAGTGCGCTAAAGGTGCTAAATCTCCTGATGCTCCTAGACTTCCTTGTTGGTAAACAACTGGGATAATATTATTATTGAAAAAGAAAACCAAACGTTCAACTGTTTCAACTTGTACTCCAGAATGTCCGTGAGACAAACCTAAAACTTTAAGTAAAATCATTCGTTTTACTAATTCAGATGGAGCTTCCTCTCCTGTTCCACAAGCGTGAGATAAAACAAGATTAGTTTGTAATTGTTCTAAATCTTCTGGGGAAATTGCAGTATCGCACAATGACCCAAAACCCGTATTTACTCCGTAAATTAAACGTTCGCTTCTTGCAACTTTTTCATCTAAATAGGTTCTACATTTTTGAATTACCGCTCTTGTTTCTGGTGCTAATTCAATTTGATGGTTTTCTGCTAATATTGTATCGATTTCTGCTAATGAAATCCATTTGTTGTCAATTATCTTAATCATTTTTTATAATGTTGGATGTTTGATGTTTGATGGGAATGGTATCTTTTATTCATCATCAAACATTAATTTTTTTATTATTTTAATTTTTCAATCAATTGATCAATTGTTACTTCGAATTGTTCACCTGATTCCATATTTTTTAATTGAATAATCCCTTTTGCCATTTCTTCATCACCAACGATTGCAACAAATTGAACTCCACGGTCATTTGCGTATTTCATTTGTTTTTGCATTTTCGCTTTTGATGGATATACTTCAGAATCAATGCCATTTTCACGGCATTTTTTTACTAATTTCAAACAATATGCTTGCTCGATTTCTCCGAAATTCACGAATAATAAGGATAATCCTAAATCTGTTTCTTTTGGAAATAAATCTAATTCTGTCAATACATCATAAATTCTATCAGCACCGAATGAAATTCCAACTCCTGACATACCTGACATACCGAATAAACCTGTTAAGTCATCGTAACGTCCACCTCCACAAATACTTCCCATTTTTACTCCGTTTGCTTTTACTTCAAAAATGGCTCCTGTATAGTAATTTAATCCTCTTGCTAGTGTTACGTCAAATTCTATTTTGGCATTTTTAACTCCTAACTCATTTACCTGATTAAGAACGAATTCCAATTCTTCGATTCCTTTCAACCCGATTTCGCTAGTCGCTAAAATTTCTTTCATTTTTGCTAACGTTTCATCGTTATTTCCTAACAATGAAAACAACGGTTGGATTTTCGCAATTGCACTTTCAGAAACTCCTTTTTCAGTCAATTCCTTTACAACTCCTTCTTCTCCAATCTTATCCAATTTATCAATCGCAACCGTAATATCGATTAATTTATCCGACTCACCACTAACTTCAGCTATACCTGATAAAATTTTACGGTTGTTTATTTTAATAGAAAAATCAGGAATTTTTAAAGCACTTAAAACTTCATCGAATAATAAAACAAAATCGATTTCATAAATCAATGAATCGCTTCCTACAACATCTGCATCGCACTGATAAAATTCTTGGTAACGTCCGTGTTGTGGACGATCCGCTCTCCATACAGGTTGAATTTGGTATCTTTTAAATGGAAAAGAAATATCATTTTGGTGTTGCACTACAAATCGTGCGAAAGGAACTGTTAAATCGTAACGTAATGCTTTTTCAGCCAATGAATTAGCAAAACGAGGTAAATTTCCAGCTTCTAAAGCCTGAAGATCCGCTTTTTTCATTTTCTCTCCAGAATTCAAAATTCTAAAAATCAAACGATCCCCTTCTTCACCATATTTACCCAATAAAGTTTGAGATAATTCAAATGATGGAGTTTCAATTGGTGAAAATCCGTATTTCTTAAAGATGTTTCGAATTGTATCGAATATGTATGTTCTTCTTGCTACTTCTAACGGAAGAAAATCTCTAGTTCCTTTTGGAATGGAGGGTTTTTGAGCCATTTTTATTGTATTATTTTAGTGTAAAGATAAGGTTTTAGTTGAAATTTTAGTTTTTTTTTAACCACAGAGGACTCGGAGTTTTTTCAAGGAGTTACACAGAGTTCTTTTATTTGAGATATTGAAAAACGATATTAAAACTTAAGTGCTTTAAGCAAAACCTCCCTACCCCAAAAAAACTCCGTGATACACCGTGAAAACTCAAATATCAACTCCGTGGTAAAAACAAAAAAGTACCACAGAATAATAAAACTCCGTGGTACTCCGTGAAAAACTCCTTTTAAACTCCGTGGTTAAACCACCCAAAAACTACCAAATAGCATCTGGATAAGTACTTGGTAAAAATTGCATTTCTGTTAATATATATCCTAAATTTTCTGAATGAACTCCTTGTTTCCCTCCTTTGATACTGAAATCATTCGTTGGAAGACTTAAATGAGCTAAATAGAAAATTTCATCTACTTTTAATTTGAACTCTTTTTGAATTTTGGCTAAATCAACACCCATTTCATTTGCTAAAATGGCTTTATCAACTTCACTTTCTAAAAAGAATTCGTGTGTGTATTTCCAAAATTTATTGATTGCAATTTGCGCTCTTTTTTTAGATTCTTCTGTTCCTTTTCCAAAACGCACCATCCATTCAGAACTACGTTTTAAATGATAAGTAACTTCTTTAATCGTTTTATGAGCAAGACCTTTTAAGAAATCATCTTGCGAATTCATTAAATCTGTAAAGAAGTAAAAATGAAATACATCAGTGAAAAATTGACGAACCATTAAATGCGCGAAATCATCGTTTGGTTGTTCCACTAAAATGACATTCAAAAATTCATTTTCTTTTCGTCTATAAGCAAAATCATCTCCAATTTTACCTTTACCTTCTTGACGAGCTACTTCTTCATAAATAGATTCAGCACAACCAATTAAATCCAACGCTACATTTGTTGTTGCTAAATCTTCTTCCAAAAATGGTCCACGACTACAATTTTCACTCAAACGATGACTTAAAATCAACGCATTATCAGCAATTTGTAAGTAGTATTTTAATTTTGTTTCCATAGCTCTCAATTACATATGTTTAACACCTTCGGGCATTTCATAAAAAGTTGGGTGACGATATACTTTATCGTTTGCTGGGTCAAAGAAATAACCTTCTTCATTAGGTGTTACCGCAACAATCTCTTTGCTTTTTACCACCCATAAACCTGTACCTTCTCCTCTTCTTGTATAAATATCTCTAGCGTTCTCAATCGCCATTTCACGGTCGTAAGCATGAACAGATCCAGCATGTTTGTAAGGTTGTCCTGCTTTACTTTGAATAAATACTTCCCAAAGTTCTCCTTGATTATCTATATTTTCCATTTGATTTCTTCTTAATTAATTGATACTATTTGATATGTGTTGTTTGCGAATGAAAATGTTTCACCTATGATTTTATCTTTCATAATTGAATATATTGGTGCATCAACAGAAATACCAACATATTGATTCCCCTCAACATTGAAAGGGAAAGTAGCGATTCCAATTACAAATGAAAATTGATTTGTTTTCACTAATGCTCCTACTTCAATTTTTGATTTAGGAGAAAAATCAATCGCTTGTAATTTTGCTAAATCATTTTCTGCTTTTTCCAATTGAACAGTTAACAATTGATTCATTTCAACTGATTCATTTTGGTGAGAATAATCTTCAGGATCTAATGTGTTATCCTCATCAATATCACTCGCTAACTTACCTACTGAAATACGTTCTTTTAAATCAACAATTACTTGATTTTGAGTCCCTATAAGTGTTTTTATTATTAATTCTTTACTCATCTTTTAATTTATTTATAGTGTTATTTTTTAATCACAAAAGATTCTGTCAAAACAGAATTACTTAAAAGGACTCAACAAAAGTTTCACAAAAGCTTTATTTTAAGAGTTTTATTAAGAACTGCGTCGCAGTAAAAGAAAAAATAGCTAATACTTTCGCCTACTTTTTTGTTTTCTTTTGATGCTTCCTTTTGTGTCTCTTTTGTGTTAAAATATCCTTTGTATTAAATAAAAGGTAATTAAAGTCCGCTTTTAATAGCAGCTTCTCTAACCCATTCTCCTTCGTTGTGGTATTTTACGAGGTGATTTAAACGTTGCTCATTGCAAGGTCCATCTCCATTTACTACTTTCCAAAACTCATCCCAATTTATATCACTGTGACTGTAAGTCCCATCTTCTAATAATTGAATATTTGCATCCGGAACTTTCAATCCAATTAATTCAGCTTGAGGAATCGTTTTAGCAATGAATTTTTCACGTAAATTGTCGTTTGTTTCACGTTTAATTTTCCATTTCATCGCATTGCTCGTTCTCGGAGAATCGCCATCGTGTGGACCAAACATCATCAATGCAGGCCACCACCAACGATTTAAAGCATCTTGTGCCATTTGTTGTTGGTCTTTTGTCCCTTGCATCATTTTCCACATAATCTCATATCCTTGGCGCTGATGAAATGATTCTTCTTTACAAATACGCACCATTGCTCTAGAATAGGGCCCGTAAGAAGTGCGTTGTAAAGAAACCTGATTCGTAATTGCTGCTCCGTCAACCAACCAACCAATTGCTCCCATATCCGCCCAATTCAAAGCAGGATAATTAAAAACAGAAGCATATTTTGCTTTTCCTTCGTGTAACCATTGAATATATTGATCTCTACTTACACCCAACGTTTCAGCAGCACTGTATAAATACAAACCGTGTCCACCTTCATCTTGAATTTTAGCTAATAGTATTTTTTTGCTTCTCAAAGAGGGAGATCTCGTAATCCAATTCCCTTCAGGCTGCATACCAATAACTTCTGAATGAGCATGTTGTGAAATTTGACGAATTAAA
Organism: Flavobacteriales bacterium; assembly: GCA_947375085.1. Next base: position 5,419 of record CANCEQ010000079.1, read on the forward strand.
TGATTTCTATATTCATCCGGCATCCAATCCAACGGTTCAATCTTTTGCTCTGAATTTATTTTTTCTTCAAATTCAAGAAGTAATTCTTCTTGAGTAGCAGTTGTTGTCTTCATTTTTAGCTTTTTACTTTTTAACAAACATTCTAACAAATTAACAAGCTTTGCGCTTTTTTTAAAATGAGGGATGTCAACTATAAATCCTCAAATAGATGATTCAAATCAGTAAAATCTGTTTGAAATTTTACAAATCGAAGTGAATTTGTTCTAAAACAGTTAAATCCATAGGTTTGAGTTAAAAATAAATGTAAATTTGAATACACGAAAAATTATACAGAATGTTAAAAATTGATATGCACACCCACATAATTCCAAAACATTTGCCTGATTGGACAAAGAAATTTGGTTATGGTGATTTTATATTTCTTAATCATAATGAAAATAAAACTGCAGATATGATGCAGGGTGGTCAATTTTTTAGACGTATTGAAGAAAATTGTTGGGACGAAAACATTCGTATCACTGATTATGAGAAATTCAATACACAAGTTCAAGTTGTGTGTACTATTCCTGTCATGTTTGCTTACAATGCAAAGACAAAAGATTGTACAGAGATGTCACAATTTTTAAACGATCACATTGCTGATTTAGTGGTTCGCTATCCTAAAAATTACGTTGGTTTGGCAACAATTCCAATGCAAGATCCTGAAGCAGCAATTCGTGAATTAGAAAGAGCAAAACAAATCGGATTTGTTGGTATTCAAATCGGTTCTAATATCAATGATGAAAATCTAGGTGATCCTAAATTTTTCCCAATTTTTGAAGCATGCGAACGATTAGGAATGGCGGTTATGATTCATCCTTGGCAAATGATGGGACAAGACAGTATGAAAAAATACTGGTTACCTTGGTTAGTTGGTATGCCCGCTGAAACTTCAAGAGCTGCTTGTTCAATGATTTTCGCAGGAGTATTGGAAAAATTACCCAATTTAAGAGTTTGCTTTTCTCATGCAGGTGGTTCATTTTTACCTACATTAGGAAGAATAGAACACGGTTTCAATTGTCGCCCAGATTTAGTCGCTCTTGATAACCCAATTAATCCAAGAGAATATCTAGGAAAATTTTGGATTGATTGTATCACTCACGATATTGATTTATTAAAATACATCCTTAAAATGCAAGGAAGTAAACGCATCTGTCTAGGTTCTGATTACCCTTTCCCATTAGGAGATTTAGAAATTGGTAAATTCATAGAGGATAGCGATTTAAGTCCTGATGTTGTAGAAGATATTTTCACAAATTCAACGTTGGAATGGTTGAATTTGGATAAGAAATTGTTTTTATAGGTTGAGATAAAGATTGAGGTTCTTCCCCCTTTGGAGTGGGACTGAGGGGGAGGACACTATGACATTTAAATAAAAAGTATAAAAAATTAAACAACTTTCCTCCCCCTTGATCCCCCTCCAAAGGGGGAAATTGAAAAATCCACCCGATTCTTACTTCTTTTTTTTACCTTTGGGAAAAATATTGAACTATGCGAGTTTATTTAGACAATGCTGCAACAACACCGCTTGCACCTGAAGTTTTAGAAGTAATGATTCCAATTTTATCGAATGAATTTGGAAATCCCTCATCTACACACTATTATGGAAGACAAGCAAAAGCATCTATCGAAACTTCGCGTAGAAAAATTTCTAAATTATTAAATTGTCAACCTTCTGAAATTATTTTTACATCAGGTGGTACAGAAGCTGATAATATGGCGCTTTACTCTTCTGTTCACCAAATGGGAGTGAAACATATTATTACTTCTGCAATCGAACATCACGCTGTTGGACATACTGCTGAAGCAATTGAAAAAGAGGGTTTAGCAAGAATTAGTTATGTAAAATTAGATGCTAAAGGAAATGTTGATTTAGCTGATTTAGAGCAACTTCTTCAAACAGAAGATAAAACATTGGTTTCATTGATGCATGCTAATAATGAAATTTCAACTTTATTACCGCTTCAAAAAGTAAGTCAGTTGTGTCGTAAATACGATGCTTTGTTTCATTCTGACACAGTTCAAACAATGGGGCATTATCCTTTTGATTTACAAGAACTTGACATTGATTTCATCACTGGTGCAGGACATAAATTTCACGGTCCAAAAGGGATTGGATTTTTATACATCAACAAAAAAGCGAAAGCAGAAGCTTTGATTCACGGTGGAGCTCAAGAAAGAGGTTTACGTGGAGGAACTGAAAACATTTATGGAATAGTTGGTATAGCAAAAGCATTGGAATTAGCCTATGAAGATGTTGCTGGTCACCAAAACCACGTACAAGGTTTAAAATCGTATATGATTGACCAATTGAATTCTATTTTTGATGATGTTTATATTCATGGAGAGTCAAATCCTGAAAAAAGTTTGTATACTGTCTTAAATGTGTGTTTTCCAAAAACGGATAAAACAGGAATGTTACTTTTCACGTTAGACTTGAAAGGTGTCGCTTGCAGTGGAGGAAGTGCTTGTTCTTCAGGAGCAGCGAAAGGTTCTCACGTTCTTGAAGGTATCAATGCAGACCCAAATAGACCAAACGTTCGTTTTTCTTTTTCTCGATACACAACGAAAGAAGAAATCGATTTCGCTTTGAAAATGATTAAAGAAGCATTTGAAGTTACATTAGTTTAGGTATTATAATTTACCAATCTATACCCTCTTTACTGTCTTCATCATCGAACATATCGTCAATGATGTCATCAATTTTAAAAATTTCATTTTCATCAACTATTTCATCTTTATCTAAATCAATAATTTCAAAACGGTCTGATTTATGATAAAAATCACTTAATTCGAATTTATTTTCTGCCTCTTGAAAGGTTTCAAAATCTTCGGAACCAATTTCCTCGTTTTTGAATATGAATTTAACACTAAACATTTATTATTTTTTAATTTAATATTATTACAATCCAAACTATTTTATAATCTCAATTTTTGAACAAAGTGTTTTAGAATTTATTATCACTTTTAAGGTATATAAACCTTCTTTACAATTATGTAAATCAATAGTCTGTACTTTTTCATTTGATATTTCATTTTGAGAATAAACTACTTTACCCAAGTTATCAAAAACCAAAATAGAATTAATTATCTCATTTGGTGAATTGATTTTAAAAGAACCTTTTGAAGGATTTGGAAAAACAGAAACCATAGCATTTAATGAATTTTCTATTATACCTGCAGCATAACCACTTTTGTCTATGATATTACTTAATGCGGTTGAAAAAGTAGATTTAGAAGATGTACAACCATTTGGATTGGTAATTCTTATCTGATAATAACTTTGAGTATTTGGATTAACATCAATGTATGAAAATGTATTATTAGCTACAGTTGAAAGTAAATTATAATTTACTCCGTCTAAGCTTCTCCATATTTCAAAATTACTGTAGGTAAAACCTTCGTATGCATTCCAATTTAAATTTACAGTGTTGTTTGTGCCTAAATTACTTGAAAGTAAAATAGTTGTGTGGTTTGAACTTAATGAGCTTTCATTGTTACAAGAATCGACAACACTTAATTTATATCGAGCAATCTGTGTATCTGGAGTTGATGAAGTATCTAAAAATTCACTTAAATCCGAAACAGATTGCTCGTGAATAAAATCGTAATTACTTGTTGTGTTATTTTGTTTGTAAACCTTGTATTTTAATCTACCATCCGTGATTTTCTCCCAAACGATTTTGTTTTTATTATTTGAATTTGTAACTAAGCAAATTTGAGGAGTAGATCCAAAATTAAAAGTTGAAATAACAATTGGTGAAGATGTTGCAGAACAACCATTATTGTCGTATACTGTTACAGTATAGGAACCTCCTGTCGAAACTGGTATTGATTGTGATGTTAAATCTGAACCATTAGGGAGATGCCATTTATATTTATTAGCAGATGTAGAATTTAATTGAACAGGTTGCCCGTAACAAATCTTTGTATTTCCATCAGCTGTGATTATTGGAGTTGAAATACCAGTATTACAATAAAGAACCACACCTCCATAAGTACTAAACCAAACATTACTACCTTCAAATCCAAAATACGATACTGATCGAAAATTACTTCCAATGTTAGTCATACGGTAAAGAGTCCAAGTAACTCCATCAAACTTAGTGTAACCCATCTGATGTCCAAACCATTTATTTCCTTGTAAATCGATTGCTACTGATTCTACAGCAGGTGCGGGTAAATTAACACCTCTAGGATAATTTATCCAAGTTGTACCATTAAATTGAACAACTCCTCCTTCACCTGTAAACCATTTATTCCCTTGTAAATCAATTTCAAATCCATATACATGACCTCCAAAAAGAAGTGATAATTGAGTCGCAACTCTTGTCCAAGTTGTCCCATCAAATTTTATTAAATATCCAGGACTTAAAAACCATTTATTATTCTGTTGATCAATTCTTACTGACTCTATTTTGTTGCTAAACAAACCATTTGAAGTTGTATAATTAGTCCAAGTTGTTCCGCTTAATTTTGAGACACCTGCTTTAGTTGTAAACCATTTATTACCCTGTTGGTCAATTGCAATAGAGCCTATAGTATCATTTAATAACCCATTATTTGAAGTGTAATTTGTCCAAGTTGTACCATCAAATTTTTGAACACCAGCATTCGTACCAAACCACTTATTACCTTGTAAATCTACCTTAATCGAAGAAACAGCATTGCTAACTAATCCATTTGATGTCGTATAATTAGTCCAATTAGTTCCATCAAATTTTGACACACCTGTACTTGTAACAAACCATTTATTTCCTTGTAAATCAATCGTAACAGAAGTTACTATATCATTAAGCAATCCATCTGCTGTATTATAAGTGGTCCAAGAATCTTGTGAATTTGAAATAAAAGAAAATAGCAATACTGCTACTATTAAAATCGTATTTTTCATTTTTAGATGTTATTTTCTGGTCTAATTATATTAACTCCTATATTATTTGTATAAATGTTTACTACTAATTCGGCTATTTTCTCTTCTCCATTTTCTCGTAACCAATAATAGGTGGATCTTATTAAAGAATACATTCCTCTACCACCTTTATATTCATTACCATAAGTAGTTTTAAGTGACCTTTCATTTAAAACTTTTGCCAAATCGTTGATAGTGGTTTTACCATTTTTTATTGGATTAATAGCCAAGCTCTTTACAACTTCTCTTTTTTGGTTCATCATAGTTAGAAAATTTATCACAAATATAGCTAAAAAACAATAAGGTGTCATAAATGATTTCAATTAGGTTCTTTGAAATCCTGAAAATTGCATATGCAACGTGAAGAATATGTGCGAAAATTAGGATTAAACATTAGGAAATTGCGAAATAGTAAAAACTTAACTTTAATGCAATTATCTGATATTTGTGGTATAGAAAAAAGTAATTTAATTCGAATAGAATTAGGAAAAACAAACCCTACAACTTTAACTCTTAAGCTAATCTCTGACGCATTAGAAATAAGAGTTGGTGATTTATTCAGCTTTGAAGAATCTTTATAATAATTGGTATTTGAAAATTATCAATTACTATAATGATAAGTTAAAATATCAATTTAACTTTTAGCCAATAAAAGACTAAAAAAATCAAATGGAAATAGAAATATTTCTCTTTTGGTCATTCATCTAATTCTAACTACTTTTGAATTAGACAAAATTATATTTAGTTTGACTCAAAAAAAACAACATATCTTAATCTTAAGTTCATGGTATCCTGCTAAAGATGCTTTGTTTGTTGGGAATTTTGTTCAACGTCAAGCAGAATTATTAGCGTCTGAATATCAAGTTACTGTATTGCATACAAAATCAGATTCATCAATTAAAACCATTGAGATTTCGGATACTATAAAAGGGAATTTAAGGGAAATCATTATCTACTCTCCTAAAGGGAAAAATCTGATTCAAAAATTCTTAAATCAAAAGAATGCTTTTCATTTAGGATTGCAAAAAATTGAAAATGTCACACTGATTCACGGTCATGTTCTATTATCAAAAGGACTTCAATTTATTCAAGCTAAAAAAAGGTTTAATTGTCCGTTGTTTGTTACTGAACACGCGTCCTATTACCGAAAAGAAATAAGAGAAAAACGTTCATTTTTAGATAAAATCATTCTAAAAAAAGTAAACAAACACATCGACAAATTGTTTGCAGTTTCTGAATTTTTAAAGAATGATTTACAATTGGATTTTCCGTCAAAAAAGATAGAAATACTTCCCAATCATATCGCTACAAAAGTGTTCACCCCTACTCAATTTTCGAGGGAAACAAAAACTCAATTTTTACATATCTCGACTTTAGATGAACAAGTGAAAAATCCAAAAGGTATTTTAGATGCTTGTCTTTTATTGATAAAAGGTGGTCAGTCCAATTTTCATTTAACGATTATTAGTGATGAGCCAACAGAGAAATGGGAAAAGTATGCTTCAACTAATAATTTATCAGGATACATCACCTTTTTAGGTCCTTTGGATTGGTTTGAATTGGCTCCGTATTATCAAAAATCGGATGCTTTTATTTTGTTTTCAAGTTATGAAACGTTTTCAATCGTTCTTGCCGAAGCTTGGGCGTGTGGAATTCCAACCATCACAACATCTGTCGGAATCGGAAATCAGCTTTCTGAAAAGTTAGGAATTCAAGTTGAAATAAACTCCCCTGAAAGTTTAGCAAATGGAATGTTGGAAATAATGGAAAATAAAAGAACATTTGATTCCTCTTTTATATCAAATTACGCACAACAATTTTCTGCTGAAAATGTACTTTCAATCTTCAAAAAATACATCAATTAAACTTGATTAACATCTACTATGAACAAGGAAAAAGTACATAGCGCAATATTAGAAAACGTAAACGAACGAATTCAAAGTTTAAATTCAATTTTAAAGGATACATTTCAAGCAACTGCTGAAGATTCTAAAAGTTCAGCTGGAGACAAACACGAAACAGGTGTTGCAATGGCGCAATTAGAACAAGAAAAATTGACCAAACAAATCAATGAATTTCTATTATTGAAAGAAGCACTTTTGAAAATTAATCCATCTAAAGTTCATACTAAAATTGAAGTTGGAAGTTTGGTAGAAACAAATAACGGTTGGTATTATTTTTCAGTTGGATTAGGAGCTGTAAAAATGAATGAAACGACTATTTTCGCAATGAATCCACTCGCTCCTATTGGCACTTTATTAAATGGAAAAATGAAAGGAGAGCAAGTTATTTTTAATGGAAAAACTACTGAAATTTTGAATGTGCTGTAATTAATTTTTCACTTCAAATTTGTCTCCCCAATTAGACATCAACTCTAAAATTGGTAATAATTTCATTCCTTCCGAGCTAATTGAATACT
>CANCEQ010000080.1 GCA_947375085.1 Flavobacteriales bacterium
TGAAATCTCAGTATATTTTCAACAAAAAAAAGAAGTTGAAAAGTTATCTAATAAAAGCATAAATAATCAAAATACTACTTTTCTGAAATATAAATATTTAAATCAATTTTACAAATTGAATACAAAAATATATCTCTTCAATATATTAAATTGTAAATAGAAATCTCAGTTTAAATTTTAATATTTTTTTAAAAAATATCTATAAACCTCAACAAACTAATTTTACACTATAGTTTGGTTATTTATTTGAAAATTCAATAAATTATTGTTTTATTTTTTTTTTTTATTTATTATTGTAGATTAATAAAATAAATAAACTACTACAATGTTTAAAAACATATACATATTAACAGTTTTTCTGATATTAGTCAATATCAATAAAGCAAATGCTAGTGGTACTTACACAGTTGGATCAGGTCAAACATATACAACTTTAAAAGCTGCTTTCGATGCAATAAATGCTGGAACTATCAGTGGTACAATTGTTTTACAAATTGCAGCAGATTGCTCTGAGGCTGCAACTGCATCATTAAACGCAAGTGGTGTAGGAAGTGCAAGTTATACGACAATAAATATTTATCCTACTGGAGCTACTCGTACAATTTCAGGAGCATTAGCAGCATCTTTGATTACATTAGAAGGTGCAGATAATGTCACCATCGATGGCCGTCTGAGTGGTTCAGGAGCCGCAAATAGTTTGGTAATCGAAAATACAAATACCGGAACTTCATCCTACACAATCCTATTTGAAGCAGACGCAACTTCTAATATAGTTAAATATTGCACTATAAAAGGAGCTGGAACTTCTTCATCTAAAGGAACTATAGCGTTTTTAACAGCTGCATCTGGAGGAAATGACAGTAATACAATTTCTTATAATACAATCACAAAATCTTCAACAAATTACCCCGCAAACTTACTTTATTCATCGGGAACTGCAGCAAATACAAACAGCGGTATAACAATAACAAATAATGATTTTGTTGATTTTCTTCAACGTGCAATCTATGTAAGTGGTGAATCAACAACTTGGACTATAACAAATAATAGTTTCTACCAGTCTACTTCTCAAACTGCCACGAATGATATGTATTTTATTCACATCAATACAGGTTCAGGGTATACGATTACAGGAAACTATTTAGGAGGACAAGCTGCAAGTTGTGGAGGGTCAGCTTTTACATTTAGTTCAGCAGGGTATTCTTATTTTGGAATCTATTTTGGTTCAAGTTCTTCAGGAGGTACTACAAATACAATAAGTAGTAATACAATTTCTAATTTAAACTGGACAAGTACGGTTGCACCAAATTCAAATACAGTTCCGATTATAGGTTTTATCTGTACAAATGGGAGTAGCAATTTTACAATTGGTTCTTCAGGTAATGCCAATACAATTGGGGCAACCTCAGGAACAGGCAATATAACTTTAGCGGTAAACGGATCTACATTAACTAGTTACTGTTCTTTCGCTGCTGTTTTAGCGAATTCATCAGGAACGCATAATATTTCTTACAATACTTTTGGGTCAATAAATTATTCTACTTCCGTAAACAACAATGACGATTGGTTAGCGATGATTTGGTTAAAAACAACAGGAACTACAACTGTTTCTTACAATACAATAGGTAACTCAACAGCAAACAACATTACTATTACTAGTAAATCTCAATACTTAGAAGCCATTTACCAAGGCTCTCAAACAATCAATTTAACTATAAACAATAACACAATTCAAAATTTCACTATTAACGATGCCGCAAGTGGAACTTATGCTGCAATTTATGCAATGGGTATAAATAGTTTAGATGCAACTCATTCTATTTACAATAATACAATAAGTAATTTAACGAATAATACCTCTTCTCCTAGTGGATCAGAATATTTTCATTCTGGTCAGTCGTTAACTGGTATGTACCTATATGGTGATGCAACCGGCGGATCTATAAACGTTTACAACAACACTATTAGTGGATTTTCTCACACTTATACAGGAACAACACAGGTGGGTGTTGTAGGAATGAGAGTACAGGTTGAATATAATGGAACAGCAAATGTTAACGTTTATAATAATTTAATAACAACTTTAGCTAATGCCTCAAATAGTGCCTCATCTTCTGTTGTTGGATTATATATCGAATATTCAGCAAAAGGAACTGCTTTAGTCTACAATAATGTTATTTTACTTTCAGATGCAGGAAACTCAGTATCTAAAATTTTTAGAGGTATTATGGATTATGGCACATATGGAAATGCCGGCCTTGCCACAACAGGGGTTTATCATAATACTGTTAAATTATATGCAACATATACATCAGGCACAGCAGCCTCTGCAGCATTAACTACAGGTACAGGTAACTTGGAGACAGATGGTGGAACACATTATTATAAAAACAACATTTTACAAAATTTAACTACTGGGGGTTCTGGGGGGCACTATAGCTTGAGAAATTCTATCACCCCTACCTACACTAATTTCAGGAATAATTATCATGAATCAGCTACAGGAATATATGCAGGAGCTGCAAACAGAACTTTAGCTACTTGGCAAGGGGCAAGTTATGCTAATACAGCAACTGAAATTACAGGAAGTATTTCAATCAATTCTTCAACTGGTGCTCCTTCTGACAATACAACAATTGGTAGTACTGGAACACCAATCGCAAGTGTAACTACTGATTATTCAGGAACAGCTAGAAATGGCTCAACACCAAGTATTGGAGCTTACGAAATGAGCGCTGTCACATATATTTGGGACGGGTCTTCAAGTATAGACTGGAAAACAGCCGCTAACTGGAGTGGAAATACCGTTCCTATCGCTTCAAGTGCAGTAACAATTCCTACAAGTGGTAGTTATACATTTGCGCCTACAATTGATGAAGCAGATGCTGTTTGTGGTACATTAACTATTCAAAGTGGAGGAACATTAACAGCTTCTTCGGGTAAATTAACAATCACTTCTTTAGCATTAAATAGTGGTGGAACTGTATCTTTTGGAGGAGGTGAAATAGAAATGTCAGGGAATCTAACTTGGAACGGAGAAATAACAATGACAAGTGGAACATTAGATGTGAATGGAAATATTACACTATCGTCAACAATGACCGAAACAATTTCAGGAGGAACAATTGAATGTGCAGGGAATTTCTCAGGTTCTGGTGATGACGGAGGATTTACACCAACCGGTGGCTCTACAACAATGGATGGTTCTTCTTCTTCCATTGATTTATTTAGTTCTGCAAATTTTCACAATTTAACTATTGCTCTTTCTGGAACTGCAACTTTAGGTTCTGCAATAGATATAAATGGTGCACTTACTATTTCAACAGGTACATTGGATGTTTCAGGTTCTAATTATGGAATAACTTGTGCCGGTAACTTTGTTAATAATAGTGCATTTACTTACAATGCTGGAACAGTTACATTTGATGGAACAAGTACTTTGAGTGGCTCAGCTACAACAACTTTTTATGATATTATCCTCACAGGTACTTTAACTGGTCATAGTACAAATTTCAATGTGGCTAGAAATTGGACGAATACTGCTGGAACTTTTACTCATAATTCTGGGACAGTAACATTCAATGGAACCACTACCCTAACTTCAGGAGGAAACGGAGCCACAAAAAAATTCTATAATTTAGTTTTAAACGGAACAAGCGTAACCTTAGCTGGAAATATTGATATTGACAATGATTTCACCTTGACATCGGGCACATGGAGTACGAGCGGTTCAAATTACAGTATAAATTTAGGCGGTGATTTCATTCGAAATGGTGGAACGTTTACAATTAACAGTAGTACGACAACTTTAGATGGAGCTGGAACCCAAAAAATTCATGTAACCAGTGATGGAGGAACAACTCCTTACGATGCTGATATTACATTTTACAACATTATAGTTGATGCAACTGATGCTATTGGATATTATAAAAGTTCTACTTCTAGATATTTTTACATTAATGACTTAACAATCAACTCAAGTAAAAAATTAAGCTTTGTAAAATTCTAAAAAATTGAGTTATGAAAAAATTACTATATACGATATTATTTTTAGTTACTTGCTTTTATAGTATAGGGCAAACAACTGTAACGATTGGTTCTTCAGGCGGGAGTGATTATCATGTCAGTTTAAGTTCATTTTATGGTTATATTAGAAATGCTAATCTTTATACGGCTGCTGAAGTAGGTGCAACTGGAATTAGTATTTCTAGTATACAAGTAAATGTTCAAGCATCTAGTTCTAATGCAATTCCTCTGAGAGTCTTAATGAAAACTACTGCCAGTTCGTCCTTAACTGCTGATACTTGGGCAAATACAATTTCTGGGGCTACTGAAGTTTTTAATTCATCAATTACAGCTCCAAATGCTACTGGCTGGAAAACAATAACCCTTTCAACTCCATACACTTATAGTTCTGATAATTTAATTATTTTAATTGAATGTAATTATGGTGGTACAGGTAGTGGTTTAGCTAAGACTTATTACACAACAGCATCAAATAAACATTTACAAATCTATCAAGATAATTCTGCACCTACTGGTTCAATGACATTAAATGGAAACAGAGCTGATGTGAAAATAACATATACTTCTGCAGCTAAAGCAGAACCAACAAATCAACCAACGTCTTTTGCTGTAGGAACAGCAACAACTTCAAACATTCCTTTAACATGGGTTGCAGCTGTTTCAGGCGCACAAGCTCCAGATGGGTATTTAATAAAATTGAAAGCTTCATCAGCACCTACTGATCCAGTGGATGGAACAGACCCAGCAAATTCAACCGCAATTTCTGGTGGTGTAGCAAATGTTGAGTCTGCAAGTACTTCTTACAGTTCATTTACAAATTTTGCCGCTGGAACGATGTATTACTTCAATATATATTCATATACCAACTCAAGTACAAGTATAGATTTTAAAACTGGCTCCCCTCCATCAATTTATGCCGCAACATTACCAAATGTTGTTACGAGTCCTTCCATATCTGGAACCGCATCAACAACAGCAACCATAAGTTGGTCAGCTGCAACTGGCTATGATGCAACAAATAATTCAACTTTAGTATTTATAAAGTCAGCAAGCTCGGTTACAACAGGAACACCATCAAATGCACCTGGTTCATATACTGCAAATACTGTATTCTCTTCTGGAACAGCCTATCAAAATGATGCCGCAGCTTATTGTGTATATAAAGGAGATGGGACAAGTGTAAATGTTACTGGCTTAACAGCAAATACAACGTATTATATCCTCGTTTATACTTTAGTAGATGCCGCTAATTCGGATGCGTCAAGAGCTTACTCTACGGCTGTAACAGCAAATGGAACAACTCCTAAAGCAGAACCAACAAATCACCCAACCGTATTTGCCACAAGTACAGTAGCTGGTTCTACTATTGCATTAACATGGACAGATGCTAGTGCTGGTGTTTTGCCAGATAACTATTTAATTAAATGGAATTCTACAAGTTATGCTTCAATTACAGCTCCAAGTGATGGCACAGCTGAAGCTGATGCATCAGGAGTTTTGAATATTTCACAGGGAGTTCAAACAGGAACGGCAACTGCTCTTAATCCAAATACTACCTACTATTTTAAAATTTGGCCATATACTAATAGTGGAACAACTATCAATTATAAAACTGATGGTACAATACTATTCTGTAGTACAACAACATTAGACACTCCTTCATCTTATGGATTTACTATCGCAGGTAACTTTGTTAACAATGGAACACTTGTACAAACAAATGATGCAAATTATTTCGCAATGACCGGAGCTTCAAAAACTTTAAGCGGATCTGGAACTTATACAGATGTTAATTTAAATGTAAATGGAACTATTACTTACGATGGGACAGGTACTTCTGCATTAGCTAAAACCTATATAACTTCAACAAAAACATTAACAATAAATGATAATAGAAGTTATTATAACACAAAAATGTTAATTGCTGGCACTTTAGTAATAAGCGCCACATCAGCTAATATATATAACGCTGGAGATTGGACAAACAATGGTACTTTTACAGCAAATACAACTTCAAATGTAACTTTCAACGGCAGCTCATCTCAAACAATAGGAGGAACTACAACTTCTAGTTTTTACAATGCAACAATGAATAATACTTCAGGAGGTGTTACGTTAGGTATTGCAACTACAATTACGAAAACACTAACTTTAACTTCAGGTAAATTATATACTGCAGCTTACACTTTAACGCTAGGTACAACATCAGCAAATGCAACAGTTTTAGGAGGTAGTTCTTCTTCTTATGTAGTTGCATATGATAACTCTGGAACAATAGGTACATTAAAACATTTTGTTAATTCAAATGCAGCTTATACTTATCCTATTGGAGATGCAAGTTATTATACACCACTTACTTTTACATTAACTTCAAATGCCGGTTTAGCAAGTGCATACTATACCGTCTATACAAAACCAGTAAAAGTTCCAGGTTTGAGCACAACATTTACGACATATTTAAAAAGGTTTTGGGAAGGAACATCTTCAGGTATGACAACTCCTATTTATTCGCTTTCTTACACTTATGACGATTTAGATATTGTTGGGACAGAAGCAAATCTACTACCAATTAAAAAAAGTGGGGCTACTTGGTATAAACCAACAGGTAGTTCATTTACCACTGGAACTGCCCAAGGAACAGGTTCCGTTAACGTTGGTGGAAATACATTAACATGGACAGGATTAAGCACTTTTAGTTACAATGGTGGGGCTGGATCACAAGCAGTAGGACTACCTATTCAACTAATCTCATTTACAGGTGAAAAACTAGAAAATACAAATCTATTAATATGGAATACAGCTTCAGAAATAAATAATGACTACTTCACAATTGAAAAAACAATAGATGGAAACAATTATCAAATTGTAGGAACTATAAATGGTGCTGGAAATTCTAATATTCTTAACGATTATCAACTATATGATTACACTTTTGATAATGTAATTAATTATTACAGACTAAAACAAACAGATTTTAATGGAAATTATACTTATGCACAAGAGGTAAGTATTGACAATAGAGAAAACGAATCGAATTTAAAAACAATCGTTTTGATTACAAACATTTTGGGGCAAGAAGTGAACGAAACTTACAAAGGACTTGTCATTATTAGTTATTCTGACGGAAGTTCAATGAAAGTAATTCGATAATTATTCTCCTAATTTCAATCGAATTCCAAAAGATGAATTAAAGGTTGATTTAACGACTCCTGGTAATGGATTCGAAGCATAAATGTGTGTGAATTCAAATTTAAAATCAGTTCGTTTGGTAAAATGAAAATTCAAAGCATATTGTCCTAAAAAACGATTGTTTTGAAAATCCGACAATAAAGGTTGGTAATAAAGAACTCCTGAAAAAAAGAAATGATTTTTAGGATCGAAATACCAAGAAAGGTAATTACTCAACCTAGTATCAAAATGAATGATATTCGTACTTACAGATTCTTCTCTTTCTTCAAAAACAGACGAACCTATAAAGATTTTGTATCCTTTTTTATCAAAACATTTTAAACGCAATCCTGAACCTAGTAACATTCTAGAACGCTGATCCATCAATTGATTGTATTGAACCTGATAGTAATTCTCCCATTTCAAAGGACCTTTGATGCGATATGCATATTGAAAATGAATCATTCCTAGATTTGAAAAAATGCGATCAGCACCTTTCGAATACATTAAATCACTTAAAATTAAATAATAATGATTCCTTGATTTATATTGTATTCTTGGTCTAAAAAATAAATTTACAATTAAATCCTTAGTTTTAATTGCGGAACAATTCGCATCGATACTTCCATTAAATCCAGAAGTATCATCATAATTTCGTTTATTTTCTATATTAACTACTTGCGAAAATAAAAAATGAAAATTCAGAAAAAAAAAGCAACAAAGAAATTTACTTAGGTGCATATTTATACAATACATAAGCGATTATTCCAAACAAAATATTCGGAATCCAGACAGCTACTTCGGCAGGAAATCCAACATTCATTGCGGCTACTGTAGTAACTTTCATAGCAAAAATGTAGATAAAAATAATACCCAAACCTAAGGCAATGTTTATTCCTACCCCTCCTCTTTTTCTTCTACTAGAAACTGACACTCCAATAATCGTCAATACATAAGTTGAAAATGGAAGTGAAGTTCGTTCATACAATACAATTTCATACATTGGAATATTAGATGATCCTTTTAACTTTTCAAGAGCAATGAAATCTTTTAATTCAGTATAGGTCATTGTTTCTGCGATATTGTCCCTTTGAGCAATATCTTCTATTTTAAAAGGGAAGATGGTGTCTTTTATTTTCCCATTATGAACAATATCATTAGGTGATCCTACTTTTCTTTCATAATAATCCGTTAAACGCCATTTGTTTGTCCCTTTTTCATTTACAGCCGTTCTAGCTTTCAAAAAATAAAATGGTTGATTATTTGATTGTGTTTTTTCAATTACAAAATCATTCACAACATTTGTTTCTGATAAATAACTAGCGAAATTTAAAGACAAATTCCCTGGAAATTCAGCATGATAATTTTCAACATTAATTCCAACTCTATAGTATTGATTTTCAAAATCAATCATCACTTTATTCGACCTCGGTAATACAACATGATTTAACAATAAAGCGATTAACATCAAAAATGTAGATGCAATCATATAAGGTCGAACCAAACGATTAAAGGTTATCCCACTGTTCATTATAGGAATAATCTCCGAATCAGAAGCCATTTTCGCTGTAAACCAAATTACTGAAATAAAAATGATAAGGGAAGAAAACATGTTCCCAAAATGAAGAAGAAATGTAAAATAATAGCGAGTTATGATATCATATATCGGCGCTTCTTTTTCAATAAATTCGCTTAATCTAGAGGACATATCAAACACCATCGAAAGCAACATAATGATTCCGAGCATAAAAAAGAAAGTCGTTAAAAACTTCCGTATGATATATTTATCAATTATTTTAAGCATAAACTGAAAACAAATTAGAAATCAAATTTACAATCTTGTTCCTAATTTAACGACCATTTTATTTTTCCAATCTGTAAAAGTTCCATCAATAATTCGAACTCTTGCTTCTTTTACTAAAGCAAGGTAAAAAGCTAAATTATGAATTGTCGCAATTTGAAAACCTAAGTATTCATTTGACTTAATTAAATGTCTCAAATAAGCTTTTGAATAAAATTTATCAACATAAGATGTACCATTTGGATCCAACATAGAAAAATCTTTTTCCCACTTCAAGTTTTTTATATTAATAATCCCTTCAGATGTAAACAACATCCCATGACGAGCATTTCTAGAAGGCATAACGCAATCGAACATATCGATTCCTAATGCTATGCATTCCAACAAGTTAATTGGTGTGCCTATCCCCATCAAATACCTTGCTTTGTCTTTTGGTAAAATACCACAAACTAAATCAGTCATGGCATACAATTCTTCATCAGGCTCACCTACTGAAAGTCCACCAATAGCATTACCAATAGCACCAAATGAAGCGATTGTTTCAGCAGATTCTGTTCTCAAATCTTTATACGTACTTCCTTGTACAATTGGAAATAAAGCTTGATTATGTCCGTACATAGGCGCCGTTCTATCCATTTCGTCAAAACAACGTTTTAACCAACGATGCGTCATATGCATTGAACGTTTCGCATAATTGTATTCACATGGATAAGGCGTACATTCATCAAACGCCATTATAATATCTGCACCTATAGAACGTTGAATATCAATCGATTTCTCAGGAGTAAAAAAATGGTAACTACCATCAATATGTGATTGAAAACGAACACCTTCTTCCGTAATTTTATTCGAACTAGAAAGAGAATACACTTGATAACCACCACTATCTGTTAAAATCGGACCTTCCCAACCATTAAATTTATGCAAGCCACCAGCACCTTCAATAACTTCCATTCCGGGACGCATATACAAGTGGTACGTATTCCCTAAAATTATTTGAGCTTGAATATCATCCTTTAATTCATGTTGATGAACTCCTTTTACTGTACCTGCTGTACCAACAGGCATAAATATCGGAGTTTCAATCGTTCCGTGGTCTGTATGAATGATTCCTGCTCTCGCATTTGACTTTGAATCGCTGTGTAATAAATCGAAGTGCATAAAATTGTTGAAAAATAAACAACACAAAGATAGTCGTATTATGCGAATGAACCCCATATTTGTACCAAGCTTTATACATTAAGATGCACTTTTTACCCATTTTTGAATTCAATTTATCGACGATTTTGTTTTGTTTGTTTGCAATCGTCGCATTAATACAACTTTTTTACACACTTTTTATTTACGGTAAATTATCTTTTTTTACAGGTAAAAAAGCGCAAAAAACGGTTGATTTTCCAAACGTAAGCATTTTAATATCAGCTAGAAACGAATCTGATAATTTATACGAAAATCTTCCGCTAATTCTTGAACAAGACTATCCAAATTTTGAAGTGATTGTTATTAATCACCAATCGGTTGACGACTCCTACCACATTTTAAATGCTTATGCTCATCAATACAAAAATTTAAAAATAATTGAGATTGAGCGAAGTCAACACCTTAAACCAGGAAAAAAACTTCCCTTAACTCTTGGTGTAAAAGGAGCGAAATATGAACATTTATTTTTCACAGATGCCGATTGCAGACCTGCTTCCAATCAATGGTTGAAAAGTATGGCACAATATTTTACCAATGGGAAAGAAATTGTTATGGGATACGCACCTTACACTACAAAACCAGGATATTTAAATAAACTCATTCGTTTTGACACTACTTGGATTGCTATGAATTATTTTTCAATGGCATTGGCAAAACTTCCATATATGGGAGTTGGTAGAAATCTAGCTTATACTCGATCATTATTTGATTCTGTAAATGGTTATAAATCACATTACTCGATTACTTCAGGTGATGATGATTTATTTATTCAAGAAACTGTTACAAAACAAAACTTTGCCATCAACCTAGATCCAGCTTCTTTTTGCTTCTCAGAAGGAAGTACGAACTGGGAAAATTGGTACATGCAGAAGACCAGACACTTTACTACATCTGGCCGTTACGATGTTTTCAAGAAAGCAATGTTAGGAATTTACCCATTCACCATGTTAATCTTTACAATATCATTCGTTATTTTGATGTTTGATGACAATTTCCGTTGGTTAACACTTCCTGGATATGGTTTTGTCGTATTGATTAAATGGTGGATTCAAGCAAGATGTTTTATTAAATTAAAACAACCAAGCTTTGTAGCTTTGCTCCCACTCTATGATTTAGCATACGCCATTTTCCTTCCAATTTTGTACTACACCACGGACAAAAAAGAAATAAGAAAATGGTAGAAGGCGAACATTTATCAGATAAAGCACAACACGACTTAGCATTGGTTCGTGCTGCGATTGACGGTAAACAAAGCGCATACGCAGAATTAATGGAACGATATAGAGAATCGATCTATTACATGATGCTGAAAATGGTGAAAAATCAAGATGATGCAGACGATTTAACAATTGAAGCATTCGGAAAAGCGTTTAACAGATTAGAACAATATTCTCCAAGCTTTGCATTTAGTACTTGGCTTTTTAAAATTGCATCCAACAATTGTATCGATTTTATTCGCAAGAAAAGAATCAAAGTAACCTCAATGGATACTGGTAGAACGACAGATGACGGAGAAGTAATTTTCTTCGATGCAAAAGCTTCTACACTTGATCCTGAAGAATCTATTATTCAGAATCAGAAAATAAAATTAATGCGCAACTTGGTAAGTAAATTAAAACCAAGATACCGTGAATTAATTGAAAAAAGATATTTCGAAGAATTAAGTTACGAAGAAATTGCTGAAGAATTAAACTTACCTCTAGGTACTGTAAAAGCTCAATTATTTAGAGCTAGAGAATTTTTAGCAAACTTAATTAGCAAAACAAAAGAGACGATTTAAACGCTCAAAAAAATGATTGATTGTATTTTAAAATATTTCCCAAATCTTACAGAACTTCAAATAGAACGATTTTCTAGGCTTGAAGAATTATATACACTTTGGAACAATCAAATCAACGTTATCTCAAGAAAAGATACTGAAAACTTCTACGAAAGACACGTTTTACATTCTTTAGGAATTGCTAAAATAATGGAATTCAAAGATGGTTCAGATATTCTAGATATTGGAACAGGAGGTGGATTTCCTGGAATACCATTAGCCATTTTATTTCCTAATTGTCAATTTACTCTTGTAGATTCAATTGGAAAAAAAATAAAAGTTGTAAATGAAGTTTCTAAAGCACTTGATTTAAAAAACGTTCAAGGAATTCACACTAGAGCAGAAAACATCAACAAAAAGTTTGACTTTATTGTTAGTCGTGCTGTGACTGCAATGCCTGCCTTTTTAACTTGGGTAGATAAAAAATTCAAAAAAGAAAATATCAACGAATTACCAAATGGTATTCTTTATTTAAAAGGTGGAGATTTAATCGAAGAAATGAGCACGGTAAAAAAACACTACCGATTCCATGATTTAAATAAAATCTTTGATGAGGAGTTTTTTGAGACTAAGAAGGTCGTTTATGTGAAACATTAGTTATTTTTTTGACCTTATAAATATTTAAATACCAAAATGCTACTTTAGTTGTCATTAATGTTTGACAACATTTATCAAGTTTAATTCCTCTCTTTAAATAAACAGAATCAGAATCCTCTTGATTGATTTCA
>CANCEQ010000081.1 GCA_947375085.1 Flavobacteriales bacterium
TAAAAATAAAGCAATTAAACTTATAAGAGAAAGTTTTGTCATTTTGTGTGAATTGAATTAATAATAATTTTCAAAGTTAAAACATACTCTTCACCAACAAACCAACAAAGAATAGTTTTATAAACAGAATGCATGTCAATAACCGTTCCAAAGAAATTGACAATTGATAATTAAGAATGGATAATTATAAATTGCCAATTCTAAAATATCAATTGTCAATTATTAATTGTTAATTAAAAAATAAGTTTTTCCCGATGATCTGGATGTGCAATACTGACTAATAATTCAGCTCTTTCTTTTAACGATTTTCCGTATAAATTCACTGCACCATATTCTGTCACTACCCAATGAACGTGCGCTCTAGTGGTGACAACACCAGCCCCTTGTTTTAAGAAAGGAACAATTTTAGATTCTCCTTTTGAAGTAACAGACGGAAGAGCGATAATTGGTTTTCCTCCTTCAGAAAGAGAAGCACCTCTTATAAAATCCATTTGACCACCAACTCCCGAATAAATATGATTTCCAATAGAATCAGCACAAATTTGACCTGTTAAATCCACTTCGATAGCACTATTGATAGCCGTCACTTTTGGATTTTTACGGATGATTTCAACGCTGTTTACATAAGCAAAATCCAACATTTTAACCATTGGATTATCGTTTATAAAATCGTATAATTTTTGAGAACCCACTGCAAATGAACCAACTATTGAATTTCGATGTCTCGCTTTTTGAGAACCATTAATCACACCTGATTCAACTAAAGGAATAATTCCATCCGAAAACATTTCAGAGTGAATCCCTAAGTTTTTGTGATTTCCCAAACAAGCTAAAACCGCATTTGGAATTGCACCGATTCCCATTTGAAGCGTTGCTCCATCTTCGACTAATTCAGAAATATTTTGTCCAATTTTTCGTTCTATTTCAGTCAGATTATGCATTGCGATTTCAGGAAGAGGTGAATGATGTTCTACCTTAAAATCTATTTTTGAAATATGAATAAATCCATCACCATGCGTTCTTGGAACAAATTTATTGATTTGAGCAATCACAATTTTAGCTGACTGAACGGCTGCTAGAGAAATATCAACGGAAGTTCCAAGTGAACAATACCCATGGACATCTGGAGGCGAAACCGAAATTAACGCAACATCAATAGGGATTGCACCTGAACGAAATAGGGAAGGAGCTTCACTTAAGAAAACAGGGATGTAACTTCCGCGATTCGATTGAATGTTTTCGCGAATATTTTGTCCAACGAAAAACGATTTAATATGGAATGAATCTTCAAATTCCTTTCGAGCATAAGGAGCATCTCCTTCTGTATGCATTGCGTAAATACTGACATTTTTCAATTCTTCAGCACGAGCTGTCATCGCTTCAATTAAAGCAGATGGAGCAGCAGAACAAGAATGAATAAAAACGTGTTGATTCGATTGAATATTCTTAACAGCTTCGTTTGCAGATGTAAACATTTTTAATTTATTAAAGAAATTTTAAACTCACTCAATCTCAACTTCGAAAAGCTCAGTTTTCGATTGTTAAACTTAGACTTACTTTTTTTCCTCTGCCAATTGTTTTTTATACATTTCAGCGTATTCACCTTCCATTTGAATTAATTCAGAATGAGAACCTTGCTCGATTTTTTCGCCATTTTCAATCACTATGATTTTGTTTGCATTTCGAAGAGAAGAAATACGGTGACTTACTATTACTGAAGTTTTAAGCTTGGTATCAGACTTTAAGTTTTGTAAGATAATCTCTTCTGTTTCAGTATCTACTGCAGAAAGACAGTCGTCCATAATCAAAAGGCTTGGTTTACGAATTAATGCACGAGCGATACTCACACGTTGTTTTTGTCCACCACTTAAATTGACTCCTCTTTCACCTAAAAGTGTTTCGAATTTGTCTGGGAATTGTTCGATATTATGGTAAACGTGCGCTTTTTTAGTTATTTCAATTAATTCTTCTTCCGTTACATTTTTATCGTTAGAACCGAATTTGATATTGTTTCCAATAGTGTCAGAGAATAAAAATACATCTTGAGGAATTACACCAGTTTGCTTTCTAAAGTCGTGAATGTTAATTTCTTTAATATTAATTCCATCAATGAATATGTCGCCAGAAGTTGGATCGAATTGACGCATAATCAGATTGATAATCGTTGATTTTCCACTTCCAGTTCTTCCTACTACAGCGAAAGATTCATTTGGTTCAATCTTAAAACTTAAGTTTTTAATGGCTTCTATTCCAGAGTTTGGATAAGTATAACTAACGTTTCTGAATTCAATGGCTCCTTTGAAAGTAAAAGGGGAGTTATTCGAATTAATTATTTCAGGCTCTTCTTTCAAGAATACATTGATTCGTTCTTGAGATGCTGCAGCTCGTTGAATAATTGAGGTTACCCATCCAACACTTGCAAATGGCCAAGTTAAGTTATTTACAAAGAAGATGAAAGCAACAATTTCCCCTAATGTGATAGTGTTGTTATAAGTCATTAAACCACCAATGTAAATTGATAATAAGGTACTTAGTCCAATCAAAAATGTAATTGTAGGCATGAAAAGAGCGTTCACCAAAACTAATTTCATGTTACGTTTTTTGTATTCGTCAGCTGACGTGTCAAATTTATTTTTTGATTCTTTTTCTCTACTATATGCTTTTACTACTCGTATTCCTGAAAAAGTTTCTTGAATCAAGGTTGACATGTTTGATTGTTCTTGTTGAACTTTGTGACTCAATTTGTTCATCTTACTTGAAACTTTGTATATCAAGAAAGACATCAAAGGAAGAGGTAGTAACACAAATAACGTTAACGTACCATTAATCTGAATCATTTGAGAAATGATCATTGTGAAAAGTACAGCTAAATTGATTGTATACATTACACCTGGACCAAGATACATTCTAACTTGACTCACGTCTTCAGAGATGCGATTCATTAAATCTCCTGTGTTATTCTTTTTAAAGAAAGAGTAGTCTAGACGTTGGTACTGATTGTAGATTTCATTTTTTAAATCGTATTCAACCAAACGCGACATGATGATAATACTTTGGCGAAGACAGAATAAGAAAAAACCTTTCATAAAGGCTAAAAACATGTAAAAACCTCCAATTTTTAATAGCAATGTTAAAAAGCTAGAAAAGTTTTTTAAATCGGCTGTTTTGAATAAGTCATCGACTGTACTTTTCACAAACATAGGCATTTGCACACCGAAATAATTCGAAAGAATAATAAACAACACACCCAAAAGCATGTGCCATTTGTATTTTATAAAATATTTATTCAGATAACTCAGTGACTTCATACGATATTTTCCTATTTTTGCAGCGTCTAAAAATGCATATCGGTGCAAAAGTAAACAATAGACTTGAAATAACATTATATAACTATTCGCGTTAACATGTTCGAAGTAAAAGAAATTCAGGACACGGATTTAGCTACAAATCCAGTCATTGCTCAAATGAGTAAGTTTAATCACGAACAAATTTTGTTCTGTAATGACAATTCAACTGGATTAAAAGCAATTATTGCTGTCCATAATACAGTTCTAGGTCCTGCTTTAGGAGGAACCAGAATGTGGATGTATAAAAACGAAATGGAAGCTTTGAACGATGTTCTTAGACTTTCTCGTGGAATGACCTATAAAAACTCAATCTCTGGATTAAATCTTGGTGGTGGTAAAGCCGTAATCATTGGTGATTCATACACAATGAAATCAGAAGCGTTGATGAGACGTTTCGGTAAATTCGTAAACAGTTTAGCTGGAAAATATATTACTGCAGAAGATGTAGGTATCTCAACTTTAGATATGACTTACGTGAAAATGGAAACAGATCACGTTGTAGGTTTACCAGGTAAAAGTGGTGATCCATCTCCTGTAACTGCACACGGTGTATACATGGGGATGAAAGCATGTGCCAAAGAACAATTTGGTTCTGATTCATTAGAAGGGAAAAAAGTTGCTGTTCAAGGTGTTGGTCACGTTGGAGAATATTTAGTGAAATTTTTAAGAAATGAAGGTGCAATTGTTTCTATTGCAGACATTCACGAACCATCTTTAAAAAGAGTTTCAGAAACTTACGGAGCGAAAGTGGTAGGTTTAGATGAGATTTACGATATCGATATGGATATTTATGCTCCTTGTGCTTTAGGTGCAACTGTAAATACAGAAACATTATCTCGTTTAAAATGTTCAATCATTGCTGGAGCTGCTAATAATCAATTACAACAAGAAAATATTCACGGTATTGAAGTAATGAAAAAAGGGATCATTTATGCTCCTGATTATGCTTTAAATGCAGGTGGTGTTATTAACTGTTACTCAGAAGTGAAAGGGTTTACATCTGAATGGGCTATGAGTAAAGCAGATGAAATATACAATACGATTTCTACAATCGTAAAACGTTCTAAAACTGAAAATGTTCCGACGTATCAAATTGCGAACAAATTAGCGGAAGAAAGAATTGAATCAATTGGTAAAGTAAAATTACCTTTATAAATAAAAGCGAAAGTGTATACTTTCTAAAAATAATAGCATGCTGAATAGAAGACATTTAAGAATTAAAGTATTACAAGCGCTTTACGCATATTATCAATCGGAAGAAGATAGTTTTCGTAAAACGGAAAATGAAATGCTGCAAGCCATTGAAAGGATTTACGATTTGTATATCTACTTAATGTTGACATTTGGCGAGTTGACTTCAATTGCGGCTCATAGAGTTGAGGAAAACAAAAAGAAAATTCGACCTTCTGAAGATGAATTGAATCCAAACATGAAATTCATAAATAATCAATTAATTGAAGCCTTAGTTGAGAACAAAGAATTAAGAAGAATTTCAGAGGAAATAAAAGTGAATTGGGTTGGTGATGTTCATCAAGAAATGTTCAAAAAAATACTTTTACAAATTCGTGAAAGTGAAATTTATTTTGAATACATGAATAGTCCTGAAAAAGGATTTGATCACGATAAACAATTTGCATTGGATTTATTTAAAATTGAAATTGCTAATTCTCCAATATTATACGATTTCTTCGAAGAGAAAAGTATTCAATGGATGGATGATATCGATTTAGCTTGTTCAATGGCTGTAAAAACAATCAAAGGATTTACAGAAGAAGGTGAAAATATCATTCTTACTTTATACAAAGACAAAGACGATGAATTAGAATTTGTTCGTGAATTATTGAGAAAAACAATCTCATTCGATAAAGAAAATGTTGCTTTAATTGACGATTTAACTCAAAACTGGGACATCGATCGTATTGCGAAAATGGATGTTGTTTTAATGAAAATGGCAATTACTGAATTCCAAATTTTCAATAATATTCCAACGAAAGTTACATTGAATGAATACATTGAGATTTCTAAATTCTACAGTACTCCGAAAAGTCATACATTTATCAATGGTGTTTTAGATAAAGCAATTGATCGTTTAACAAAAGACAATAAAATTCAAAAAGTAGGTCGTGGCTTAATTAGCTAACTCATTAATGTTGGATTTTAAATTTTTGATTATTAATTAAGAAACTTAAGATGAAAAATAAATTTATCGCTTTTTTAGGACTTGCTCTCATAGTTCAGGCTTGTGGAGGAGAAGAGAAAGTAGAAATAGGTAATAAAACTTCTATGGAAGTTAATTTAGTTTACGATGCAGGTAAAGTTGTTCGTGGCGAAGTGATTGATGCTAAATTCACGATTAAAAATACAGGAGATTTTCCTTTGGTTTTAGGAGAAGTAAAAGGTTCTTGTAGTTGTACAGTTGCTGAAAAACCGGAAAAACCTATTCAACCAGGAGAAGAAGGTGTTGTAAAAGCACACGTGACAACGCAAGCTGCAAATGCTGGACCATTAGCAAAAGTGGTAAACATTGTTGCAAATACAGAACCTTCAAGAACAGAGGTAGTTATACATGCAAATGTAATTGATAAGTAATAATTTAAATTAAAAATAAACAAGATGAATCAACAAATTATAATGTTAGTTTTGATTTTAGTGGTGTTTTATTTCTTTATGATTCGCCCTCAAATGAAAAAACAAAAAGAATTGAAAAAATTCAGAGAGAGTATCAAAGTTGGAGACAAAGTTGTTACAATTGGTGGAATTCACGGTAAAATTTTAGAATTAAACGATACAACTGTTTTGATTAGTTCTGAAGGAAGTAAAATCCGTTTAGACAAATCGGCTATTTCAACTTCTTCTGAAGATTTATTGTCAGCTATTAAATAAGGTCAAAGAATTTTAGGTAAAAGGTCTTAGGTCTTATTTATTCTAAAATTTTAAAATAAATTAAAAAAGTTCGGGTTTTACTCGGACTTTTTTGTTTTTGTACTATTTTTAACATCAATTAATTATCCATTATCAATTATTCATAGTCAATAACAAATTATCAATTCAATATGAAATCTATTTTACTTTATTTTACGGTTGCATTAGTAGCAATTTCTTGTAATTCGAAACATGAATCTGTTGATTGCGGACCTTGCGGTGTAAATATGAATAGAGTAGAAGCGCCTGAGACTCCTGAGGAAGCGATAATTCAGAAAAAAGAAGCAGACACTTCAACTACGGGTAATGCAGAGTTTAAAGAGAATAAAAAGAAAATTGAAGTTATCTATGGAGAGCAATGGGATTTCTGTAAATGCGTAGTTTTGAACGATTCATTAGATAAAGCAGCCAAAGCTGGAAAAATGGATGATAAATTCATGGAGCGATTTGATGAAGTAGACACACATTGTAAATCATTCTTAGTAATGGATAATATCAGAACTCCAGAAGAAAGAGAAAAACATGAAAAGAAAATCAAAAAATGCTTGAAAGAAGCTGGGGTTAGATAGTTTTATCTATGGGGTATAAAAGTGTTTGTGTAAATTGTAGGAAATCGTTCAATAGGTCTATAGAAAAAGAAATAAATAAATTTTTTTCCTGTCCGGAATGTGGTAATACAATGACTTTGCTATCTCATAGATTTAGACCACCTAAGAAGAGTGATGAAAAAAAATGGGAAGTTGTAAAATTTTTAATTGATAAAGGGTTTTATTATCAGCATATTAATAAATTAGTTGATGATGAGAAATCTGAATATGATAATAATGAATTTGCGAAATACCCTTTAAATTTAAAAGATGCTTTAATTTTTGTAGAAAAATACAAAGGACAAATTAAAAAATAAATTTCATTGTTTTTATTCTAATTCCCTTAATATTAAACAATTTTAAAATGAATAATAAGTTCTCAAAGTTATCATTAACTTTTATCCTTTTTCTTTCAATACAAACTGCTTTTACTCAGGAAGATTTTACTAGTAAAATATCTTTTTTACAAGGCAATAATACTACTCAAGTAACTCATAAAACGGAGACCGTTTTTTTAGAAAGAAAACCATTTTCTATCAAATTTTTTAATAAAAAATACAACAGCGATAAGTCATTGTTCTATTCGATGCAGGTATCGATTTTAGCCAATCCAGCTGATACACTTATCCTTACAAGTGAAAAAAAGATTGATAAAATACCTTATTTTGAGCCAGGTACAGGAATGGCGCCAGGTTATAGCAATATGTATGACACCATTTTTATTACGAATGAAGGTCATCATTACATCACGTATGAAAACGAAGCGGATAAAAGAGCAAATTTAATTTCAGAAAAAAATGGGATGCACGAACTTGAGTGGAAACTATTAGTGGCTAACTATCAAGAAAAAGAGGTGCCATTTGATTTATTGAAGTTAAATACCTTGTATTTCGTCTTTCTAAATAATAAAAATTTAAACGGTAAAATTGAAAAAGATGAGTTGCAAATTGTGATTGTAAATTTTAAATAATATAACAATTATCAATTATCAATTAATAAGCAGCTTTCTCGCCATCGGACCTAAACAGAAAATGGCATCTAATATGGAAAGATTTGGTTCAAATGAAATAGAATCTCCAAAAACTTGAATATATGGTTTTAGCGATGAATTAACTGTAAAGTGATAAGTTGATTCAGAAGACGATAAAAATTCATTAGAGAATTGATATTGAGTATTAATTCCTAACCACAAACAAATACGTTGATGGATATTCTCGTTGAACTTTAAAAGGCTTGATTCTTTGTTATATATCAATTCTTTTACTTCTATACCGTAGTGATCAAAATAAGGAGAATTAGAATAAGCGCTTTCTATTGCTTTCCAATGATCTTTTCTCCAATCTGTATCGTTTGAGATTTCAACTTCATCAATAGATGTTTTGGATCCATTTTTGCGTATTACAGGTAAAGAAATAGCTTGAACACCATTTCCTGTAAGAATTTCACAACGATTACGATACGTTTGTTTTATAAAATGTTCTTTCGCTTCAAAAAAAATAGAGGATTCTTTAATTAAAGCAGAATAATAGCTCAAATTTCCAAAATAGGATGTAGGGAAAATTTGAGCCATTTGTTTTTATTTTATGATATTGAATAAACGTTCCCAACGAATTCCAGCATATGCACTTTTAGAAAACCAAACCATAGAAGCTCTACCTACAACGTGATCTTCTGGTACACAACCCCAAACTCTTGAATCGGCAGAATTGTAACGATTATCTCCCATTAACCAATAGTAATTCATTGCAAATGTATACGTTGATGCTTTTTTACCATCGATTAAAATTCCATTTTTTGTTTCTTGTAAAGTATGACCTTCATAAGCAGTAATGATTCTTCTATACCAAGCAATATTTGAAGCGTCAATTTGAACTGTTTGACCTTTTCTCGGTATTTGAAAACGAGTGAAATCAGTTGTCGTATTGTTTATCAAAGGATCTTTTGGAAACATTCTTAAATTCGTCAACATTTGAGAACCAGTTGGTGCTGCTTTTGTTGTATCGGCATATTGAGCTTCAATATTTAATTCGAACTTAGCTTTTGGATTAGCACGTTTTAATTGATTTAACTGAAGCTTTGTTAAATTCATTACCCACATATTATTTTCAATTGGGTAATAATCATTTCTATCTTTTTCGATTCCCATTTCAAACATTTTTGCATCTGAAATAGTATTTATATTTGAAACGATATATTGTAGATTCTGAAATTCAGGGATAAAAGCTGGTTTATCGTTAATGTATAAAATCGATTTTTTAAGTTCAATCCAATCGCCAGCAACTGCTACACATCTTTTAATATAATTCTCACGTTTATCAACTGGGCGATAAATCAAACCGTGGTGAGAAATATATTCTAAACCACTTCCTTGAATTCCTCCTCTACAATAAGTGATACCTTTGGCAATTTCAGTTCGAGCAATTTGTTTCCATTTATTGATGTCCTTAATGAAAGGAATCATCATGTAATCATTCACTAATTCATTTACTTTATTAGCATCTACAGGACCTAATTTCGCTAAACTATCTGAATAGTATTTTTGAACTATTTGAGATTTTCTAGCTGTTTCTTCACTTGTTTTAAAATAATAAAAAGCTTCATCATTTAAAATTCCATAGTAATCGTGCCCCATTAATCCATCAGGCATTCTTGGATCGTAAACAGCTGTATCACCTGAAGGATAGTTGAATACAACAACATCATTTCTAGTTACTTTTGATAATCCAGGTAGACGCGTGTAGTTCACCGTTTCTAAATCTGAATATGATTTTACCGTTACCCAAGGTATAGTGTTGTGAACCAATGGGAAAGATAGGGGAGTGACTGGTACTTTCGGTCCGTAAGCTAATTTATTTACAAATAAAAAGTCGCCAACCAAAAGTGTTTTTTCCATCGAACCTGTTGGAATTTGAAAAGGTTCAAAAACATATGTTCGAATGATACTAGCAGCAACCAACGCAAACATAATTGAATCACCCCATTCTTTTACTTTTGTTTTATGCCCTGGTTTTTCACGAGAAATAGCATTTAATCCCAAAGCAATAGCATGACCTATAATAGGTAAGGAAAGAAATAAAGCCAAATGATCTCCCCATGATCTATCGTGTACCTCTTTTCCATTCATCCAATTTGTTTCTGGTAGAATATCATTTTCAGATTTAGCTATTTTAGCTAAAATGATATAAGGAAAGAAAATACCTTGTAAAGTATCAACCAATGAGAAATACCCAAATCTTCTAATGTAACTTGTATTCACTACTGACCACATTACTAAGTGAACTCCCGGGAAAATCATCAATAAAGCCCACCAAGGTTTTTTACAACTAATTTTGAAAGCAACAAAATAGTTATATCCAGGAATTAATGCTTCCCAAGATTGATGTCCAGCTTGTTTAAAGCTTTTTGACCATAAAGCTAAGTAGGGGTGAACAAATAAGAAAATGTAAAAATAGAGTGCGTTCATTTTAGATTAAATTAAATTAGAAATTTAAAACATCGTTCATTTTGAAAATACCTTTTTTGTTTTGCAACCATTCAGCGGCAATAACAGCACCTAAAGCAAAACCTTTTCGAGAATGTGCTTCGTGAGTAATTTCAATCGTATCGATAGGTGAAACATATTTTACCGTGTGAGTACCAGGCACATCAGGTTGTCTATAGGAAGTTAAAGATAATTGATTTCTGTTTGTGTAAGGAATTTCGTCTTTACCTAATACCCAAGATAAATAATCAGAGTTATTTTCTAAAATACCATCTGCAATTGTAATCGCTGTTCCGCTAGGAGAATCTAATTTTTGCAAATGATGAATCTCTTCAATAGAAGCAGTATATTCAGTGTTACCCGACATTAATTGAGCAAGTTTTTTATTCAATTCAAAGAAAATATTGACACCGATACTAAAGTTGGATGCATGAAGTAAACTTCCTTCAAGTTCCTTTACTTTACTTTCTACATAGTCAATTTTATCATTCCAACCAGTAGTTCCAACAACAACTGGAATTTTATTTTCTAGGCAAAAATCAATATGTTTGATAGCTAAATCAGGCTGAGTAAATTCAATAGCGATATCCACATTTGAAAAATCAGCGTGTTGAACACCAACTTCACTGTTGCAAATTAATACAATTTTATGTCCACGGTCTTCAGCAATTTTTTCAATCGCTTTACCCATTTTTCCGTATCCAATTAGTGCTATGTTCATATGTTTAGTATTGTATGAAAACAAAATTAAAATTTATACTTGGGTAACCTATTCTTTTCGTGAAAATTAAACGACATACCTACACCAAGTGTATTAAAATTATAGATTTTAGGTTTTATTTGAAATGTTAAATCTTCTGAAAGATCAAACTTGACAAAATGCGCTTCTATTCCGGCATCAATTACTTGTATTAAATAGACTGCTCCAAATGATAATATAGATAAGTCTCTCTTTCTAGCAAACTTCGTGTATTGAGCTACAAGTCCCAATGAATCAAATTGTTCCCATTTCGAATTTGTCAAACCTGAACCATTTACATAGCGATTGTTGTACTCTGTTTTTAAGTCGCGTTGTGTTAGTTGGTTTTTAAGTAGTGAAGACCCATTGTAAGCTAAAAAACCATAGATCAATGGTACTTTCCAATAGACTTTGTTTTTACCTTTTACACCTTTTTCCATGTTGATCGAATTGTAAATCTGACCAGCTCCGGGAATAATAGCTGAAAATATAACAGCCTTTTTAGGAGAGTGAGTAGGAATAGAATCTATTGTAAGCGAATCGTTCTCTTGTGAAAACAAAAGTTGTGAAAAACATAAAAATGCGATTATTAAACGCAGATTCATTATTTGTTTAAAATTTCGATAATTCGATTGAAATCTACTTCAGAGTTGAAATTGATAATAATTTTTCCAGCTCCACTAGTTGATTTAGTAACTTCTACTTTTGAAGCTAATTTATCAGAAAAATGCTCTTTAAACACAGCTTGAACACCTGATAATTCTGCTTCAGGTTGAGGTTCTTTCGTTGTTTTTTTATCTAAATCTTCAGGTTCTTTCGGTATAATATGTCCTTGACGGATTAATATTTCAACATCTCTAACTGAAAGACTTTCTAATAAAATTTTATTAAAAATAGCCAATTGAAGTGCTTCGTCACCTGCAGAAACTAATGCTCTTGCGTGACCCATAGAAATTAAATTATCACGAACTCCTGCTTGAATATCAGCTGGTAATTTCAATAATCGAATATGATTCGTAATACTTGAACGACTTTTAGAAATCTTTTTACTTAATTCTTCTTGCGTTAATGAACATTCATCCAATAAACGTTGGTAAGAAATCGCAACTTCAATAGCATTTAAATCTTCACGTTGAATGTTTTCTACCAAGGCCATTTCAAGCATTGATTGATCATTTGCTACACGGATATAAGCAGGAACTTCTTTTAATTCAGCTAATTGAGAAGCTCTAAATCTTCTTTCTCCTGAAATTAATTGGTATTTATCACGACCTAATTTACGAACTGTTAACGGTTGAATAATTCCATGCTCAGCAATTGAATCTCTTAATTCTTCTAACGCTTCTTTTTCAAAATTCGTTCTTGGGTTGAAAGGATTTGCTTCAATGTTTTCAATTGGAAGCATCGCAATAGAACCAACAACATCTGTATTTGTAGGTGAGTTGGAAGTGATATCTGTACTTGCGTTTTCAAGTAAAGCGCCTAAACCTTTACCAAGAGCTGAACGTTTTTTAGTGTTCGATGTCATTATCTAATTCAATTTTTTTAGTGTCGTTACTAATTTTTGTTACGTTGTTT
>CANCEQ010000082.1 GCA_947375085.1 Flavobacteriales bacterium
TTCTTGTATTTTGCCATATTCTTACCTAATACCGAACTTGAAACCTTGTCTAATTTAGTGAAAACAATACAAAATGGAATTTGTTTTGATCCACACCAATTCATAAATTCTACATCAATTAATTGTGGTTCAAGACGACAATCAATTAACACGAAAACGTTCATTAATGTTTCTCTATGCAATAGATATTCAGAAATAAAAACTTCAAATTTTGCTCTTTCTTTTTTAGAAACTTTAGCAAAACCGTATCCAGGTAAATCAACCAAATACCATTCTTTGTTGATTTCAAAATGATTGATTAACTGTGTTTTACCAGGAGTCCCGGAAGTTTTAGCTAATTTTTTATTACCTGTTAACATATTGATCAATGAAGATTTTCCCACATTTGACCTACCTATAAATGCAAATTCTGGTCGCCCATCAGTTGGGCATAATCTATGATCTGTATTAGAAACTAGAAATGTTGCTTCTTTGATTATCATATTACTATTTTATTTGCAAATTTAAGGAATTAAATGGTTTTAAAAGATTTTAAAAAAGTAGATAAAACTATAAAAGAATCGGACATATAAATTATCTTTATATTCTAAAACATTGAAATTAAAAATAAATTTATGAAATCACTCTTCATTTCATTATTAAGTATAAGTATACTAGTTAGTTGTGCAAACAAAGAAGAAAAAGTATTTCTTCGTAAAGAGTCTCATTCAGCTTCAAATACAACAAAATCAGTTAAACCAAATTCAATTTTAACAATGAAAATTGATGGAATAACTTGTATGATGGGCTGTGGAGCAAGTATTCGTAAAGAATTGTATGCTACCAAAGCCGTTAAAAATGTTGATTTTGACTTCGAAGAAGGTAGAGAAACAAATACAGCAAAAATAGCATTTGATGATTCAAAAATTTCCCAAAAAGAAATGATTGAAATTATTTCAAAAATGAATGAAAAGCAATTTACAGTTGGGGAAACGAACGTAGAACCTCTGAAATAATGATCCAATTAACAATCAATGAAATTACATTATAGAGAACTTGGTGAAGGTCAACCATTAATTATTCTTCATGGTTTATTCGGAAATTCTGATAATTGGCAAACTCATGCTAATAAACTTTCTGAATATTTCAGAGTAATATTAGTAGATCAAAGAAATCATGGGCGTTCAGATTGGAGTGATGAATTTTCATACGATTTAATGGCTGAAGATTTAAATGAATTATTTATTGAATTAAATCTTAAAAAAGCAATTGTACTTGGCCATTCTATGGGTGGTAAAACTGCCATCAGATTCACTCAACTTCATCCAACAAAAGTGGAAAAATTAATTGTTGTAGACATAGGTGTAAAGGAGTATCCTATGCATCATACAGAAATATTAAATGGTCTACATTCAATTGATTTAGATAAAGTTACAACTAGAAGTGAAGCTGAAGAAATTCTTTCAAAATATATCTCTTCCAATGGCGTAAGACAATTTTTATTGAAAAATTTATATTGGATAGAAAAAGGGAAATTAGCATGGAGAATGAATATATCCATTTTAGAAAAAGAGATGTCAGCAATATTAACTGTTCTTCCGGAAGATGAAATATTTGTTTCAACACTATTTATTCGTGGAATGCTTTCAAATTATATTTTAGATGACGATATTCCACAATTAGAAGAACAATTTTCAGATTTTCATCTAGAAACAATTGAAAATGCAGGTCATTGGGTTCATGCCGAAGCTCCTAATCTATTTATTGAAAAAGTGCTTGAATTCTGTTTACGTTAATAACCACTTTACCTTTGTAACCACTTTAAGATTTCTATTTTTTTTACTAATTGTATTGACTGTCAAGTAAATTCCTTATTTTTGGCATGGAACAACAAACATTCCTACTATCACATTCATTTAAAAATTTGAAAATGAGTGGAATATTATTAATGAATCATGTTAAAATGAATTTGTTTTCCAATTTATTTGTTGCAAAAAAGTTAAAATTAAAGATAAATCTGTACAAACATTTTGGTTTGACAAACAATATAAAAAATGAAAAATAAATTATTACTTATTCTAATATTAAGTTTTTTTGTTAACAAAAACATAGCCCAAATTGGAGGATATGGAGAACCTATTAAACTAGGATCACACGTAAATTCTTCATCTGAAGAAGGAATGCCATTGATCACTTTAGACAAATCAACTTTTTACTTTACACGTACAAATGATTCTACTAGTTCAACTGGATATTACGATCAAAATATTTGGTCTTGCTCAGTAGAAAATGGAGAATTTAATGAGCCTGAATTTTTAAAAAAATTAAACAATAAATTCAATAATGCAGTTTTAGGTATCAGTAAAGATGGAGAAACACTGTATTTATTAGATTCTTATCAAGGTAAAAGAGATAAAATTAAAGGTATTGCATATTCTAAAAAAACTGCCGAAGGTTGGAGTAAACCCGCACACATGGAATTACCAATTATTCAGAATGATGGTGATTTCTTTGGCTTTCATATCGATGATGATGAAAATATTATAATTTACAGTTTAAAAGGTCCTGAAACTATAGGTGAAGAAGATTTATATGTAAGTATTAAAACAGATGATGTATGGTCTACTCCTACTCATATGGGAAATACAATAAATTCAAAAGGTTATGAAATTTCCCCATTTTTGTCAAAATCTTTGGATACATTATTTTTCTCAAGTAATGGTTTTGGAGGTGTTGGAGATGTTGATATTTTATTTTCTATTCGTCAGGACGATACATGGACAAATTGGTCTGAACCTACTAATTTAGGCCCTAAAGTTAATTCACCTAATTATGATGCATTCTTTTCTATACTAGGAAATCAAGGTTATTTTTCAAGTAACCGAGAAGGTCAATTTGGAGAAATTTATTCTATTGAAATTTTACCTCCCCCACCTTTCGATGCTAGTATGTTTAAAAATTTATCTACTGTTCAAGGAGAAATAGATTTACTTTTAGAGGGACCTGAAGCACCGTATACAATTCTATGGGCTACAGGAGAAACAACAGAAGATTTACATAATTTAGCACCTGGTTTTTATTCAGCAACTATTACTGATAAATATGGCAGAACAGTTGAGGTTACTTTTGAAATAAAAACACCCCCTGCACCGGAGGTAAAGAAAATCAACTCAGAATTTACTGCAGATCAATTTGCTGCACTTTTTAAAGATATTAATACTATCTATTTTGATGTAGCCAAATATGAAATAAGAAAAGATGCAGCTAAAGAGTTGGATAAAATTGTTAAAATAATGAACGAAAATCCAACACTAGAAATTGAACTTGGATCTCATACAGATTGTCAATCTAGTGATGAATTAAATTTAGTTTTATCGCACAATAGAGCGAAACGTTCGGCAGAATATGTAAAAGAAAGAATTACTAAACCTGAAAGAATTAATGGTAAAGGATACGGTGAAAGCCAACCAAAAGTATCTTGTAATTGTGATGCAACTGATTCAAAATCAAAATGCAGTAAAAAAGAAAATCAAATGAATAGAAGAACTGAATTCACAATGAAAAATGAAAACAGTACTTTAACAGAAGATATTGCCTCTTTACCATACCAAACATTTGATCCAAAAAATAAATCTGCTATAGCTAAAACGCAAGTTGTTAAACCTTTAGATTTAAAAAATGTTAGTAATGAAACAAATGTTTCTAAAACAGAACCTAAACATTCTACGTCTTTAACTGGCGAAACTAAATTTAGAACAGATATTGTTGTAACTGCTGAACAAGAAGAAAATATTAAAAATGGGTTTTACATCCTTTCAGAAGGAGAAACTTTGTATAGAGCTTCTATAAATTCAAAAGTCCCAATTGCAGACATTCGAAGAATAAATAATCTAAAAAGTAATAACGTTAAGCCAGGAACAAAATTATTATTACGTTAATAGAGATCAAACTAAAAGAAAGGTATAATTATTGAGAAACTTTATTAAAAATATTACAAATGAAGTTTCTAATTCTGATTTTATCATTTTTAATTAGTTCAAATTTGTTTTCTCAGCTAATATTTGAGAAAACAAATCATGACTTTGGGCAAATTACTTCTATATCAGACCGTTTTATTGATATAAAAGTAACCAATAAAGGAACCAAAAAAGAATTTCTATTAAGCGTTAAAAAACCACCAAATGTTGTTTATTTAGTAAATGGACAATTCATTGATAAAGACAGCACTTTAATAATTAGACTTCAAGCAAATCCTCAAAAAAAAGGAAATTTCGCATACGAAATTCAAATTTACACTAGTGATAAAGATGATCCTACAACAATAAAATTGAAAGGTACTCTTACAGAAGATTTATCCAAACAAAATAACTTTTTACAGGCCTGTCCTGACTTCAATATCAAACCTCAATCAAGAAATGTATCAGATTTTGAACTTTCAATCATCACCATTGACAAAGAAACAAAAACACTTTTAGATTTATCCTCTGTTACAATTCTTCAAAATGGTATACCTAAGGGAAAATATATTACAAATAAAAAAGGAGAAATAACACAAAAAATTCCTTTAGGATTTACTTATCTATATGCAAGCCATAAAGGATATAAATCTAAAGAAATTGGTGCCTACGTGAATTTTCAAAGAAATAAAATAGTGATTGAATTAGAAAAAGAAAAGGAAGAAATTTCAAAAGTTGAAATTAATAAAACAACTATTGATTCAATTACTAAAATTGAAAAGCAATTAGAGACACAATTAATTCAAGAAGTTAAAAAAGAACAAAATATTGAAAAAACAAAAGCTCCTAAAAATCTTTCTGAAATAGATATCTCAAATTTTGACATTGAAAATTTCAAACCAATTAACGTAACCTTTATTTTAGATATTTCTGCTTCTATGCAGGCAGGTGAAAAAATGGAACTTATGAAGTTTTCATTATATCAAATAGTTGATATGCTTCGCAAACAAGATAAAATCTCAATTGTAACATATTCAACCGAAACTAAAATTGAATTACCTACAACTTCAGGAGTTGAAAAAGATAAAATAAAAAAAATAGTAGAAAATTTAAAGGCTGGTGGACTAACGGCAGGTGGATCTGGTATAAAATTAGGATACAAACAAACCTTAAATTCAAAAATCAATGAGGGTGTAAACCAAATAATAATAATAACTGATGGAGCATTTAATAGAAATTCCGATGATTATAAAAATCATATAGAAAAATATAAAAAACAAGGAATTAATATGTCAGTTGTAGGTATTCTGAATAGTGAAATCGATCGGAAATCAATGGAAAAAGTGGCTGAACTAGGTGGGGGAAGATATATTCCAATTCACAAACTATCAGATGCTTTAATCAATTTAAAAGAAGAAATAAGATTTTTAACCTATAGAAAATAAAAAATTATAATTGGATTTCAAAATGTTTCTTTTCAGTTAAAATCCATTCAACAGCTTTTTTAGAATCTGTAAAAATCTTTGTAGGTCTAGGTGGTTTATTAAATTTGAGATAAAAATTTGCAATTAACTTTTGAGCTAAATTGGAAATCACAATAGCATCTACAAAAGTGTAACCTGTTTCATTCGGTTGTGAAGCCCACTCTCTTAATTCTGGCTCCATTTCTGAGAAAGAAGAAAATTCATAAATATTATAAAAAGATCCTCCCCCATTATTTTCTAAAAAACGAACACCTTGAAAAGCCATATCCATCGTGATTTTCTCGCCCTTTTTAATAATTGCATGGAAAATTCGATTATCATACAAACGATAAATCACTGAACCAATATCTTGCTCATCAATTAATTTAAAATTTAAATACGGGTAATCTTGATTCACTTATTAAACAGTATTATCTAACGATAAATATAGGTAAAAAAACGATTAATAAAAAAATGGACGAAAAATTAACAAAATAAATTATTAAAAAATATCATAAAATGATCTAATACTAAAATCAATTTATTAAAATACTTATCTTTAAACCCAGACATTCATAAGTATTCAACAACAATTATATATGCGACATTATCAAAGCTACGTTTTAGGAAAATGGACAAATGGAGAAGGAAATGAAACTAATCTTTTTAATGCCATAACTGGTGAAAAAATTGGAGAAACCTCTAGTGCTGGATTTGATTATAAAGCTATTTTAGAATATGGTAGAAAAACGGGGGGATATACACTTCGTAAAATGACTTTCCAAGAAAGAGGTCGAATGCTTAAAGCTTTAGCCTTATTTTTAATGGAGAAAAAAAATGAATATTATGCGGTTAGTTCCTTAACAGGTGCTACTAAAGTAGATTCATGGATTGATATTGAAGGAGGAATTGGAAATTTGTTTGCAAACGCATCGTTAAGAAGACAATTTCCAGATTTGCCTTACTACGTTGAAGGAAATGCTGTTCCTTTATCTAAAAATGGGACTTTTATTGGACATCACATAACTGTTCCAAAAGAAGGTGTTGCCGTGCATATCAATGCTTTTAACTTCCCAATTTGGGGGATGTTAGAGAAAATAGCTGTTAATTTAATGGCTGGTGTTCCTGCAATCGTTAAACCATCTGAATATACATGCTTCTTAACTGAAGTAATGGTTAGAGACATAATAGATTCAAAAATTTTACCAGAAGGTTCACTTCAATTAGTTTGTGGACTTGGAAGAGGCATCATTGATCATGTCACGAATCAAGATGTTGTCACTTTTACAGGTAGTGCTTTTACTGGAAAAAAACTAAAAAGTTTACCCCATATTATAGAAGAAAGTGTTCCTTTCAATCTTGAAGCGGACTCACTAAATGCAACTATTTTAGGTAAATATGCAGTTCCTGGAACGGAAGAATTTGATTTGTTTATCAAAGAAGCTACCAAAGAAATAACAATTAAAGCTGGACAAAAATGTACGGCTGTAAGAAGAATATTTGTACCCGAAGACCTAATTGATGAAGTAGAAAAAGGTATTGCATCTCGATTAGCTTCAACAAAAATTGGTGATCCAAGTGTTGAAGGAGTTAGAATGGGTGCTTTAGCTACTCGAACACAAGTAGATAGAGTAAGAGAAAATGTAGAATTACTGATGAAATCACAAAAAATAGCTTATGGTAATTTAGATGATTTTGAAGTGCTAGGTGCTGACAAAAATAAAGGTGCTTTCTTCTCTCCTATCCTATTTAGAAACGACGACCCTTTTAATAAGACCGATGTACACGAAATAGAAGCTTTTGGTCCTATTTCAACAATAATGCCCTACAAAAACATTGAAGATGCTATAGAATTAGCTAAAATGGGTAAAGGGTCTTTGGTTTCATCAATTGTTACACCTAATGACAAAGAAGCTTCAGAATTTGTAATTGGTGCAGCCTCAATGCATGGTCGAATTTTAGTATTAAATAAAGAATGTGCTAAAGAAAGCACTGGACATGGTTCACCTATGCCTATGTTAACACACGGAGGACCAGGAAGAGCTGGAGGAGGTGAAGAAATGGGTGGTAAACGAGGGGTTCTACACTACATGCAACGTACTGCTATTCAAGGACATCCTACAACTATAACACATATTACAAAACAATTTCAAGTTGGAGCAGAAATGCCAGAAGCGAATCCACATGTTTTTAGAAAACATTTTGAAGAATTAGTAATTGGTGAGACTGTTTTTACTCATAAACACACTGTCACAGATGCTGATATTGTGAATTTTGCAAACGTTTCGGGAGATAATTTCTATGCTCATATGGATGCAACTTCTCTTGAGGGGACTATTTTTGAAAGAAGAGTTGCTCATGGATATTTTATACTATCTAAAGCAGCAGGTTTATTTGTAGACCCTAAAAAAGGACCCGTTTTATTGAACTATGGATTAGAAGAAGCTAGATTTACAAAGCCAGTTTATCCAGGAGCAACAATAGGAGTTCGTTTTACTGTTAAAGAAAAAGTAGATCAAGAAAAACGTTCAGAAGAAGATATTGCAAAAGGAATAGTTAAATTTTTAGTCGATGTTTATGATGAAACAGGAGAAACAGTTGCATTAGCAACGATTTTAACTATGGTTCGTAAATTAGATCAAGCTTAAAATTCTACCATGAAACTATTTTTATTCTTTTCATTTTTCATTGCTTCTACTTTATTTTTTAGTTTAAATGCTCAAAACAATTATAAAATTTTATTAGAGCATGGTTATCTTCACGTAGGTAATGGACAAGTAATTGAAAGTGCTTTAATCGGTGTTGAAAATGGAAAAATAAGTTTGGTTAGAAATTCATTAGCTTATACTTACAATAAAAAAGAATGGGATACAATAATTAACCTCAATGGTCAACACATATATCCTGGATTTGTTGCTCCCAATTCTACATTAGGTTTGACAGAAATTGATGGTGTAAAGGCGACTCATGACTTTTTAGAAGTTGGCGAATTAAATCCACATATCCGTTCTCAAATTGCATTTAATCCCGAATCAGATGTAATTGCAACTGTTAGAACTAATGGTGTTTTAATTGCTCAAGCTACTCCAAGAGGAGGTATTGTTTCTGGTACATCATCAATAATGAAATTAGATGGATGGAATTGGGAAGACGCAACCATTTTAAACAATGATGGAATTCATTTAAATTGGCCTACTTATTTAAAACATGAGCATTCAAATCCACCGAATAAAAACAATTTATACGAAGAAGAAAAGAATAAAATTTATCATTTTTTTACTTTATCGAAGACCTACTCTGAAACTATTGAACACGAAAAAATAGACATTCGATTAGAAGCAATGAAGGATTGTTTTAATGGTGATAAAAGAGTTTATATTCATGCTAACCAATTACAAGAACTTATAGATATAATTAATTTTGCTAATTATTTTAAAATTAAATACCCGGTAATAATAGGAGGTAATGATAGTTATCTGATTACTGATAAATTAAAAGACGCTAAAATCCCCATAATGATTTCACGTCTTCACAATCTGCCTCACAATGAAGATGATGCAATTGATATAAACTATAAATTACCATCTTTATTACAAGCTGGTGGAGTAAAGTTTTGTGTACAAAATGAAGGGGATATGGAAGCTATGAATTCAAGAAATTTACCATTTCTCGCTGGAACAGCAAAAACTTATGGATTAACTGAAGAACAAGCAATTCAGTCTATTTCTTTAAGTAGTTGTGAAATAATAGGTGTTTCAGATCAATTTGGTAGTATAGAAGAAGGGAAAAATGCAACATTATTCGTTTCAACAGGTAATGCATTAGATATGAGAAGTAATAAAATTACATCCATCTTAATAAATGGAAAATTTGTGAATTTAAGTAATCACCAAGAAAAACTTTATAATAAATATACTGAAAAATACAACCAAAAATTTTAATTAAAAATTTGGTTTATAAATCAAAGATGTACTCATCAATGGTATATTCCCACCTTTCCATGCGCTAATTTCAATTGATAATGGAACCGATTTTTTTAATGAACAAATTCCAAATCCGACACCTACAATGATAGATTCTTTTTTTCCATTTATTCCTGCACCAGCTCCTGCACCTGACGAAATTATAGTATAGATTGGAATGGAAGATATAGGTTTGATGATTGCCTCAAATAATCCTTCTGCATACGCCCCCCCTATTATCAGTAAAAGCCCAATAAGTTGATCCTAATAATGAAAAATGACTTCTATCAAAACCAACGAATCTAATTCCAATGTTTCCAAATCCATTTGATCCATTGTACAACTTTAGTACTGGTTGCCAATTCAATTTAAGTTTAGATGAATCATTAATGGTTTTACCTAACGTTAAAAAAATAGCACTATAATTAAATTGACCTAAAGGTGCTTTTATCAATTGATATTTTACTCCTACATTTATCTTTGGTGAAATATAACGTGATGATAACTGAACACCACATAAAGCTCCTCCGCCAACATCAGTTGCTCCTCCGCCTCCGAATCCAAAAACAAATCCCGGAGTGAAATTAAATTTACTCCAATTAAAATTATAACCTAAACTTGCTAAAGCTTGCATATACCCACCATAAATATTTGCTAAATCATGAATTGTAACATCACCACCAATATTTTTAGAACTCCAGTTTAAACCTGCGCCTATAAAAGCTAATTTTTGATGGTTAAAATAACCAAAACCAAATTCAGGATAAATTGAATATAATTTAAATTGATTTCCTTTCGAAAATAGGTCATATTTCACTCCTAAAAAAGGAGATAATCCTTGTATCATTCCACTTGAAACATATGTGTATGAGATTCCTGCTTTAAGTTTCGTTCTTTTAGATAATAAGTACTGAGTAAAAGTTGATGCTTGAACTAACCATCCATCCTTATCTGGTGCACTTCCTCCTCCACCAGCTAATAAAGATGTATTGAATCCCAAGTTAATCCTCTTAGTACTAAAAAAATCAATTTCAGTTCTATAACCGAAAGCAAAATAACCTCCTCTATTCCCTAAATAAGAACCTATTAATTGAAAACCTCCCTCTATATTTAAATCAACTCTCTTATAAATAGGGTAGTTAATAGATGTAGATAGATATCCAATGTTTGAATTATTTTTTTCAGGAACATAGAAACTTGAAAATTCTATATTTTGAGCATACAGCTTTTTATCTGAATTAATCCAAATAAAGAAAAGAATTAAGAAAATTACCTTACATCTTATAAACATAAAAAGCCAGAAGAATTCATTGCAAAGGTATTCAGAAACTGAATAAATACATCGGATTGATTAGATCTTTAATAAAAAATAATAATTATGTAATGTTAAATACAATCAAAAAAAGTATTTTTGGGAGTAATAAATATAAATTTTAAAAATATAAATATGTCATTTGAATTACCGCAATTACCTTATGCATACGATGCATTAGAACCACACATTGATGCTAGAACAATGGAAATTCACCATTCAAAACATCACCAAGCATATATTACGAATTTAAATGCTGCAATTGCTGGAACAGATTTAGAAGGAAAATCAATTGAAGAAGTTTTGATTAAAGGTAGAGATATTCCTGCAGTTAGAAACAATGGTGGTGGATTTTGGAATCACAATTTATTTTGGGAAGTAATGGCTCCAAATAAAGGTGGTGAACCAACAGGTGCTTTAGCTGCAGATATTACTGCAACATTTGGATCTTTTGAAAATTTTAAAGCTGAATTTGCTAAAGCAGGAGCTACACGTTTCGGTTCTGGTTGGGCTTGGTTATCATTAGTTCAAGGAAAATTAGTAGTTAGTTCTACTCCAAATCAAGACAATCAATTAATGGAAGAAGGTTTTAATGGAACTCCATTATTAGCGATGGATGTATGGGAGCATGCTTACTATTTAAACTATCAAAACAGACGTCCAGATTATATTAATGCATTTTTTAATGTAATTAACTGGGATGTTGTAGCTGCAAAATATGATGCTGTGAAAAAATAATTCTAAATCTATATTAAGATTAAAAATGGCTATCTAAGGATGGCCATTTTTTTTATACTAGTGTAACCTTTTAAACGATTTGAATTATAGGAGAAATTCTCTCCAAATGAAAAATAGACTTTCTCTCCAAATTTCAAATACCTTCTGGATGGTATTTTGTATTTCCTTCTTTTCTTTTCAATCGAAAAAAAATGAAACCGCTGAATTGTTATTTTCTGATGCATGCAAACTCCGTAAAATAAAAAGTATTCAAAAATCAAATGGCATGCATAGTGGTAAATCGGTTATTCTTGACATACAAAATCTTACGTCATCTTCTTTAACTTTAAAAATACCAGCTGGAACCATTTTTGAACCTTCAAACGAAGGCGAACAAACATTATTAACGGTTAAAGATCAAATCGTATCTGTTCTTCCAAAAATTAAAACGAATGTTACAGTTGACGCTTATTGCTGTCAAGCACACGATGCTAGTCCTAGGGAAACAAGTAGTTTTTCAGTAAATAAAACGACCAACCCAAAACTTCAAAAACTAGTAGATTTTATTAAACAGAAAAAAATAGATGTCAATTATTTTCAAAATATGGTTTGGACTGCTTCTGATAATCACTCCGTAGCATCAATTCCAAATTTATCACCAGTTGATAAAGATATTCGAAAATTTCTATGTGAATTGACAAA
The DNA here is from genome assembly GCA_947375085.1 of Flavobacteriales bacterium. The sequence goes on from CANCEQ010000082.1 coordinate 12,092, forward strand.
TCAAAAAGAAACATGGTATTCAGCTTCTCAGTCAGAAAGCCTTGATCAAAATGGATATATCGTTCGAAACACGACAGAAGTTGGAGGGAAAAATCAATTTTCATGTTTAAAAAACACCTATATACATGAAGAAGTGCACAAAGAAACAGGAGGAGTAATCATGAGAAGTCAGAAAAGAAGAACATTATGGGAAGGTCCAGTTGAATCAACTTTTCATATTAGAGTAAAAGGGTGGATTAAAGGAACCTATTTTTTGAAAGTAATGGATGATAAAAATAAAGTATTGACTTCCTACGAGTTTGAAGTATAAAAAAAGCGACAATAAATGTCGCTTTTATATTGAATTTCAATCAATTACTTATTAAGCAAAACTCGGCAAATTTACAGCTTCAACTGAAATAATTTCAGGAGCTATTTTTTTAACTGCTTCTTCTACTCCGGATTTTAAAGTCATCATACTCATAGAACAATCACTACAAGCACCCATTAACATCACTTTTA
>CANCEQ010000083.1 GCA_947375085.1 Flavobacteriales bacterium
GAAGTTTTAGTTATGCGTTTAGTAGATAGAGCATTACGTCCATTATTTCCTGATGACTACCATGCGGAAGTACAAGTAATGATTCAATTACTTTCTTACGATGGAATCAACAATCCAGATGTATTAACAGGTTTTGCTGCTTCTGCTGCGATTGCTGTTTCAGATATTCCTTTCAACGGACCAATGTCTGAAGTACGTATCGGTAGAGTAGACGGACAATTCATCATCAATCCAACAATGGAGGAGATGAAAAATTCTGATATGGATGTAGTTATTGCTGGTACAGCGAAAGACGTAAACATGTTAGAAGGTGAGATGAAAGAAATTTCTGAAGCTGAAATGGTGGAAGCAATTAAAATAGCTCACGAAGAAATTAAAAAACAATGTCAATTCCAACTTGATTTTGCTGCTCAAATCCCAACTTCTTCTCCAAAAAGAGTTTATTCTCACGAAACGCATGATGAAGAATTAAGAACAAGAGTTACTGAATTCTCTATGGAGAAATGTAAAGCAGTAGCACGTCAAGGTTTAGCTTCAAAAGTTACAAGAACAGAATTATTTGATGCTGTTAAAACAGAATTAAAAGCAACATTTACAGAAGAAGAATTAGCTGAAAAAGGTGGATTGATTTCAACTTACTTTAGTGATGCTAAGAAAAAAGCAGTTCGTCACGTAATGTTACACGAAAAAATACGTTTAGATGGTCGTGCATTTGATCAAATTCGTCCAATCTGGGCAGAAGTTGATTACTTACCTATGGTTCACGGTTCTGCTGTGTTTACTAGAGGTGAAACGCAATCATTGACAACATTAACTTTAGGTGGTAAACAAGATGAGCAATTGTTAGACGGTGCAACTTTCAGAGGTACTGAGTCTTTCATGTTACATTATAACTTCCCTCCATTCTCAACTGGTGAAGCTCGTCCTTTAAGAGGAACTTCAAGAAGAGAAGTTGGTCACGGAAATTTAGCGTTAAGAGCGTTGAAACAAGTTTTACCAGATAACTATCCTTATACTGTTCGTATTGTTTCTGACATTTTAGAATCTAACGGTTCTTCTTCAATGGCGACAGTTTGTGCTGGAACTTTAGCATTAATGGATGGTGGTGTACAAATTAAAGCACCAGTATCAGGAATTGCAATGGGATTAGTTGCTGACGAAACTGGAGCATTCTGTGTATTATCTGATATCTTAGGAGACGAAGATCATTTAGGTGATATGGATTTCAAAGTAACAGGTACTGCAAAAGGAATCACAGCTTGTCAAATGGATATTAAAGTTGACGGTTTATCTTACGAAGTTTTAACTCAAGCGTTAAACCAAGCAAGAGCTGGAAGATTACATATCTTGGATAAAATCGTTGAAACGATTGCTGTTCCAAATCCAGAATTGAAACCACAAACTCCAAGAATTGAAATGATTGTAGTTCCTAACGAAATGATTGGAGCAATTATCGGACCTGGAGGAAAAATCATCCAAGGAATTCAAAAAGACACTGGAGCTGTTATCTCAATTGAAGAAATTGAAACAGGAGAAGGTAAAGTATTAATTATGTCAAACGATGGAGCAAGTATGAAAGCTGCATTAGACAAAGTTAAATCGATCGCTTTCCCTCCAACAGTTGAAGAAGGAGTTGAGTACGAAGGAAAAGTAAAATCTATTCAAGCATACGGATGTTTCGTAGAAATTTTACCAGGAACAGACGGGTTGATTCATATTTCTGAGTTCGCTTGGGAGAAATTGGAAAAATTAGATGGATTGGTGAAAGAAGGAGATATGGTACGTTTTAAAGTTGTTGGTAAAGATATCAAAACTAAAAAATGGAAATTATCTCGTAGAGTTTTATTACCGAAACCAGAGAAAAAAGAAGAAGCACAAGCGTGATTTCGATACGATTATTGAAGGAAAATTCAATAATCTACTCAATCAACTTGGAATTAAATAAACTTATTAAAGCTTTATTTAAAAGCATCAAAAATTAATAATTAAACATTAATAATTAAATTTAAGTTATGTCAAGTAAAAGAATCTTAAAAAGAAACCTAAACAATATGGTTATCGAAATCGTTGAAGAATGCTTCACGGTTCAAATGTTTGACGAAACAAAAGCGCCAGCATCAGATAAATTAATCGAAGAAGCAGCTGCTTTTCAAGATTCAATCTTGTCAGAAATAAACAAAGCGAAAACGAAAAAAGATTTCCCTGCAATTACGTCAAAAATCGAAAATTCAGCGTTAGAGTTTATTACAAAATTGAACGAATTGAATTAATTCTTTCTTATTTTCAATGTAAATTGGAGATAAATAATGTAATTTTAAAAGCGGATATTTTATCCGCTTTTTTTTTATTATATAAAATTAAGAACTCAGCGTAACTCTGTGAAAACTCAGAATACCTCTGTGGTTAAAAAAACGAACAACTTTAAAATGAAAATTGTAATTTCCCCTGCAAAATCGATTGATTTTAAGAGAGTTGAAAATAGTACAATCGAAACGATTCCGAGTTTTTTGAAAGAAACGGAAAGTTTGGTTGTGAAATTGAAAAAACTATCGTCTAAGAAAATTGCAAAGATGATGCATTTATCTACTGATTTAGCGGACTTAAATTACAATCGTTACCAAAACTGGGAAACACCATTACAAGCTTCAGAATCTATTTACCCTGCTATTTCAGCTTTCAACGGAGAGGTTTACAAAGGATTTGATGTACATTCATTAACTTCTGATGAAATAACGGAAGCACAAGATAAATTACGAATTCTTTCAGGATTGTACGGTTTATTAAAACCAATGGATTTAATTTATCCTTACCGTTTAGAAATGGGTACGAAATGGGAGGTGACGCCTAAAACTAAAAACTTATATGCTTTTTGGGGTTCTAAATTAGTAAAAGCGCTCAACGAAGAATTAGAAAAAGAAGAGGTTTTGATAAATTTAGCTTCATCTGAATATTTTAAAGCGGTGGACTTAAAAACATTAAAACACCGTGTAATCACACCTCATTTCAAAGATTTTAAGAATGGAGAATTGAAAATAGTCATGATGTATGCGAAACATCAACGTGGAGCGATGGCTAGATACATTATTAAAAATAAATTGATTAATCCTGAAGAGTTGAAATTATATAATCAAGACGGTTACTCGTTTGATGTAAATAATTCAACTGAAAATGATTGGGTATTCGTTCGTTAATTAGGGCTTTAAATGGTTTTTAGTAGTATACTTTTTATACTTTATTTCTTACCTGTCTTTTTGATAGTCTATCATTTAGTGGGGAAGAAGTACAAAAACTACGTCTTATTAATTTCTAGTATCTTTTTTTATAGTTGGGGAGCACCTAAATTTATATTTGTCATCCTTGGAACAACCTTGATTGATTTTCAAATTGTTAAATGGATGGGGCAAACGGAAGATGATTCCAAACGAAAAAAACTATTAACAATATCTGTTTTTGTCAATATTGGGTTATTGTTTTATTTCAAGTATTGTAACTTCTTTATAGAGAATGTAAATGCACTACTTTCGAGTTTAAAAGTCCATCAGTTGCAATTATTAAAAGTAGTTTTACCGATTGGAATTTCATTTTACACATTTGAGACAATCACTTATTTAGTAGATGTTTACCGTAAATTACATAAACCTTTACTTAACTTTAAAGATTACTTATTGTACATCTTATTTTTTCCAAAATTAATAGCTGGACCAATCGTTAGTTACCACGATTTAGCGGATCAAATTACCGATAGATCTTCTAATGATACAATCGATAATCGATTAACAGGTTTTTATCGCTTTGCAATCGGGTTAGCTAAAAAGGTGTTGATTGCGAATCAATTAGGACTTCAAGCGGATGCTGTTTTTGCAATGCACGTTTCAGATTTAGCCACATTTACCGCTTGGATAGGAATTTTAGCCTATACCTTTCAAATCTATTTCGATTTCTCAGGCTATTCTGATATGGCGATCGGGATTGCGAAAATGGTTGGATTTAAAATTCCTGAAAACTTCGATAATCCATATACTTCTAGAAGTATAACAGAATTTTGGAGACGTTGGCATATTTCACTTGGAAATTGGATGCGCAACTACTTGTACATTCCTTTAGGTGGAAATAAAGTAGATACAAAAGCACGTCTGTTTTTTAATCTTTGGATTGTGTTCTTGCTCTCAGGATTCTGGCACGGAGCTTCTTGGGGATTCATCATTTGGGGAGCTTATCATGGCGTCTTTTTAATTTTAGATCGTTTATTTCTTGCTAAAACACTTACCAAAGTTGGGGGAGTGGTAAGTACTCTTTTTACTTTTTTAGCTGTAGCTATTGGTTGGGTGTTTTTCAGGGAAGAGAAAGTTGGGGATGCTTTTTTATACATTCAACGTTTATTCAGCTTTGATTCCATTAGTGAAATATCATTTGATAAAGAATTTTATATCTGGTTTATAATTGCGGTATTATTTTCATTTTTAGCTTGTTTTAAAATAGGTAAGAAATTACAAGATGGTTTTTATAATTCTATTTATTCTGATAAAAAACACTTTTTTATAGCGCTAATTTCTCTAGTTCTTGTCGGACTTTCAGTTAGTTCGATTACTTCGTTTGGGTTTAATCCTTTTATTTATTTCAGGTTTTAGTAATGAGGGGTATTCGATTAAAATTCAAAGAGTTATTGTTTGGAGGAATTCTCCTTATGTTGCTAGCACCTGCTGTTCAGCAAATTTTCAATTTCGTTGAAATTACACCATTAAAAGGCAGTATAGAAAAAGTAGAACCTAAAAAATTAACAATTGACTCTTGGTTTTCTGGTGATTTTCAAACAGACAATGAAAAGTTTATCAATGATAATTTTGGATTTAGAAATGTTTTTGTTCGAATAAACAATGAAATCGCTTTTCGTCTTTATGATAAAGCCAAAGCAAACGGAGTTATTATTGGAAAGAATAATTACCTATATGAACTTAATTATTTACAGTCTTATAACGGAACTGATTTCATTGGAAAAGACAGTATAGACCAACGAATGGAAAAGCTGAGATTCATTCAGGATACCTTACAAAAATTAAATAAAACGGTATTAGTAGTTTTCGCAGCAGGAAAAGGATTTTATTATCCAGAGTATTTCCCACAAGAATTTAAAATAAAAAGATCTTTAACGAATTACGAATATTATCTTAAAATATCTAAACAATTAAAAATCAATTACATAGATTTCAACTCGTATTTCGTTAAAAACAAAGCGAAGAGTAAATATCCACTATATCCTCAGTATGGAATTCATTGGAGTAAATACGGAATGGCTTTAGCAGCAGATTCAATGATTCGTTATATCGAAAACAATCGAAAGATCGATATGAATAATTTAACTTGGAAGAATGTCAGCTTAGAAGATCCAAAAGAAGAAGATTTTGATATTGAGGATGGTATGAATCTTTTAACTCGATTAAAGAGTTTTAAAATGGGGTATCCTTCGCTTCATTTCGAGCAAGATAAACAAAAAGCTAAGCAAAATGTTTTAATGATTTCGGATAGTTTCTATTGGGGAATGTTCAATTTCGGAATATCCTGTGTATTCGACAAAAGTCATTTTTGGTATTACAACCAAGAAGTCTATCCAGAAACATTTACTTCACCTTTAACCACTGATAAAGTAGATCTACAAAAAGAAATCAAAGACCACGATGTCATCATCATTATGGCGACACCTGCTACATTGCCTAATTTTGGATGGGGTGCTATCGAGAAGTTTTATGAAGTTCTTCATAAATAATTATTGCAAATTCTTGAATTTATATTTTTAAATTGAGATTAAAGTAGGTTCAACCCTTCTAGGGTTGTTATAGGTAGTGTGTTTTAATAACCACCAGTTTCACAGGTGGTTATTAAAGTTAAATCCCTTCAGGATTTTGTACGAGAATATTTATAGCTAATTTTTTAGGTTTAATCCAAATTTAATGTGCTTTTAGGTTTTGAATTCGAAGATCACTGCATAAATCTTTAATTTATGAATAGTTAGAATTGTCGAGATATTAATAAAATGCACATCTGTTTAATTACTACCTAACTCCAGCGGAGTTAAACTATTATTTACCGTAGGAGAATCCTACGGTAAATAAGCCCTCAGACCTCACTTCACAAAAGCTTTAATCTTCAAAATATTCATTCTAGGATTAGTATTCGAAGTAACTGTTACTGTTTTGTTTTGTTCTCCAACTTGACCTGGCTTTGGATGGAATACCACTTTTATTTTGTCTGATTTCCCTGGTAAGATAGGTTTCTCCGGTTTTTCTGGTGTTGTACAACCACAACTAGCCTCTACTTTTTCAATGATCAAAGGTTTTTTACCTGTATTTGTAACGATAAAGTTGGTTTCGTTATCCGTTTCAGATTTCACTTCACCATAATTGTGTTCTATTTCATTGAAAGATAGAGTAGTGTATGTCTCTAGTTCTTTTTTAAGACGTTCTTCTTCCTCTTTTTGAACTTCTTTCAATGATGCGTTTAATTCCGCTTCCGATTGTCCTCCAGCCTCAACAGAAGAAGCAATGTTTCCGTCTTGTTTTTTCACTTCAATTGAAGAACCTCCACAAGCTGAAAAAATCAATAATCCAGCCATTAAATAAATCGTCTTTTTCATATAATATTTAATCTTAATCTTAACCTCAATCTCAACCTCAAATCATTTTGCCAAATTCATTTTATCGTACTCATTTGATTGTAGAACTGAAACTGCTTTTTGAAGCGCTTCGTTTGAATCGTTGTAAATTTCGTAAAACTCATTGTACCCCCATAAATCTTGAGCTAACAGTGATTTCAATCGAAGTTTTAATAATTTTTCACTTGTTTTATATTGCGCTTCGTTGAACTCTAATTTTGGATCTTCTTTTTTAACATAAGCGAAGAATTCATCCATGAACTTTTTGTTGCAATCAAACGAGCTTTTGTAAATTCCGAAATTTGGATACGTTTTTAATAAATTTTCACGGTTGTCGTTTGTATAAGTCAAAGCAAAACTATTTACATGTCCTCCTTGAATTACATTTTTGAAATAATCTGTAATTTCAGCTGTATCTAACGGAACGAAAATATCTGGCATAATTCCACCACCATTGTAAACTGTACGTTTTGTAACCAACGTTTGGTGTTTTAATGAATCTGGTAAATGAATAGAGTCAGCATGTTGAAACTCACCATTTAAATAACGTTGCGTTAAATCTTTCTCGTATGCTTCCTTGTCTTCATATGATTTTTGAATGAAACGTCCAGCAGGAGTATAATAACGTGCAATAGTCAAACGAATTTGAGAACCATCTGTTAAATCAATTGGACGTTGAACTAAACCTTTTCCAAATGTCCTTCTACCCACAATTAAACCTCTATCCCAATCCTGAATAGCTCCAGAAACAATTTCACTTGCAGAAGCTGAATGTTCGTCGGTTAATAAAATCAATTTACCATCTTCCCATAAACCTGTATCACCCGCTTTTAAATCACTTCTTGGTTGAGAACGTCCCTCAGAATAAACAATTAGTTTATCTTTTGATAAAAATTCATCTGCTACTTTTTGAGCTGCATAAAGCAATCCTCCACCATTTCCTTGCAAATCAAAAACCAAATGTTTCATTCCTTTTGATTTCAATTCTTTGATTCCTTTGTGAATTTCTTCCACAGTAGATCGAGAGAAACTGTTTAATTTGATATATCCAATTTCAGGAGTTATCATGTAGTAACAATCTACTGAATTTACCGGAATTCGATCACGTGTCACAACATAATGCAATGGCTTCTTATTGTTTCTTCTTAAGATTTCAATTTTCACTTTAGAACCTAATTCACCCATTAAATGTTCACGTACTTGAGTTGATTTCAAGCCAATTCCGGCTAGGTTTTTACCTTCGACACGGATAATTTTATCTCCTGCTAAAATCCCTAATTTCTCTGAAGGTCCACCCGGTATTGTAGCTACTACCATTAAGGTATCTTTCAAAATTTGAAAACGAATTCCAACTCCAACGAAACTACCGTCGATTTGTTGATTCGCTCCATCAACTTCTTCTTTTGAAATGTATACAGAATGTGGATCTAATTTTTCTAACATCGCTACGATTGCGGCCTCAGTTAATTGATTGTCATTCACTGTATCAACATACATTTTATTAACATATGTCAAAACTTCATCAAATTTCTGACTTGTAGAGATTTTTGAAGGAGGTGTTTGTGAGATTCCAACGAAACAAATCGAGGTCATCAATAATGTTGAAAATATACGTGTCATAAAATGAAGTTTATAGTGAATAGCGGTTTAGCATTCAAATGATAAATATATTAATAACAATGACATTTCGAAAGGAATATTGTATTTCTATTGTAAAATTTTGTTAAATACTATTTTTAGTTGAAGTTGGTAGTTGAATTTTTTAACACAAAAGATCTGCAAAGCAGATTTCATAAAAGGAATCATCACCGCGGAGCAGCCACGAAGTGAAAAGAATTACAAAAGTTCAGAATTAAGAAAATGGTTTAGGTAATTATAGATATCATCATTTTAAAACAATAATTTAAGATTGTTGATACTTTCACCTCTTATTTTAGGAAAGATTTCTTTGTGTAACTTTTGATGCTTCCTTTTATCTTCTTTTGTGTTAAAATTTCCATTTGATTAAATTAGGACTTAATTATTTTTAAATTTGAAATCAAAGCTGTAATGATTAGTTGAATTTCAAATTATTTCAAAAAAAATATGCGTTTATTAGTAGTTGTTTTATTTCCTTTCTTTCTTATTTCTCAAACGAATTTCTCGCATCAAGATTCGTTAAGAGGCACTTTGAATTCTTATAGAACTTGGTGGGATGTAATGCAATATGATATCACGGTTCAACCAAATTTTGAAGCGAAAACAATTCAAGGAACTACAGCAATTTTAATTAAAAAGACAGGGGATAAAAACATTCTCCAATTGGATTTACACAAAGCACTTTCAGTTGATTCCATTTTTATAGGTGAAACTCCAAAACGATTACGATTTACTAGAGATGAAAATGTTGTTTTAATTGATCTACAAAACATTGATTTTGAATCTGATGATTTCTTTAAGTTAACTGTTTATTATTCTGGTAAGCCAAAAGAAGCTGTAAAAGCTCCTTGGGATGGAGGATGGATTTTTACGAAGGATGAAAAGGACAGACCTTGGATGACTGTTGCTTGTCAAGGGGTGGGGGCTAGTGTTTGGTTTCCATGTAAAGATCATCAAAGTGATGAACCTGATTATGGGGCAACAATTAAGGTAATAGCCTCAGACACATTGGTAGCTGTTTCAAATGGTGAGTTAAAAGAATCGATTAAAATGGAATCAACCAATTTAAAATCAACGACTTGGATTGTTTCTAACCCAATTAATAATTATAACATCGTACCTTATATTGGTAAATACGTCAATTTCAATGAAGTGTATAACGGTGAAAAAGGTTTTTTAAAATGTAATTACTGGGTACTAGATTATGAATTAGAGAGAGCAAAAAATCAATTCAAGGAAGTCCCTAGAATGTTAAAATGTTTCGAATATTGGTTCGGACCATACCCCTTTTATGAAGACGGTTACAAATTAGTTCAAGCACCTTATTTAGGGATGGAGCATCAATCGGCAATTGCTTATGGAAATAAGTTTCAAAATGGATACTTAGGTAAATCGCTATCAGACTCAGATTACGGAATGAAATGGGATTTTATTTTAGTCCATGAAAGCGGTCACGAATGGTTTGGAAATAGTATTACTTCGAAAGATATAGCAGATATGTGGATTCACGAATCATTTACAAATTATGCTGAGACCATTTTTACAGATTGTTTATTCGGTGTTAAAGCTGGAAATGAATATGAAATTGGATTACGTCATTTAATTAAGAATGACAAACCCATTATTGGGAAATACGGTGTAAATAACGAGGGTAGTGGGGATATGTATTACAAAGGAAGTAATATGATTCATATTATCAGACAGTTAGTGAACGATGACGAGCGATTTAGACAATTATTAAGAGGGCTTAATAAAACTTTCTATCACAAAACAGTAACAACGCAAGAGATTGAGCAATACATTATTAAATTCACTAGCATAGATTTAAGTAGAGTCTTTGATCAATATTTAAGAACGACTCAAATTCCAGTTTTAGAGAGTAAGATTGAAAATAATCAATTACTTTTTAGATGGATTGAATGTGTACCAAACTTCGATTTGAAAATTAGGTTAGAAAACGGCCAATGGATTCAACCTACAGAAGCTTGGAAAACATTAGATCAAACAATGGTTAAAATTGAGGATTTTAAACCTGATGCAAATTTTTATTTGATTTATAGAAAATTGTAATTTGATTGTTTTTGAATCACAAAAGAACATAAAAGAAAGCATCAAAAGTTGCTCAAAAGAATGAGGTCATTTGATAAAAAAAGAATACATAAATGAAATATAGACTTTATGCACTCTTTTAAAATGCAATTCAGTTTTATAACTTTTGATATTCACTATTTTTCAAACTAATAACTTTTGTGAATCTTTTGTGTGCATCTTATTTGAAGTCTGCTTAGCAGACCTTTTGTGTAGAAAATAACTATCTTGCATTTTTGAAATAAAAAATCACAAATTCTTGTAGAATAATCATTTAGTCTTTATATATTTGTCTTGTTTAAAATTATTCTAAATAACGATGCGTATTATTTTAGCTGATAGTAATGATTTAGTAAGAGTAGGAATGAGAACCATTCTTAGTTCTGAGAAACATCTTAAAATCATAGGTGAAGCTAGAGACAATCAAGAATTAAAGCAACAAGTGAAAAATTTTGGAGCTGATTTAGTGTTGATTGATTACACTTCGGATGGTTTTGATATTGATATAATACATACCATTTTAGCATCAAATAATACGATTAAATTTATTGCGATTACACCTGAACAATCAGCTCAAACATTAGTAGATGCCTTGCGTTCTGGTGTTATGAGTTACGTTAAAAAAGATTGCGATATAGGGGAAATCATTAATGCAGTCAATGAAACGGGGAGAGGTAATAAGTTTTTCTGCGGTAAAATTTTAGAAACCATTCAAAGAGCATCAATTGACGTAAATGACATAGATTTTGAATCATTCTCTTGTGAACCAATTGTTTTATCAGAAAGAGAACTTGAGATTGTTGTATTAATTGCTGAAGGTTTAACGAATACTCAAATTGCAGAACAGTTATTTTTAAGTACGCATACGATTAATACGCATAGAAAAAACATCATGGCAAAATTAGGCGTTAAAAACACTGCTGGAATTGTTATGTATGCTGTAAAAACGAGTTTAATCTCACCTAATAAATTCCTTTTCGCTACCGATTTAGGGAATGCTTAATGTTTGTTTTTAAACACAAAAGAACATATAAGAAAATATCAAAAGGAACACAAAATAAAGTTTTAGGAAATAAAAAAGCAGAAGTTAATTGCAAGATATACTACAACTCTTATGTTTTTAAATGAAATTTAAATTTCTAAATATCCTTTTTTAAAATCGTTTTTGCTTTTGTAAAACTTTTGATGATTCCTTCTATGAAATCTGCAAAAGCAGATCTTTTGTGTTAAAGAAATGATTAAAATATAATCTTTACTTGCTTATTATTTAAGAATTAATTACTTTCGTCTAATAATTAAGATGAAAAGCAATGGAAATCGGTAACAACCTTAAAATTCTTCGTAAACGTTTAAAGAAATCGCAAGAAGAAGTCGCTCAAGATTTAAACTTAACACGTTCTACTTATAGTGGTTATGAAAATGGTGTTGCGCAACCGAATTTAGAAAACTTAATTGCTTTCAGTGATTATTATAAAGTTCAAATTGATGATTTAGTTCGAAAGGATTTTGATAAATTTTCTGAAAATGAATTAGAACGATTAGACAAAGGACTTTACGCGGATGTGAAAGGCCAAAAACTAAGAGTTCTTACTTCTTTAGTGAATGAGCAAGAAGAAGAATTAATCGAGATGGTTTCTATGAAAGCAAGCGCAGGTTATACTTCAGGTTATGCCGATCCAGATTACTTAAAAGTGCTACCAACTTTTCATTTACCCTTTTTATCTAAAAACAAAAAATACCGTTCATTTCCAATTCAAGGGGATTCAATGCCACCAGTTGTTGAAGGTTCGTATGTTGTTGCAGAATTTGTTCAAAATTGGATGACAATTCGAAATGCAACACCTTGCATCGTGGTAACGAAAGATGAAGGGATTGTATTTAAAATCGTTCACAATTTGTTGGATTCGGTTCAATCGTTTCAATTGTGTTCTACGAATCCTTTTTATAGCCCGTATTTTGTACACGCGAATGATATTATTGAAATGTGGAAATTCGTAAACTATATTTCTCCTGAATTACCAGAAATCAGAATGGATGATAATGATTTATCAAAATCATTACAGGATTTACAAAAAGAGGTGTATGAATTGAAATCGCTTATTAAAGCTTA
>CANCEQ010000084.1 GCA_947375085.1 Flavobacteriales bacterium
TTGTAATACTATTTTTGAATACATCATTTTTAGTGAATACCGCATAATCATACGCCATTGTTAAACCAAATGCCAAATTGATATGGTCACCTGTTCGAATTGGATAATGTAATTTTGGTAAAAACTCTATGTACTTTTCTACTAAATAAGCCGCTAAAGGTTGTAGATTTTTCGCCCATTGTTTACCGTCTTTATCTTCCCACGAAAGTAATTCTTGATGTAATTTTAAAATCCAAGACCATCCGTATGTTCTTTCAAATGAACCATTTAACTTTGTCTTGAAAAAGGCTGTTTCTGTTAAAATATTCTCTTTCGTTAATTGTTGGTTCAATCGTTGACGAATCAATTTGTTATTTTTTAAATGGGGATATTGTTTCAATAAACGCACCATTAACCAATGTCCGTGAACAGATGAATGCCAATCAAAACAACCATAAAATGCTGGATGCAACGTTTTTGGTGAATGTAAATCAGCACTATCATTTAAAACCTGACCCAATTTATTTGGATATTCTTGCTGAATGCATTTCAAGGGCAAACTAGATAATCTTTCAGCTTGAGCGAGGGTCAAAGTAAGATTTTGCTTCGATGTTTTCTGTTTATCTAATTGATTTACTTTGGTAGTACAAGCCACCAAAAAGAAAAGAGGGAAAATGTATTTAAACATTGGATGTAGTTATAGTTTAAAAATAAAATGCGAATATAAAATAAATACGTGAATTGTTCGGTTTTGAATCATATTTCAAACCAAAACATAAATTTAAATCAACAAAACATTAATTATCAATATTTTATAAAACCTAAAATTTAACCTCTTGCAATAAAAAACTCGACGATTTAGGCGCTGTTGGATTAAACAACTCATCTAATTTTGCATTCAATACATAGTATTTATCACCTACGATTGTTCCTGTTGTAGGGAATGAATTTTCACTTTTTACCGTTTTAACAATTGTTGACGTCGCCCAATTATCTTGAGTTTTCACTTGGTAGATTTCTTTTTTCGCATTGGATATAACGACCAATTCATTCGCGATTTTGTTATACACCAATCCGTCAGCACCTGGAAATACAGCTCCGTTAATTTTTTGAATATCGGCCGGATTTTTAGTTGAAACTTTGAATAATTCCCCCGAATTCGATTTCGCTACAATTAGATAACCATCAGGATGCAAAACAATTCCATTTAAATTAAATCCTTCTCCTCGCCATAATTCAGAAGTTGAAAAAACAGAAGTTGTTCCATCTAACGCAATCTTATAGATAAATGGAGAAAAACTATTGGTAATATATACATTTCCAAGGTGATCATGGGCTATATCATTCGCAAAATTGAAACCTTTAGGATTTAAAATACCTAGATCTTTAGAGAAAATTTTCTTTCCTGTTTTTGTATCAAAAGCAATTAATTTAGCCAATTTACGTTGTGTTTCAGGTAATGTTTTTACAGAAACTCCTGGATCAGAAACACATACGTAAAGTGTGTTCGTTTTATCATTCAATGAAATTCCAATCGCTGAAATTAATTCTGGTGAATCAACAAATTCAGTATACACTCCTTGTTTATCAACTTTACCAATTTTACCATAATGCAATGAACTAACAAAAAACACTTCCTGACTTTCACTGTAAGCTACTCCTTCAGGATACAATTCTGTTGAAGTAAATTGAATGTTTTGAGCGAAAGATAAAACACTTGTAGTCAGTGAAATACTACTTAAAATAACAATGCGTTTAATAGATTGAAACATAAATAAAAAAATATAAAACAATTAAGAGTAAAGATAATTGAATTTGCTTGTAATTTCTCTTAAACAATCCTTTTTGGTATATTTACCCTTCTTTTTAAATATTCAAAAATGAAAAATTTCCTTTTAGTCGTTGGTATTTTAATCACTTTCATCTCCTTCTCACAAAAAAAAGTAATCGATCATACGGTTTACAATAGTTGGAAGAAGTTAGAGGGTCAAATAATCTCGAACAATGGAAATTTTGTTGCTTACACAATCAAACCACACAGAGGAGATGGGTATTTGTATATCTACAACAATAAAACAGCTAAATTAGATTCATTTCCAAGAGGTTACAAACAACAGTTCTCGGGAAATTCTAATTTTTTAGTTTTCCAAATTACAGCTGGATTCGACACATTGCGTAAATGTGAATTGAATAAAGTGGATAAAGACAAATGGCCGAAAGATTCTTTAGGGATTTATTTATTGGAAAGCGATTCGTTGATTAAAATTCCAAACGTGAAAAATTATTCGATTGCCGAAATCGGAGATTGGGTGAATTATTCGTTAGAAAAAAATAAAACAAAAGAGGACGAAGAAAAGGAAAAGAAAGAGAAAGATGCTGAAAAAGCAGCAAAGGCTGACACAACTAAAAAAGTAGAAAAAACGCATACGTGGTGTCTTTTGAAAAAGAAAACGATAGAAACTGCTGCTAAATCTGAAAAAAAGAAAGAAGAAGAGTACAAGTCTGACGGTAAAGTATTTACAAGCTTCAATCCTTTTACCAATAAAAAATACGAATACAAAGATGTAACGGATTATGCTGTTTCAAAAAACAATAAATACGTTGCAATTACAACCCATAAAAAAGAAAAGAAGATCGTTAGTTGTGAATTAGGAATTTTAAATCCTGAATCGGGAGATTTTTCGATTGAAGCGAAGAAAAAAACAGAATTTAAAGGACTTACATTCAACAATTCGGAATCAGCATTGGCTTTATTGTCAACTGAAGATACGAATAAAGTGAAACAATTTGAACTGAATTACTTGGATTTGAAAGCGAAAAAATGGGGAACTTTAATCGATACAACTACTCAAAATATACCAGCGAAAAAAGGAATCAGTGAGAACAGAACACCGGTATTTTCAATAGATGATTCACAATTGTTCTTCGGAATCGCAGACCGAGTTAAAAAAGAGAAAAAAGACACATTGGTCGATAATGAGAAAGTGAAATTAGACCTTTGGAATTACAAAGATACACGACTTCAACCGCAACAATTATTCGAATTAAAAGACGATAAAAAGTCAAACGATTTGTATGTTTATCACATTGAGGACAAACGATTTGTTCAACTTTCAAATGATTCTTTAGACATTCATTTACCTAAAAAACCACAAGGAGGATATTTCTTCGCCGAAAACATTCAACCTTACCAAGGAACTTACAATTGGACTTCTCCTAATCTTAAAGACCATTACCGTGTGGCGCTAAAAGATGGAAAAATTGATTTCATCAAAAAAGAAGTTGGTTTCGGTGGCGAACTTTCTCCTTCAGGAAAATATTACACGTATTACAAAGGAGAAGAAGCAAACCAGTATGTAGTGGATATTGTCTCTAAAAAAGAAACCTGTTTAACGTGTTCTAGAAAAGATGTGAAATGGGAAAAAGATATGAATGGTCAACCTCAATTAGCCGAACCTCAAGGAATATATGGATGGTTAAAAGGTGAAAATGAAGTAATCATCAAATCAGAATATGACATTTGGAATTATGCTATTTCAACTGGAACTTTAACTTCTATCACTAACGAAGAAGGAAAAGCTACCAAAACACGTTTATCACTTAATCTTTGGGAAAATGACAGTATCTATATTGATTACAAAAATGTATCTGTTCATGGATTTGATGAAAAAACGAAAGGGTATGCTTTTTACGAAATCAATCCAAACCAAGGCAAATACGAATTAAATAAAGTATATGCAATGAACAACGATTTAGTAGCTATTAATCGTTCCAAAAATGGTTCAAAAATGATTTTACGTCGTTGCTCTGTAAAAGAATATCCAGATGCTATTTTTATGGATGCTGACTTTAA
Source organism: Flavobacteriales bacterium (assembly GCA_947375085.1). The sequence continues at coordinate 3,833 of CANCEQ010000084.1, forward strand.
AAATGAAAAACGCATTTCGAATACCAACCCTCAACAAAGCGAATACAATTGGTCAACAGTTGAATTAGTGGATTGGGTAAGTTACGATGGAATTCCATTACAAGGATTATTGTACAAACCAGAAAACTACGACGAAGAGAAAAGTTACCCTCTAATTGTTTATTACTACGAACTATACAGTGATGAATTACACAATCACTATGCACCAAAACCAACAGCTTCTGTGGTTCACGCAACGGAATATGCTTCAGCTGGTTACTTTGTATTCATTCCAGATATTCGATATAGACCAGGGCATCCTGCAAAATCAGCTTATGATTGTATTATGAGTGGAACGGATAAAGTATTGAAATTATACCCAAGTATCGATTCAAAAAGAATGGGATTACAAGGTCAAAGTTGGGGAGGTTATCAAACAGCTCAAATGATCACAATGACCAATCGTTATGCTGCAGCAATGGCCGGAGCACCTGTTTCAAATATGATTTCAGCTTATGGTGGAATTCGTTGGGAATCAGGATTAAACCGTCAGTTTCAATATGAAAGACAACAAAGTAGAATCGGTGCAACATTGTGGGAAGCTCCTGAATTATACATTGAGAACTCCCCTATTTTCAATTTGCCAAAAGTTAAAACACCACTTTTAATTATGGCGAATGATGAAGACGGTGCGGTTCCATGGTACCAAGGAATTGAATTGTTCACAGGGATGAAACGTTTAGGTAAACCGTGTTGGATGTTAAATTACAACGGCGACAAACACAACTTAATGAAAAATGCAAACCGCATCGATTTAAGTATCAGAATGCGTCAATTCTTCGATCATTATTTACAAGGTACACCGGCTCCAAAATGGTTAACCGATGGAATTCCGGCGACTGTTAAAGGAGAAGAAATGCGATATGAAACCAAATAATTAAGCTATGTATTTAGACAAATTAGAACAAGAAATCGCTCCCTTAAGAGAACAATTAATTCACCACGAATTATACAAAAACATTGATTCGATTGAGCGTATTCGTGTGTTTATGGAAGCACATATTTTCGCTGTTTGGGATTTTATGTCGTTGCTAAAAGCACTTCAAATCGGTTTAACAAATACCACATTACCTTGGACTCCAAAAGGAAATCCTGTAACAAGAAGATTAATTAATGAAATCGTATTTGGTGAAGAAAGTGACTTGAATGAATCAGGCGAGCCGATGAGTCATTTCGAAATGTACCTGGATTCAATGAATCAATTAGGTGCAAATACTTCCGAAATTAATACATTCATCAAGCAAATAAACGATGGAAAATCGGTGAATTCAGCTTTTAATCACATCACTATTTCTGAAGAAACAAAAGAATTTGTCAATTTTACGATTAGTCAAGTTGAAACCAATCAATTACATATTATTGCAGCCGTTTTCACTTTTGGTCGTGAAGATTTGATTCCAGACATGTTCATTGAAATCGTTAAAAATATTGGCGCCAATTCTGATGTAAACATCAGTAAATTAATTTATTACCTAGAAAGGCATATCGAAATAGATGGTGGAGAACACGGTCCGATGGCACTTCAAATGATTCACGAATTATGTGGTGACGACGAACAAAAATGGAACGAAGCCATTGAAGCAAGTAAACAAGCTTTACAACAAAGAATCAATCTTTGGAATGGCATCAATGGTAAAATTCAAACATCTTGTTAACTATATAATTGAAAATGAAGCAAATCATCTTCACTTTATTCATTCTTATTTACTCTTTTTCCTATTCCCAAGTCCTAACTGGAAAAGTAAAGGACTCATTAGGCACAGAAATTCCTTTTGTAAGCATTAGAATTGAAAACTCAAGCTACGGAACAACTTCAAATTCAGGAGGTTACTATCAGCTAGAAGTAAAGAAAGGTAAGCAAATTGTAAAATATTCAATACCAGGTTACACAAGTAAAATTGATACTGTTGAAATAGTAAATCAATCAACAACACACAATGTTACTTTAAACGAAATAACGAATCAAATTGACGAAATAATAGTTGTCCCTACAACAGCAAAAGAGAGGGGAAAAGAAATTATGAAACAAGTCATTGATAAACGTAGTTATTTTCAAGATTTACTCGCCCAATACAGTTGTGACACGTATTGTTTCTCCTCGCTAGAAAAAGAAAAAAGAGATAGTTTAATTACTGACTTAGTCATCGGGAAAGAAAAATTAAACATTATTGAATGGCGAGCTAAGACGAGTTATAAAGCATCCAATAATTTCAAAGACGAATTTTATGCCTACAACGATTTTTCAGATCCAAGTAAAAACTCTAATTTAATTGCTAACGTAGATGTCAATGCAGGAGTTTTAGGTGAAATAAATGAATTAGCACCTCAAAGTATTGTAAATTCAAATCCATATTTATTCGTGAATGGTATAAAAGATGCTCACTTTTCAATTTTTGATAATGCAATTATATCACCAAAATTAACTCAAAACCCAATCGTTTCACCACTCGCTTATAATGCATTTTTATATTATAATTTTTACTTAGAAAAAACTTTTATAGACACACTAAATAGGTTAATTTATGAATTAAAGGTCATTCCTAAATTTGATTATGAAGCACTCTTTAAAGGAAGTCTTTTTATTAAAGATGGGAGCTGGGAAATAACATCCTATGATCTTTCAATAAATCCTAAAATATTATTATTTTACAAAGACCTACATATCATTTGTGATTACCAAAAAATTGGTGAGCAATTAGTTCCAGTAAGAAGAGAATTTATATATACTATCAGAGATGAAGGTGTATTAATTAATGGAATGATTCGTATTTCACACAAAGATTATACTTTTGATAAATCAGACAAATCAGACAAATATTGGTTAGAAACTGCTACTTTTACTAAGGACGCATTCGACAAAGATTCCGTTTATTGGAACGAAAAAAGACCTTTTACTCTAAAGAATTTTGAGAAAAATTTCATTCACGAGCAAGACAGTATCATTCGATATCATGAAACCGATGAATACCTTCGTAAAAATGATAGCATACGGAATAAGTTTAGCATATTAGGAACATTTTTTGGAGGATATTCACATGTAAATTCTTTTAAAAAATATGAATTTTCAACCATACCAATTTATGAACAAATTGTACCTTTTGGGGTGGGAGGTTTTAGATACCGATTAGGAGGGAATTATCAAAAAGAATTTCTTTCAGGGAAAATAATTTTTATCAATCCAATAATAGATTATGGTTTTTTAAATAAAGATCTAAATGGTTCTATAAATACCGCTTTAATGTATAATCCAATAAATTTTTCAAAGTTTGGATTTCAAATAGGAAATACATATGACAACGTTTCGGGAACACAAAATTTAATTAGTATACTGATTCCTAAAAATAGAGTTAAAAACGAAAAAATAGAACTAAATTTTTCAAGAGAAATCTTAAATGGATTGTATTTAAAATCAGCTATTTTATATTCTGATCGAAAGGCGATTGATAATTTAAAATATCCTGGTTGGGTTCATGTTTATGATTCATTAAATCCTCAAAAAGCGTTTGTATTTGAACGCTATAAAATTTTACTTCTAACGCTTGATTTTGAGTACCATATTAAATCAAAATACATGATTAAAAAGGGTAAAAAAATAGTTTTCGGATCACCTTGGCCTACCTTTTATCTAACCTACAAAAAAGGAATACCTTCAATTTTTAATTCAAATTCAAATTTTGATTTTATTCAACTTAGAATTCAAGATGATATCAACTTAAATTCAATTGGTCGTTCCCATTTTTTCTTAGATGCAGGTACATTTATCCAGAAAAAAGAGTTACGTAGTATTGAATATAAATATTTTAGACCATCAGACGTTGGTTATTTCTCAAATCCTACTAGTACATTACAACTCTTAGATACATCTTTAAGAACGCCAAATGCATATATTCAAATAAATTATATTCACCATTTTAATGGTTTTTTCTTAAATAAAATATGGCTTATTAATAAGTTAAAATTGGAAGAAACAATAGGAGGAAGTTTTTTATCCATTCCACAATCAAAATTTATGAATGCAGAATTTTTTGTGGGAGTAGAACATAAATACAAAATTAAAAATCAATTGTTTAAAATCGGTTTTTACTTTGTAACTGGAGATCGCAATTTAACGCAAGCAAAATTTAATTTCAAATATGGTTTCAACTATTTCAATAATTTCAAAAATAAATGGGATTATTAACCCTAAATTAAGTCAACTGTAATTTTACATTACCATACTGCCTTTTTAAATGAATATTTGTTGTTAAATTTGTAGTCTGAAATTCGTAAAATTGTTAAAACTGTAACTATTAGACAAATTGACTAATAAATTTACAGCTCAACAATGTTCAAACATTTGCTTATCCTATTTTGTTTACCTGCCATTTCTTATGGTGCAGTTAAAACATGGGATGGTGGTGGATCTGATAATAACTGGACAACAGCTGCAAATTGGAACGGTGATATAGCTCCTTCATCAGGTGACGATTTGGTTTTTGATGGCACAGTAAGAACATCACCTGTAAACGATTTCCCTGCTAATACTTCTTTCAATTCGATTACATTTAATTTAAATTGTGGCGCTTTTTCAATCACTGGAAATTCTATTTACTTAACAGGAGGAGCTTCCGCAATTACTACAAATCACACTACATTAAGTGTTTCTATTGCCAATAATATTGTTTTTACAACTTCAAACCCAAGTATAACAACAACTGCGGGAGGAACATTCAATCTTTCAGGTACACTTTCGCACGACGGATTAACCTTAACTTTCGTTGGAAATGGGTCTAGTACGATTAGTCAAATTATAAGCGGAACGGGTGCTTTAACAAAAACTGGAAATGGGTCCTTAATATTATCAGCCAATAATACGTATACAGGAGTAACGACAATTTCTGCAGGTACATTACAAATAGGTAATTCAAGTACTTCCGGAAGTATTGCAAGTACAAGCATCGTAAATAATGGAATTTTAATATATGATCGTTCAGATGCTTTTACAGTTTCAACTCCTATTTCAGGAAGCGGTTCAGTTAAAAAAAGTGGAACGGGAACCTTGACAATCACAAATGAAAATACCTATACTGGAGGATTTTCTATATCTGGGGGAACTATTAGCGCAAGTGCTGAAAATAATTTTGGTGTTCCGTCTGGTGTAAAATTGATAGATTTCATTGGCAACGGAACGTTAATTGTAACAGCTTCATTTTCGACTTCAAAAGAATTAACAAGTGTAGGTTCTTCAAGGAGTATGACATTCGACATTAAATCTGGAGTTACCTTTACTGCTAATGGAAATGTAAGAGCTTATAGTGGAAGTGGTATAACATCAAAAAATGGAGCTGGAAAATTAGTTTTAGGAGCTGATAATACACAATTTGATTGTGATCTTTATTTGAATGCTGGTACAGCTGAATTAAGTCATTTAGGCTGTTTGGGAAATGTTCAAAATAATGATTATTTATACGCAGCTGCAGGTACTACTGTAATTATTAAAAAAGATGTTTCTTTACCTTTTACATCTTGTTTACAAATTAATGGAACAGGAGTAAATTTAATAATCGATCGTGCTACATCAGGTGCTGGTGTAATTCATAGTTTTTATAAATATGTCTCAAATGGAGCATATAATTTATACGTAACTGCAGGATCAAATATTACCAGCGGAACTACAGGTGTAACTATAAGATATTATACAACTTTAAATGGTAATAGTACAATTGACATTACAGATCCAGGCACCCCTGACATTTTAATGACGTTTACGGATGATATAATCGCCACTAACAAAAATTTAATATTTCAAGGTACAGGTGATTTTTTTGTAAATGATACCATAAGAACAGGGTCAGGTACAATTACTAAAAGTGGAAATGGAATCTTAACATTAAATGGTTTGAGCACTTTTACCGGTTCAAAAACGTTCAATACTGGTACATTAAGGTTGAATCATTCGCAAGCACTTGGTACAACTGCAGGAACATTTATAATTAATGGAGGAACAATTGATAATACTTCAGGAAGTGCTTTAACATTAATTGATTACCCACAAACTTGGTCAGGAGATTTTACATTTACAGGTACAAATGATCTGAACATGGGTTCTGGTACAATTACAATGAGTGCAGATATAATTATTACCGTTACAACTAACTCCAAAAATTTAACGATTGGTGGTGGAATCAATAGTGGAACTAGGAATCTAACCAAAAGTGGTGCTGGAAACATTGTTTGTATCAATCAATCAATAACGATAAAAACTTTAACAATAAATCAGGGTTCTTTCACATCAACTAGTGGTAATTTATATTTAGCAGGTAATTTTTCAAATAGTGGAACATTTATACATAACAATGGTACCGTAAATTTTAACGGAGTTATCGCTCAAACCATCAATGGAAATTCACTAAATGATTTTTATAAATTAACAGCTGCAAATACTGCTGGAAACATTGTTTCAAATATCAATATCAATGTTTTAAATACGCTTCAATTAACGTCTGGTAAACTTTCAATTCAAGGATATACTCTGACAATGGGGACATCAAGTACAAACGGAACAATTTCTGGAGGAAATGTTAGTTCTTATATTGTTGCTTACGATAATAGTGGAACAATAGGATATGTAAAACATTTGATAAATTCAGCTGTCGGAGCAAGTTATTATTATCCAATTGGTGATGCTACCTATTTTGTTCCTCTTACTTTTACCCTAACTTCAGCCTCACTTTCAAATGCCTATTTAACTGTTTTCACAAAAGCGAATAAAGTAGATGGATTAGATCCTATAATTTCAAATTATATTGATAGACAATGGAATGTAACCGAATCTGGAATTACATCTCCAACTTACACTATTTCATACACTTACGCCGAAACTGATATTGTTGGATCTGAAAATTACTTAGTTCCAATTAAAAAAAGTGGGCTAACATGGTATGAACCTATTGGAAGTAATTTTCTATCAACAACACATGACGGCTCGGGATCTGTTAATACTACAACAAATCTGCTCACATGGTCAGGATTAAGTACTTTTTCTTTATTTGGAGGTGCCGCACCCGCCGCTGTTGGTTTACCTATTGAATTAATTTCGTTTACTGGAGATAAAATAAAAACGGGAAATCTATTAAAATGGGAAACTTCATCTGAACATAACAATGATTTTTTTACAATCGAAAAAACAATAGATGGTCACACATTTGAAACAATCGGTATTGAAAACGGGGCAGGAACATCTAATCATTTAATTGAATATTCATTAATTGATCAAAATGTAAGAGAAGTCATTAATTATTATCGTTTAATTCAAACCGATTTTGATGGAAAAACAACTAAATCTGACTTGATTTCAATCGATAATACTTCAAAAAATGACAATGTTTTTATAACTAATCGTTTCAATATTCTTGGTCAAGAGGTAAATGAAACAACGAGAGGAGTAATTTTCATTTACTATTCAAACGGTGATGTAAAAAAAGTCTTACAGCACTAATTTCAATTTCAACTAAATTTTAAATTAATTCTGATTACTTTAGTAAATAGTATGTTTTAGCATATCTATTGAAAATGGAAAAAATCGAAGGAAATATAGTTGATGTTTTAAATAACACTATTTATAAAGGGGTTATCACTTTTGATAATGGAAAAATTTCTTCCATTGAAAAAAAAGAGGTGCTTTCCGAAACCTATATTTTACCTGGTTTAATCGATGCACACGTACACGTAGAAAGTTCGATGCTTCCTCCTTCTGAATTTGCTCGATTAGCTGTTCCTCATGGAACCGTTGCGACAATATCTGATCCACATGAAATCGGAAATGTTCTTGGAATAGACGGCGTTAAATACATGCTTGAAAATGGTAAAAAGACCCCTTTTAAATTTCATTTCGGCGCTCCATCTTGTGTTCCTGCAACAAAATTCGAAACCACAGGTGCAGAAATTGGAGCCAAAGAAATAGAAGAACTACTTCAGCTTCCTGAAATTGTGTATCTAGCGGAAATGATGAATTTTCCTGGAGTACTTGCCAAAGACCCGATTGTAATGGAAAAAATTGCAATTGCTCATCGTTTAAATAAAGTAGTCGATGGTCACGCTCCAGGGTTACGAGGTGAAGCAATTAAAACCTATATCAAAGCAGGAATTTCTACCGATCACGAATGTTTTACCTACGAAGAAGCACTAGAGAAATTACAATTAGGAATGAAAGTAATCATTCGAGAAGGTAGTGCTGCTAAAAACTTTGAAGCACTGATTGACTTAATGAACGACCATTATGAAAATATGATGTTTTGCTCCGACGACAAGCATCCAAATGATTTAGTGGTTGGACATATCAATTTACTAGTAAAACGTGCTTTAGAAAAAGGCATTGGGCCGATGAAAGTGTTTCGCGCAGCTTGTGTCAATCCGGTGTTGCATTATAAAATGAATGTTGGACTTCTACAACCAAACGACCCAGCCGATTTTATTGTAGTCGATAATCTAACCAACTTAAACGTTCTTTCGACCTATATTAACGGTGAGAAAGTCGCTGAAAATGGAGTTTCATTTATAACTTCTCAAAAAGCTGAAATCGT
>CANCEQ010000085.1 GCA_947375085.1 Flavobacteriales bacterium
CTAATTTTTCAGATTCCGTATCTAAAGCAGAAGTTGCTTCATCTAATATCATGATAGCAGGGTTTTTAAGTACTGCTCTGGCAATACTCATTCTTTGTTTTTGTCCACCAGAAAGTTTATTTCCACGTTCTCCAATATTAGTATCATAATCATTTTCTAACCCCATAATGAAATCATGTGCATTTGCAATTTTTGCAGCAGCAATTACTTCTTCTTCTGATGCATTTTCTGTTCCAAAAAGAATATTGTTTCTAGCGGTATCATTGAAAAGAATAGATTCTTGAGAAACAATACCAATATGATTTCTTAAATCTTGAATTGATGCATTTTTAATATCAATAGAATCATAAAAAATAGAGCCTTCAGTAACATCGTAGAAACGAGGTAATAAATCTGAAATAGTTGATTTTCCACTTCCTGATTCACCTACCAATGCATATGTTTTTCCTTTTGGAATTGTAAAATCAATATCTTTTAAAACATAGTCATCTTTATATTTAAAGGAAACATGATTGAATTTCAATCCTGATTCTAATTCATTTAATTTAACAGGATTTTCAACTTCGAAAATTTTCTCATCACTATTTAAAATTTCATTAATTCTATCTTGTGAAGCTTTCGTTTTATTTAAAAAACCAATTGAATTTGCTACTCCTTGTATAGGTCTTAATAATTGTGAAAAAACGACGATGAAAGCAATGAACTCTCCACCAGTTAAGTTGGTCCCTGGTTTATTATCTAGAATCATTCCTCCTCCAAACCAAACTATACAAACCAAAACAATTGCGCCAAGTGTTTCATTTAATGGGGAAGATAAATCTTTTTTTCTAAAGGTTTTGGTGATTAATTGTTGGTGCTTTAAATTTATTTTTTTGAAAGATTCTAATACTTGTGGAACAGCATTAAAACCTTTAATTATTCTTATCGCACCTAAATTTTCTTCAATTGCAGAGTTTACAACACCCATTTGGTGCTGACCTTCTTTCGCTGTTTTTTTAAGACTCTTTCCTATTCTAGAAATTACAAAAGCGGATACAGGAAGTAAAATAAAAGAGAACAAAGTTAATTGTGGGCTCATATACAAAAGAGTCATTATGTACATTACGATTGAGATTGGCTCTCTATAGATAAGTTCTAAAACACTCACAACAGCCACTTCAATTTCACCTACATCGCTGTTCATTCTAGATATAATATCACCTTTCCTTTCTTCAGAATAAAATGAAAGAGGAAGATTCATTGCTTTTTCAAAAATTTTGTTTCGAATATCTCTAACAACAGCCATTCTCATCTGAGATTGATGCCAAATTGCACCGTAACGTGAAATATTTTTAAGTATAAAAGCGACAACAATTGAAACACAAACAAATAATAATGCTTTTTTAGGGTCTTCTGCAATCATTGTTTGCATAAAATAATTATAATATTCTGTCAAATATTGAAAGAATTCTGTTATTCCACCATGATAAATAGGTTTAGCAATAATTTCAATTTCTTTGTCATGATCTAGAAAGATTAGATTCAAAAATGGAACAAAAAGTCCAAGAGAAACAAGATTAAAAATTGAAAAAAGTATATTGAAAACAATAACTAAAATTGCTGTCATTTTGTATGTAAATGAATACCTGTGTATTTCTAAAATATCTTTCATAATAGTGCAAAGATAGTTTTTGTTTATCTTTTTTTAAACCATTGCTAACAATTCTTTACTTTTGTACCATGAGTTCAATAAGACAAAATAGAATTGAAGGCGTTATATTGGAAGAATTATCTGTTTTTTTTCAAAGAAATGCACGTGAAGTATGTTTAGGAGCAATGGTGAGTGTAACTGTTGTTCGTGTAACATCTGATTTATCACTAGCGAGATGTTATGTAAGTATTTTTGCAGGTCCTGACAAGAATGAAGTTTTGGCAAGTATTCGTGAGAATATGAAGAAAATAAGAGGAGATGTAGGGAAGAGACTTAAAAACATGCGTAAAATTCCAGAATTATTGTTTTTTATTGATGATTCGTTAGATTATGCAAGTCAAATTGATGTTTTATTGAAAAAAAGTTAGATTATCAATCTTCCCTTTTTTATAGCGCGTCGATATCTTTCAGCAAAACGAAAGAAAAATGTTATTAATTTAATAACAAGGATTTCGGTTGTTGGTATTTCTGTCACAACCGCTGCATTAGTCATTTTATTATCTGCGTTCAATGGAATTGAATCAATGGTAGAGAAATTGTATTCTGAATTTGATTCAGATATAGTTATTCGTTCAGCTAAAGGAAAGACTTTTAATGAAAATCAAATTGACTTTAATAAAATTGGAAAAATTGAGGGTGTAAAAAGACTTTCAAAATCTATTGAAGAAGTTGTTATATTAAAAAATGATAAAAAATGGGTTAATGCAAAAATGATTGGTATTGAACCTTCATTTTTAAGAATTTCAAAAATGCAAAATCACATAGTTGATGGATTTCCTACACTTAATGAAAATGGAATAGATGAAGCAATAATTGGAGCTGCTTTGTTAGATAATTTAGGTGGATACATTCCTCAACATGATTATCAACGATTACTTTTTTATGCACCTAAAAGAGATGCAAAAGTTCGTTTTTCATCAAATCCATTTGTTACAAAAAACGTCCGAATTTCTGCTAGAATGAATTTTAATAAAGAAGTGAATTCGGAATTTGTGGTTGTACCAATTCATTTAGCAAAAGAATTATTGGAATATGATAAAGATATCACTTCAATTTATATAGAAGCAAAAAATGGTTTTGAAAATAATGATGTAAAAGAAAATTTGAGACTGTTTTTAGGCCCCGATTTTATCGTCAAAACGAATTACGAAAAAAATGAATTGATTTATAAAACAAGTAAAACTGAGAAAATAATCGTACTCATTATTTTGTTGTTCATTTTTATTTTAGCTGCTTTTAATTTAGTAGCATCACTCACAATGCTTTTTATTGAGAAAATGGACAACATTAAAACGATGATCAGTTTCGGTGCAAATAAGAAGACCATTTTTCAAATATTTTTCTTTGAAGGATTAATTATTTCTGGCAAAGGTATTATTACAGGATTAATTTTCGGATATTCTATTTGTGTAGTTCAAATACAAGGTAAAATTTTACAAATGCCAAATTCAGGTGGAGATGCTTTTCCTATGAAAATTAATTATCTCGATGGTATTTTAATCATTGCATTGGTAAGTTGTTTAAGTTTTTTGGCATCTTATTTACCTGTGAAATATTTAATTAATAAAAATTTCCAAAAAGAAGTTTTTTAAAATGATTGAAATTGTAGGTTGAAAGTAGTTGAATAATCTTAAAAAAGAAATGCTTTCAATTTAAATAATCAATTTTAGAATTTATTTGATAAATAAATTCTAAAATGTTTTCCCTACTTAAAACTTTTAACTTATCTTTGCGCCAAAATTCAGAATTCATTTTTAAAAGACACTGTAATGTCGGAAATTAAAGGTAAAATTTCTCAGGTAATCGGACCTGTTGTCGATGTAAGATTCGAAAAAGATATAACTCTTCCAAGTATCTTTGATGCTTTGGTAGTAGTTAAAGCAGACGGAACGAAAGTAGTTCTTGAAGTTCAATCTCACGTAGGTGAAAACTCTGTACGTACCATTTCGATGGATTCTACAGACGGTTTTACACGTGGAATGGAAGCGATTTCAACAGGAAGTGGTATTAAAATGCCAATCGGAGATAAAATTAAAGGACGTTTATTTAACGTAATTGGAGAGGCTATCGACGGAATTAATGAAGTTGATAATTCTGATGGTTTAGCTATCCACCGTGAAGCTCCTAAATTTGAGGAATTAACTACAGCAACTGAAGTTCTTTTTACAGGAATTAAAGTAATTGACTTGATTGAGCCTTATGCTAAAGGAGGTAAAATTGGTTTATTTGGTGGTGCTGGTGTTGGTAAAACTGTATTAATTCAAGAATTAATTAATAATATAGCGAAAGCTTATTCAGGTCTTTCTGTATTCGCAGGAGTTGGAGAGCGTACACGTGAAGGGAATGACTTACTTCGTGAGATGTTAGAGTCAGGAATTATCACTTACGGTTCTGAATTCATGCACAGTATGGAAGAAGGTGGATGGGATCTTTCTAAAATTGACGTTAATGAGTTAACTAACTCAAAAGCGACTTTCGTTTTCGGACAAATGAATGAGCCTCCTGGTGCTCGTGCTCGTGTTGCATTATCTGGATTAACTATGGCGGAATATTACCGTGATGGTGAAGGTGATGGTAAAGGAGCGGATATCTTATTTTTCGTAGATAATATCTTCCGTTTTACACAGGCTGGTTCTGAGGTTTCTGCTTTATTAGGTCGTATGCCTTCTGCAGTAGGTTACCAACCAACATTAGCAACTGAAATGGGTGCAATGCAAGAGCGTATTGCTTCTACTAAAAATGGATCTATTACATCTGTACAAGCGGTTTACGTACCTGCGGATGATTTAACAGATCCAGCACCAGCTAATACATTTGCTCACTTAGATGCAACAACAGTATTATCTCGTAAAATTGCTGAGTTAGGTATTTATCCAGCGGTTGATCCATTGGATTCGACTTCTCGTATTTTAACTCCTGAAATTGTAGGTGAAGATCACTACAATACAGCTCAAAGAGTTAAATTGACTTTGCAACGATATAAAGAATTACAAGATATCATTGCTATCTTAGGTATGGATGAGTTATCTGAAGAAGATAAAATGATCGTTCACAGAGCACGTCGTGTTCAACGTTTCTTATCTCAACCATTCCACGTAGCTGAGCAATTTACAGGACTTAAAGGTGTATTAGTAGATATTAAAGATACTATCAAAGCATTCAATATGATTTTAGATGGAGAAATGGATAAATATCCTGAAGCTGCATTTAACTTGAAAGGTGGTCTTGATGAAGTTATTGAGGCTGGAGAAAAAATGTTAGAAGATTCTAACGTATAAAATGAGTATTGATGAGACGTTCTAGTAACGTCTCACTTTATATATCAAAAGATTTAATATGCACTTAGAAATAATTACACCAGAAACAAAAATTTTTGCTGGAGAGATTGACGCAGTTCAGTTACCAGGCATAGATGGTTTGTTTCAAATATTGAAAGGACATGCTCCAATTATTTCAGCACTTGGAAAAGGAAAAGTGAAAGTTGATCTTTCATCTCCTTTTGTTCGTGACGAAAAATCAAGTGAATTGATTGAAGGTGATCAAAAAGATTCTAAAGTTATACGAGTAAGTATAAATGGTGGCGTTTTGGAGATGCAAAATGATAAAGTCGTTTTACTAGCTGAGTAAGCAATTCAATAAAATTGAAGAGGGATCTGGTTTTCCATTTCCCTCTTTTTTTTGTTAAGGTATGTTAAGCTTTTGAATTAACTCATTTAATTTCAAATCTTTCATTATTTTCGTTCTTAATACCTGGATAATTAATGGATTTTTTACAACAAATAGATCATACAAATATACCTCAACATATTGCTGTTATAATGGACGGCAATGGTAGATGGGCTAAACAACAAGGTCATGAACGTTTATACGGTCATAATTATGGTGTTGAGTCTGTTCGTGAAGTACTTAAAGGCGCTAAAGAATTAAAGGTAAAATTCCTTACTTTATACGCTTTTTCCACAGAAAACTGGAGTAGACCAAAAGAAGAAGTGGATGGATTGATGGACTTAATGGTACGTACAATTTCTAATGAGATTGATGAATTAAATGAAAAAGGGATTCGTTTAATGACTATAGGTGATACTGATGGGTTACCAGATAGTTGTAGAGATGAATTGAAGAGTGCGATTCTAAAAACAGCTCATAACACTGAGACTAGCTTAATTTTAGCTTTAAATTATAGTTCAAGATGGGAACTAGTAAATGCGACTAAAAAAATCGCTGAAAAAGTATTAAAAGGTGAGATAAATCCAAATGAAATTGATGATACGATAATTTCAACTCATTTAACAACAGATGGGATTCCTGAACCTGAATTATTAATAAGAACAAGCGGTGAACATAGAGTAAGTAATTTTTTATTATGGCAAATAGCTTATTCTGAATTTTATTTCACTGACGTATTATGGCCTGATTTCAAAAAAGAGGACTTATTTAAAGCTGTGATAAATTACCAATCAAGAGAACGTCGATTTGGAATGGTTTCAGAACAAATTTCAAAAGACTTATAATAAATGACTAAGCTTCTATATCTACTTTTTTTTCTTGTTTTAACTATTACAGTTAATTCTCAAACTAACAGCCCTATAACAATAGGTGAGGTGTCAAATTTTGATTTTAAAACACCTAAAAAATATGAAATTGGAGGAATAAGGGTAGAGGGAGCTGATAATTTTGATCATAATGCTATAAAATTAATTGCTGGTTTAAAACAGGGACAATCTATTAACATTCCTGGAGACCAAATTTCAAAAGCAATTCGAAATTTATGGAAAGAAGAACTTTTTTCTGGTGCTGAAATAGCAATTGAAAAAGAATTTGAAGGAGTGATTTATTTGGTTATTAAATTAACTCCCAGACCTAAATTATCAAGATTTAAGTTTAAAGGAATTAATAAGCGTGAAGCTGATAAGATTAGAGAAGAAATAAGTTTGTATTCTGGTAAAACCATAACTGAAAATCTTGTTTATTCAACTAATAATAAGATTAAGAGTTTTTTCAGGGAAAAAGGATATTATTCTGTTGATGTCAAAATCAATAGAATTGAAGACACCTTAATTAATAATTCTCAAATATTCTTGATTGATATTACGAAAAATCAAAAAATCAAAATTGAAACTATCAATATCGATGGTAATCAGTCAATTCCAGATTGGAAACTGAAAATGGCGATGAAAGATACTAAACAAAAAGTTTTTTGGAGAGTATGGAAAAGATCTAAATTTTCTAAAACAGCATTTGATAGAGATAAAATTGCTTTACTTGATAAATTTAATGCGATTGGTTTAAGAGATGCAACTATTAAATTTGACACAGTCTATCTTTCGGATTCAAAAAATCTAACTATAAATATTGAAATTGAAGAAGGACAAAAATATTATTTTGGTGATATTGAGTGGATTGGAAATACAAAATTTAGATCTAGCTATTTAGATACAGTTCTAGGTATTAAAAATGGAGATATGTATGATAAAACGTTATTAGATCAACGTTTAAATATGAGTCAGGATGGAAGAGATATTTCTTCTCTCTATATGGATAGAGGATATTTGTTTTTCCAAATAACTCCAGTTGAAACCAATGTAACAAATAATCATATAAATTTTCAAATGCGTTTGATTGAGGGGAAAGAAGCTAGAGTGAAACGTATTATTATTAAAGGAAATACAAAGACGAATGATTATGTAATTCGTAGAGAAATTAGAACGAAGCCAGGTGATTTATTTAATAGAAATGATATAATAAGAACTCAAAGAGAATTAGCTCAATTAGGTTATTTTAATGAACAAGGATTTCAGATTAATCCGATTCCTAATCCAGCAGATGGGACTGTAGATATTGAATATACAGTTGAAGAAAAATCGTCGGATCAAATTGAATTATCTGGAGGATACGGTGGTAGAAATGGCATTTCTAATAGCTCATTAGGAGGGACTTCAAATGGTTTAAGTAATTATGGTAGTGGAGGTTTAATAGGAACTTTAGGACTTACATTTAATAATTTTTCTACGAAAAATTTCTTTAAAAAGGAGTCTTGGTCTCCGCTTCCAGGAGGTGACGGACAACGTTTATCTATTAGAGCACAAACGAATGGTAAAGTTTATCAGAGTTATAATTTTTCGTTTACTGAACCATGGTTTGGGGGAAAAAAACCTAATTCTTTAACTTACTGGGTTAATCATACAGATATTAATTATAGTGGTTTAGCAAAATCGAATCCTAATTCAAATTACTTAAGTATTTCTGGTGCTGGTGTAGGTTTAGGTAGAAGGAAAAAATTCCCAGATGATTATTTTAGTGCATATTATGAATTATCTTACCAATATTATGATTTAAAAAACTATAGTCTTTGGTCTTCTTCTAATTTTAGAACGGGTTATGCAAACGATATTAGTTTAAAATATGTATTACAAAGAAATTCTATTAGTGCTCCTATTTACCCTCAAGGAGGGTCTAATATTACATTCACCGCTAAAAGCAGTGTTCCATACTCAAAATTTGAAGGGATTTCCGACTATTCATCTCAAAGTCCACAGGAACGATATAAATACTTAGAATATTATAAGATCAAATTTACAGGTGAATGGTTTTTACCATTAACAACTGATAAAAAATTAGTATTAAGAACACGATATGGATTTGCGTTTTTAGGATCTTACACAAAAACTAAGGGACTAATACCTAGTGAGCGTTTTGTATTAGGGGGAAGTGGCTTGTCAGGTATGCAACAAATGGGGGGTAGAGAAATTATTGCATTGAGAGGTTATAATGATGGGGTTTTATCTTCTACTTCAGGTGATCCTCTTATTGCAAAATATGTAATGGAAATGCGATATCCAATTTCTTTAAATCCTCAAGCTACATTTTATGTTTTAGCTTTTGGTGAAGCAGGTAATACGTTTCCATCTTTTGATAAATTTAATCCTTTAAATGTGAAAAGATCAGCTGGTGTTGGGATAAGAGTTTTCTTGCCAATGTTTGGTATGTTAGGTCTAGATTATGGTTGGGGATTTGATAAATTAGATAGTTGGTCATCTGGATATAGTATTGCTAATGGAACAAATAGTTCAATTAATCAAAAAGGGTATTCAACTAAATTGAGTTTTTCAATTGGTATGAATCTTGGAGATTTATAATACTTTTAAGTTGATTTATAATAATTTGTTTAATTTCAACGTTTGATTCAATAAAAAATAGAATGAGAAATATTTTTATTTATTTATTTATATTCTTTGGCACATCATTTGCCTTTACTCAAAAGTATGCCTATATTGATTCAGATTATATTTTGTCCAATGTTCCTGAATACAAAGAAGCCAAAGATAAATTAGATAAATTAGCTGATCGATGGACAAAAGATATTGAAGATAGATACGCTGCTTTAAAAGTTAAAAAAGATAATTTTGCAAGAGAAGAAGTTCTTTTACCAGCTGAAGAAAAACAGAAGAGAAAGGACGAAATTTTAAAAGTAGAAACCGAAACCATGGAAATGCAAAAGTTGCGTTTTGGTGTAAAAGGGGACTATTTTCAAAAAAGACAAGAATTAGTAAAGCCAATTCAGGATAAAGTATTTGAAGCAATGCAAGAAGTGGCAACAAAAAAGGCTTATACGTTTGTTTTTGATAAAGCAAATCAAAGCAATTTAGTATATGCAGACCCAAAGATGGATATAAGTGATGCAGTATTGAAGGAAATGGGAATAACAGTTAAATAAGTATATAAAAACAACAATTATAAAAATTAAATGAAAAATTTAGTAACAGCAATCGCAGTAGTATTTTGTTTAGGATCAGTAATGGCTCAACAAAAAATAGGTCACGTAAATTCTCAAAAATTATTAGATACATTACCTTCTAGAAAAGCAGCTATCGAACAATTAAAAGTGTTTGAAGCGAATGGAGTAAAAGAGTTAAAAGAAATGGAAGAAGATTTTCAAAAGCAAGTTGCAATTTATGAAAAATCACGTCCTACAATGTCTCCGGTGATTATTAAAATTGAGGAAGAAAAATTAATGAAAAAACAACAGTCACTAGAAGAAAGACAACAATCTTTAAATTCTGAGATGCAAGCTGTAAGCCAAGAATTGAATAAACCAATTTTAGAACGTGTTCAAAAAGCAGTCGAAGTTGTTTCTGATAGAAAAAAATTAAGTTATGTAATAGATGAGTCTGTAACCCTATATTTTAAGGGTGGGTTAGATATAACATCAGAAGTAGTTGTTGAGTTGCTTAAAATGGATGCAGAGGCAATGAAAAAATAATATCTATCGTTTTTATTAAAGGGCTGATTCAATTTTGGATTAGCCCTTTTTTTATGCTGTTCAATTTAGAAAGTAGTGATTTAATAGATTTTTTTAAAAAAAGTAATTAAAACAAAAAAGGGAAACATTTCTGTTTCCCTTTAAAGTGGTGCCTCCAGGACAACCACTATATTTTGAAAGCGTGTGATATCAAGCGTTTCAACTCCTATTAAATTTCAGGTAACCAATTAGGTCACTTTCAATTTGCTTTGAATTGTACTGATTTAAAAGAACTAGTATACATATCAAAGATAGTGAATATATAACTAATTCTTATGATATTGTATTAATTAATATTAACCTCATCCATCGAAATTTTCATATAAGAGCAGAATTCTTGAATAGTAATTAGGTGATGTTTTTCTTTCTTTAAATCTACCTTTATTTTCTTTAATATTTCTCTTGAATAACGCTCACTTTTTCCTGTTATTCTCATAATGTCTTTTGGGTAAATTATTATACGCTTCATAGATTAGAATTATGGTTGTGATTCATTTTAATGTGATATGGTTCAATTTAATGTTTGTAATACTATTCCTATACTTTAAACTCACTCTTCAATTACTTTAAAAATGCTTTTTTCACAAAAATAGTCTCTTTTTTGGTGGAAATAATTTCCTAAATCGGCATAAAGTGAAACAAAATTTATGTTTCGGAAGTTGCCTCTTTCAATTGAAATATTGCTCATTTACATTTGTTCAATAATTGTTTTCAAAACTTCTGAAGGGCCCCAGTTTGATTTTGAAAACTTGGATTAAGAAAGTCTTAATCTATTGAATTTAATAATTTGAAAAAATGGCAAGGCAAACTGGTCTTTTAAAGATTAAAGGGACGTTGGATAACGTGACCTTTTACAAATCGAAAGATGGGCATTTAGCGAAGATGAAAACATCACTTGATGGTGAACTTATAAAGAACGACCCATCGTTCGCTAGAACACGTGAAAATGGCTCTGAATTTGGAAGTATTGCAACTTCTGGAAAGTTATTTCGTGATTCGTTACGAAATATAACTGTAAATGTGTCTGACAACAAGTTACTGACTAGGGTAACTCAGGTTATGTCAAAAATTAAAAATTTGGATGCTACGAGTATTCGTGGTGCTCGAAATGTTGGTGTAGGAATTGGAAATGTTACGGCTAAAGCATTGTTAAAAGGTTTTGAGTTTAACTCAAATGCACTTTTAGCAAGTATGCTTTACAAACCTTACACCTTAGTACCTGCAACAGGTGTAATTACAATTGCAGGTTTGGTACCTGCAACTGATGTTGTTTTTCCTGCAGGCGCAACTCATATGAGTTTAACAGGTGGATATGCGAATTTAAATTTTGCTACTGGAGTTGTTGATTTTAAAATGACTAACGTTTTAAACTTAGCGATTACTGCACCCTCAACTGCTGTAACATTAACACCAACAGCTGTACCAGCTGGCACGGGAACAAAAATTTATTTATTGAAAATTGAGTTTTTCCAGTTGGTAAATGGTGTTCAATATTCATTAAAGAACGGTTCTTATAATGCTTTACGCATTATTGATGTTCAATAATTTTTGAGTTATGGGAATAGTAGCAAGATTAAACGCACCAACACCAGATTTTTTTAAGAAATTGAGAAATATTGGTTTGGGATTAGCCGCAGTTGGAACGGCTTTAATAGCAACACCAGTGGGATTACCTGTAATTCTATTAACCATCGGCCAATATTTGGTGGTAGCTGGAACTGTTGCATCTGCAGTGGCACAAACTGCAGTGAGCAACGAAAAATAAACGATTTATTAATTTTTAAATATTTAGCAATGGTAAATTGTAATGAATTACTTGGGGTGAAAAATACTAACTTACAAGTACAGTTTAAAATGAAACAGCATCCTGTGTCAACAACTGATTCAGGAGCAAAAGTGAATTTGGTTTCTATTGATGTGAATGAAGATGTAATTGAAGATTCTGAGATTTTCGAAATGAATATAAATATTCAAAAAGAATCTAAATGTGATTATACTGCGCCAATTTCGATTGATGCAATCAAAGAAATGCAAGCGCGTTTAGAGGAAAGACTTCAATATTTAGCACAAATTGCTGAAGAAACGATGAAGTTAGAACGAATTGAAGCAGAAGAAAGAAATGCAGCTGATCAAGCACAATCTTAAAAAAT
>CANCEQ010000086.1 GCA_947375085.1 Flavobacteriales bacterium
ATGAATACCAAGATTTATTGAATAAAAGCAAAATTAGATGTAGCATGACAGAGACTTATGACCCATATGCCAACGCTGTTGCAGAAAGAATAAACGGTATATTAAAGCAAGAGTTCATCGGTGAAAATAGAAATATTGAAATAAAAATCATGAAGGAACTTGTTCGAGATAGCGTAGGTATTTATAATAATATTAGGCCCCATTATTCGTGTTATATGAATACGCCGAAATACATGCATCAACAAAATGAGATTAAAATAAAAACGTACAAAACCAAAAATACCAGCAAACACGTGTTTGCTGGTATGTAATATTTAATTATTTTTACTTTAAATATGTAACGTCTATTTAGGACTAGTCAGAATCAATTTATAATTAATTGTATTTAAAGAATTTGTAGAATTGATAAAATAACACCCATTCTTCTCGTCTGAAAGATCAACAGTGTTATCTTCAGTTTGAACGACACGAATAATGTCACCATTTACTGAGGAAATATAAATATAATCAGTTGTTTCATTTGTAAAGTGAATAATTCCAGTCGTAGGATTTGGAAATACCTCATTATCAATTGGATATTTAAATTCATTTGAAATCACATCAGAATAACTGATTTTTCCATCAAAATCAATTTGCTTTAATCGGTAATAACTGATTCCCAAAGGAGGATTTGAAATGATGCTTGAATAGTGTTTCAATTTAGAAGAATTACCAGCACCTTTAATGTTTTCAATTTCTTTCCATTCATCACCATTTAAACTTGATTCTAGTTCAAAGTAATCGTTATTAACTTCAGAAGAGGTTATCCATGAAATAGTAGGTCTATTATTACCATTTTTTATATCAAATGAAAGTATTTGAATAGATAAAGGAATCGGAGAATCTGTTCTTTTAGCATTGACATTATGTAAATTAATCGCTCCGTTTATAGATAAACCTTTTCCATTGAGAGTTGTGAAATCCAATAAATTGATTGCTCCATTTGCGATTATTACACCATTGAAAATAGAATTTGTTCCTAATTCAACTGCACCATTTACTTGCCAAAAAATATTTTCATAAGAAGCATTATTTATTAGACTTATCGTTGATAAAGAATTAGTTGAAAATGCGTTATTCATTTGAAAAATAAAGATCGAATTGGGATCATTTTGGCCATCTAGAATTAAATTACCATTTAAAACACTAGCCCCTCCAATACAATAAATTCCAGGTGTAATAATTTGGCCATTTCCTAAAGTTGTACCCAAAACGGTAGAACAAGTTCGAGAAAATAAATCGATGTAAGTACTATTCATATCAATAGAAGCTTGATTTGAAACACCATCATTTATATGAATATAACCGGTTAGTGTGCCCGGAGGAAAACCAATAAATGAACCAGTATTTGTTCCGATATTACCAATTATTGTAGAGGCCCCCGAATTTTCAAAAGCTCCGTTCGAAGTTAGAAATGTAAAATTTTCAGCTAATCCTAAAATTGGTTTTTGACAATTTAATGTAGTGTAGATACAGCAAATACAAATCAGGAGGATGAATACTTTATTTTTTGTTTTCATATTGTCTAACTTATTGTTAAACAAAGGAACATATTGATTATTAATAGATTGTTACATTATTATTTGAAAACCTTGTAAATGCATGAGGTAGAGTTCAATCGGTGAGATTGATTAATTAACAGGTAGTTGAATCAACGGAAGAATTTCATTTAAACAAATTTTTACTGATTCTTCAATTGAAAGTTCACCTGTTTTAATATTTAGGTTTGAATTAGTCGGTATTTGATAATCTGCACCAATTCCTGTAAAATTTTTTATTTTCCCTTCTCTTGCAGATTGATAGAGGCCTTTAACATCTCTTTTTTCACATACTTCTAGTGAAACATCTAAGTAGATTTGAAAATAATTTTCAGCTCCAATAATTTGCTTTGCTAAATCTCTCATTTCATTGGATGGACTTATAAAACTATTGATACAGATGATACCAGAATTGAGAAATAACTTCGATATTTCTGCTATTCGCCGAATATTTTCCATTCGATCTTCTTCAGAAAAACCTAGATTGTTATTGATACCTGATCGAATTTGATCCCCATCTAAAAGTTGAGTAAAAAATCCTTTTTCAAAGAGAGCTTTTGATAGATGTTCAGAAAGAGTAGTTTTTCCTGCTCCTGAAAGACCAGTTAGCCATATAACAATTGCTTTTTGGTTTAAAAATTTTTCTTTTTGAAGTCTCGAATTCATATAGTAAAAGTAAAAAAAAAATAAGCGATTAAATTATCTTTGAAAGTCAGATTTTAACTTTCTTTGAAAAGCTTCTCAAATACTTTATATTTTCTTTCTTCGTATAGATGAAAAGCAATTTTTATTGCTGCAAATGAAACTAAAAGATAAAAGGGAATAAGAGAATACCACCAAATTGAATATTGGATATTTGATAATAAAAGTACCCCAATAAACGAAAATATAATACTTAAAAAAGACGTGTTTCCCTTCTGATTAAATAATTTTTTAGAATTAATGGGTAGAATTAATGACCAGAAAATACTAGCTGAAATCATATAAATCATTGATGTGAAATACATTGAAAGTACAAATTGAGTATCTTCCCAGGTGTACATTAAAAAAGGAATCGTAATGCACATATCGATAATAAGTGGTAAAATCATTAATCGAAGTATAAAGCCAACCATTTTTTTATAACCTGTTGAACGTAATTCGAAATTGAGCCAACAATTTTTCCAGTGACCGATAAAATTATTGAAGACATAAGTGAAAATGATTAATGAAGTTCCAAAAAACCAATAAACACCTTTTCCTTCAAAAAGTTGAGTTTTATCTTCTTGATAAGTAATCAAACTAGTACCTAAAATAATTAGTTTTAGAATAAATCCAACGGATAATAATTTTCGAACCGATTTATTATTGATCAAAAGTTTAAAGTAAATGTTACCAGAAGTCAGTCCGTTTTTTTCTTTTTTCTTCTTGTTAATAATTGTTTCCTTTTCGAATAAATAACCGATAATTAAAAGTAGACAACTAATGAATGACAATGAAAGTAGTAGGTGATTTAATATAAAAATATGAAACAAGACAATTAAAACGAAAAGTACTGAAAGTGAAATTAGAGGTAAAATCCTGCCTTTTTTTAATATAAAATCAATTGGATATTGAACGGCTCTTCTAGCTAATTGTCCACAGATGATGATGAGTAAACCGGTCAATAAAATCGATAATTCTTGAAATAAATAACTACAGGTCCCTAAGAAAATAAGATTGTATAAATAAAAAGGTTTGATGAAATCGAGAATCAATGAAATACAATAATTCTGAAATCGAGAAATAGGAAGGTAATTTGGAAATATCTGTTTCATAGCAGTGTAGCTAGGAAAGATGGTTCTTAGTATTATTAAACTACCTAGTGAGAAATAAATAACACCAAAGATATCCATTGTTGAATTTCCGTTTGCTGTCGACTCAATATCTATTTCATTTAAGGCATAAATACTATAACCGTAAAAAACAGCCATAAAAAGATAGAGA
This sequence comes from Flavobacteriales bacterium, assembly GCA_947375085.1. The sequence goes on from CANCEQ010000086.1 coordinate 3,543, forward strand.
ATACTTACTACGATTTTTAATGGATTTCTTAGTTCCGAAAACGAACTTTTAAGTTTTAAAAACAGAAATTGACCAATCATATCCAATCTAAATTTTCTAATTGACTATCATTAGGTTTCAAAATTGACAATAAAGCTGCATCTAAATGATTCTCTCCATTTTCGGTAAAGTCCTTGATGCTTGAATTGAATACTAATTCTTTGTTATCTAGAACTCCAATGTGAGTTGCAATTTTTTCAATATAAGTTAAGTCGTGAGATGAAATTAAAATCGTTCGGTCGTCTCGCTTGTATTTTTGTAAAAATTGAACCATCTGATTCGCTACCAAAGGATCTAAACCAGAAAAAGGCTCGTCTAAAATTAAGATCGATGGAGTATGAATAACTGCTGCACAGAATGCAATTTTTTTCTTCATTCCTGTTGAAAATTTACCGATACTTTTTTTGATTGTAGCATCATCCTCAAAGAAATAGTTGATTAAATCGTTGATTCTTTTGGATAAGGTTTCTTGTGGAATGTTATAAATTTCACCAACAAATTTTAAATAATCTAATCCATTAATTTCTTCAATCAAAGCTAAGTTTTCATGCACAACACCGATTTGACTTTTATCTAAAGTTTCTAATTCAGTATGACTTTTTCCTAATAATTGAATTGTACCACTTTCATTCTCAATTAAGTCAAGAATAATGTTGATTAAAGTTGTTTTACCAACACCATTTTTTCCTAATAAACAATATATGTCACCATCATTAATCGTTAAATTAATGTTTTCAAGTACAACTTTTTTAGCGTATTCTTTGTGAAGATTCGTAATTTGTATCATTGAGTATATAAGTTTTAGTCAAGCATAAATGCAATTCCAAATTCATGACTAGCTGCTGAAAATGAGTTAATTGAAGTGTTATGATTAAATAGTGCGCTGTTAGATTTATAAATTGCGTAATTCACTCTGTATCGTTCTTTAAAGTCATAGCCAATAACTAAACCTGAAGCATTAGAAGTTTGATAGAGTAAACCACCCCAGAATTGTTTTTTATAAGAAGCAATTAAGTTGATGTTTGCAATATAATTGATATTATTAAGTATCACATTGATCATTGGTTTTAATTCGAAATTTGCACCTAAATTGAAAGAATATGAACTTGTTAAATAATATTCTCTTTTGTTTTTGAAATTGATTTTGCGGTAAGTAGATTCAGTAAGTTGAAAGGAATTAAATCCAATTAAAAACCGAGGAGTTTTATACATTATTCCTAAGTTCAAATTATAGGTTTGATCTTTATAATAGTTAGGTAGATCGGGATCATTATATGTATCAGGTGGTATCCAACTTGGTTTAAATTCAAAAATATTTAATCCTAATGAAGTACCGATACTCAACGTTTTAGTCTCACTAATTGAATGGTGATAAGCGTAGTTTAAATTTATTTTATTCGTGGTAGAAAATCCAATATTATCGTATTCATAATTTACGCCCAAACCACCATGTAATTTAGAAAGTTTAATCTCATAAATTCCATAAATATCTTTTGGACCACCTTTTATATTTGACCATTGATTTTCACCTCCAATAGTAGCGTATTGTTTGTGAAATATACCTGTTGCTGCGGGTGAATTCAACGAATAGTTATTAAAAAATAATGCGTAATTAGTGGATTGTTGAGAAAAGACCGTAAGAATTGAAAGGTTAAATAAGATAAATAGACTAAATTTCATTATTTCAGTGTTTTAAATAGTTTTTAAGTGAGTATATATTTCAATACATTGTTTTAAAATAGAAGAATCAAAAGTATGATTTTCGTTTAATTTATTTTTGAATGGTTCTAACATTAAAGAATCGACTTTAATGTTTAGATTCAATTTCATTAATTCATTCTTTGGATTTTCACAAAATGATTCATAACATATGAAACTACATTTTGAGCTATATTTTTCTACAACAAAATGGTAATAATTAAGCCATGACAATAGCCAATAATTAATATCCTCTTTTTTTAAATCATTTAATTGATTGAATATTTCATTGTTTCCAAGATCAAAAGGCTTTTGATTCAATCCAAATTCATGGTGACCGAGCCAATTCATATATTTCAATGAAAAGGGATCTTTTTTTTGTAGTTCAGAAAAATGAAGATGTTGGTTTAAAAGTGATATTGCATGTTGTAAAGGGTCTCTAAATGGAATTAGAATAATTGATTTTGGATATATTTTCAAAATAGATTCTAACCTTAAAACTAAGTTATTGTTTTTTGATAAATAGCGTTTTGGTATACCATTATTAAAGGTGATTCTTTCAACGTAATTTTTATATTTCCTTAAAATTTCGTCTGAGATTGAATTAATACATAATCGATCTTTTAGAATGTATTTATCATTTAGAAAAACTTTCCAAAATACTTCATCTAAAGCTTCAGGACTCTCATTATTAACGAATATTCCATCTTTGTGAGCTCTTTCTTTTAATTCTGTATTATGTTTATTTTTAACGATTTTCGAATTTAAAGAAGGGGAGAGGATAAACGGTAAGTCTGAATAGGTTAATGAAATAAATTCTTCACTTTGATTTAAGATTTCCAATAATGCAGTTGTACCGCTTCTTGCTAAACCACTTATGAATAAATGATTGTCTTTAAATTGAGTGTTTTTCTTTTTTTGAGAAAACAATTTTTGATCCAAATCAAAACTCAATTCAGAAACATTTTTTGAACCTAATGAGAGATGATGGAGAAACTTGGAGAGTGAATTATAATCCGAACTTTCCATATTGTTTTTTCAATAAATAATAAAGAAGAAAAACGATAGATGAAATAAAAAATCCTTTAAATGAAGTTAAGACATCATAGAAATTTGTTCCATTTGAATAAGATGGACCAGCATAAATTAATCCAATGTATGGTGAAATTAAAATAAAGAAGAATAAGAAGATTTTACCACTTTCAATTAATATTTTTAAAGCTGATAGTAATAAAGATTTTTGTTTCTCCTTTTCAGATAATGTTTTATCAGTAAGAATGACAAAAGATTCTTTTTGATAGGTAAATAAATTTTTTATAAATCGTTTAACAGGAAGAAAATCGAACAATATAACGGCAATGAAACTTGCTAATATGATTAAAAATGAGATCATTGTTTTTTATATTTTGATTTAATAAAACGAAAAAATCTTTTTAAGGGATACCAAAAAATGGCAATTAAAGATAAAATAAAAGAAATAAGTACACCAAAAACAGCAGTAATTGTCCCTGCCCCTAATCCAGGGCCAATATACAAAGCAAAGTTTTCAATTTTAAAAAATAGTTCCACTTTTTCTATTTGTTTGAAACAAAGGTAAACTTTTTAAATTCATCTTCGGTGATGTATCGACACCAATTGAATTTACTCAAATGATTATCATCTATTCTATTAGTGTATGTCCATAATAGCTTTGTTTTATTTCCAAACAATAGTCTACCATGATTCGTTTCTTCAATAAAGATATTACCATTTGATAATATTCTTGATCGACCCTCAGTAAAAGTCCTTATCTTGGCTAATGAGAATAGTTTGGTATAAGGTGTTGAAATAGAGTCATTATTAAAGTTGTAGATATATTGAACGTTATTTCTATCAATTAAATTATTGGAAGTAGTATGATATTTACCATTGGTAATATTATTTCCGAAAATAGCAATTTTAGAATCATCTAAGATATCAATATTGTGTTGATTTAACCAATCTCCAGTTTTTTGCCAAATGATTTTATTTGTAGATGGACGATATAAAAGAACTAGATTTAATTGTCTTAAATCTAAAAACAAATCACCTTTTTTCCAATATTTAGAGTCTTTTAATACAGGTTCTATGTCATTCAAATGAAAATAATCATAATATTTTGAATCTTCATGTATTATTGGATTTAAAAAAAGTTGTCCCCTTGTAAAACCATTGGATTTTAAAATTTGAAAAATTGACTTTTGAAATATTATTTTACCTGTTTTACTGTTTATTTTTAAAATCACATCATCTCTAATATTATATTTATTAGCGATATATGTGTTTGTATTTAGACAGCATAACCATAAATTGTCATCTATATCTTTTTCAATTGAATGATGACTATAGACTTTTTTTTGCCAGATTAAATTTGAATTCTTATCGATTTTATTTATGTAAATTCCGCCAATAATAATTGAACCATCGTTAAATAGATAAGGGTGAAGTAGTCTAGTGTTTTTTGAATCCATTGAATTTTTGAATCCTAAAAATTTACTTTTATTAAATTGGTATGCAATTTTTGAAATAGATGGGGTCCATTTATGTATGATTTTACCATCTTTAATTCGTATTAACTTGATTGTATTTTGTTTTAATTCAGAATCCCATGAAGAGTCTAGAATGTAATCATTACTTCCTTTATAATCAGGCGTATAGCTAAATCCGTTTTTAATTTTGCTATTTTCTGTCAACATTGGACTATCTAAATCTTTGAAATGAATAAAGATTGAAATATAGGAAGATAAAAATTCTATAATTGATTTAGATGCTCCTTTAAAATTTTGTCCATGAGTATAAATATGACGAGTAGCACCCATCATAATTCCCAACGTAATAAAGGAAATCCAGAATATGATTAAATATTTACCAATTTTTTTCATCTCTTACCAAAGGTAATCGTCTAAATTTGATAATAATAGAAAAGAATTAATTTTTTCTAGCTTTTATTACTCGATAAACTCTAAATCCAGCATAAGCTAAAAGAAAAATGATGAAAAATATGCGTTTTGGTCCAACTATTTTATTTTCCATAAAATCTGTAAAAGCCAAGCTGTAAACCAATGTCAAACAGGCTAATACAATGAAGAATGCTAGAATGTTGTTTATAATTGAAAAGTTCATAATATTATTCTAATTTGAAGTTTATAGGAATTATCATTTTTGATTTAACAAATTGCCCATCCTTAATTGCTGGTTTCCATTTAGGCATCTCTTGAATTATACTCAAAGCTTCTTGATCGAGTAATGGATGTGATTTTTTTGAAACATAGGCATTAATGACTTTACCATTTTGATCAATCTCAAATGAAACAAAAACTTTACCCGTTATATTTTTTTCAAGTGCTTCTGTAGGATATTTCAATTTTTTGCCTATAAAAGCATATAGTTTTTTTTGTCCCCCCTTAAAGCTTGCATCTCGATCTTTAGTTTTAATTTTTTTTCCTTCAATAGTAAAACTAGTGCTATTTAACAGTGTTCCATTAGAATAGGTTGCTGTAGTTTTAATATTTCCATTTGGATAGAATTTTATATATTCTCCATCATTTTTACCGTTTAAATAAAATTGTTTTAAACTTAGATTACCCAATGAATCATATTCCGTCCATTCACCTGTAACTTTATTTGATTTATATTCTCCAGCAGAAGATATTTGTCCATTTTTATAGAAATACTGAAATAATCCTTCTTTTTCTTCTGTATCTGGATATCTAGAATAACCAGTCATTTGAAGATTTCCATTCAAATAATAATCATTCATTTTAAAAAGATCACCTTCTTTATAACTTTTTCGAAAGTAGACAGCACTATCTTTCGTTGTTTCTGACCAGTTTTTGTTATAGTATATAGTGATAGTATCTATTTCATTTTGGCTATAATTAATAAGAGATATTAGTAAAAAACTAAGATTGATAACTAGTAATTTCATTGAACTTTTTTTTTCTAAAATTATGTTTATTCTAATTGAAAGTTAATAGGAAGTGAAAATCTACTACGGACGGCTTTATTGTTTTTATATGCTGGTTTCCAGCGTGGCATCATTTTAACTACACGTATAGCTTCTTGATTACATTCTCTGCAACGTCTAACTTTTTTCACAATTTTAACGTTGCTAACTGCTCCATTTTTTTCAATAATAAAATTGATGTAACATTTTCCTTCTCTGTTTTTGTCAATTGCTGATTGTGGATATGTTAAATTTGCAGCTATAAACTTAGATAGTTCTTTTAAGCCTCCTGGATATTCAGCTTCTATATCTATTAATTCTTCAGGAGCAATTTGAGAAAAGTAGATGTTTATAATAAAGATAAATTTAAATAATAGAAACAGTTTTTTCATTAATGAAATAATTGGTTGTCAAATTTACGAATAAAAAAAATCCCCGAAACAATTGCTTCGAGGATTTCTAAAATTCTATATTGAGTATTACTCTAACTTATAATTTACTGGAACCAAGAAACTAGATTTTACATCAGTTCCATTTTTCTTACCAGGTTTCCATTTTGGCATCATTCGAACTACTCTCATAGCTTCCTTATCACATTCAGGGCAACTAGGAACACCTTTTGCAACTCTTATGTTACTAATGTTTCCAGCTCTATCAACATCGAATTTAACGTAGCATTTTCCTTGAATGCCTTCTTCTTGAGCAATCTGAGGATAAATGATGTTTTTAGCAAAAAATGCATTACATGCAGCCATACCTCCAGGGAATTCAGCTTCTTCATCTACGAAAGCAACTACTTCTTCTTCTTTCTGCTCAACAACTGCAACTTTGTGCTCCTCTTTTGGTGCATCAAATGTTTCTTCACCTTCATGAGTTTCAGTTGAAACTTTCGTCTCATTTAAGTCATCTTGCAATGGAGGAGGATTATCAACTACCTCGTCAACAACTACAGGAGGCAAGAATGCCAACGTTTTTTCCATTGGTGGTGGTGGTTCCTCCACTGGTGGTGGAACTTCTTCCTCCGGTGGTGCTGCAGGAAGATCAAATTGAGTCATATCAATTGGAGCTTCTTCAATCACCTCTTCAGGAATAGATTTAATGTATTTATACGTTCCGAAAGCTGTACCGATAACCAAACAAAGTCCTAACATAATAAGAACAACTCTTCTATCATATGTTTTTCTAATTTGGTAGGCTCCGTACGCTTTGTTTCTGTCTTCAAAGACAACATCATTTCTTCTAACAGAGGTTACTTGTTGCCAGTTACGAGCTGAAAAGTAGTCGTAAAGGGAAACCAATGCTATAAGAATGATTACGCTAATTGTAACTCCCATCTTATTTCGTTTTAGCTTTTATCAATTCATACTCACTTGCTAATAAATCAACTGGAGCAATTACACCAATTTCGTGAATTCTTAATTCATCCACTAAATCAATGAAATTTTTACAGATTGCTTTATCATCCGTTTTGATCAAAACTTTTAAAGCTTCGTCAGCTTTTTTCAAATCTTTAAGTCCTTCCAAATATTGGTGCTCTTGGATTTTTTTACTGTCTAATTCTGCTTTCAATTTTGCTTTTCCAATAATAACTGATTTGTTTTTATCAGCTAATAATTTACGAACTCCTGAAGGACCGAAATCAGTTTCTTTTAGTTGAGTAGCTGGCTCTCCTTTTGGATTACCTGCAGGATAATATTCTCCCTCGTAATAAAAGATTTTGTTTTCGCTCAATAGGAACGTAATAGCATTGTTTATTTTTTGAGCTTGTGCATCAACTACTTGATCCGGTTTTGGTTTAGCAGGATATACTAAACTCATTACCTTCGGTTTACTAAAAGTAGAAGTCAATACGAAAAACGTCAATAATAAGAATGCTAAATCAACAAGTGGAGTCATATCAACTCTCGTTGATCCTTTTTTGGCGCGTTTTTTTCCGCCACCTTGGCCGCCGCCACTATCTCCCATATCTGCCATATCGTCTCTTATTTTTCTCCGCCAGCTTCCAAAGAAGTAACGAAGTTTAAGTTATTTAAATCTAAATCTCTAAAAGTCTCAATCACGTTTTTAGCGTGAGAGTATAGAGCTTTACCGTCCACTTTTAAAATGAATTTAGGTTTAAATTCATTCATTTCAACTTCTGGGTCTTTCATTGCAGCTTCCTCAAATTTGATTTTACCTGCAGCTAATCCTTCGATATTTCCAAAATTTATCCAATCCTTCAATTGGTTATTTGTCGAATCAGTAGGAATTGAACCAGTTGTTTTCTTTCTAGCTTCCGGGTCTAAATCCAAGTATTGAGGAAGTTGGTGTACATCACACGCGAAACTCGTCAATAAGCTAAATTTTTTCAAGTGATCTTGAGATAATTTAACCTTGTATTTAGCGGCCATTTTAATTAATAAATTCTTTCTAGCTTCTTCGCCAGCTGTAAATCCGTAAAACACACGTCCACCTTTGTCAATTGTAATCAATACAATGTTCTTAGGTATTTCTTCAGCAGCAATACTCGAAGGAGTATCAACCACTACAGGTTCGTCTGAACGGAAGTTAGCTGAAAGCATAAAGAAAGTTACCAATAAGAATGCTAAATCCACCATTGGGGTCATGTCAATGGTTGGAGATCCTTTAGGTCCTTTTACTTCTGCCATTTCGTTCTTTTATAATATTAATAT
>CANCEQ010000087.1 GCA_947375085.1 Flavobacteriales bacterium
AGAACAGTTAAAAAATCAGCACATCCAAGTGATCCACCTGGGTGACCAGAACTAACGGCAGATACCATTCTTACTATATCTCTTCTTACTTGTGAAGCTATTTTTTTTAACTCTGTAGTTTCCATTTTGATTTGTTTTCTATAATTGAAGTACAAATTTAGTTTATTTTATTAATTTTGGTTGTCTAAAACAGAAGAACTATTTTTTTCTTTCAATGCAACTATTATTTCTTTTTAATAGTCTTGTAATTGAAATAATAAAATTAAAACATAATTACTAATTAAAAATAAATGAAAAATAACTCCTTTTTTTTCGTTCGAAAAATATCCATTTCCGCCTTATTTATTGGATTAAGTATAATCTCATATTCTCAAGAAGTTTCTGGTGTAGAGCTAGATAGTCGAACTTTAGAGTTAAAATTAATTGAAAATTTAAAAAATAATCGGCCATCGACAGAAAACATTGTCAGTTGTTTTGATATTTCAATTGATAAACAGCCTTCATCAGAATTGACTGAAATTATGATTTTAGAGATCAAAAAAATAAAAGGAGTTAAGGATTGTAAATTCAATGAAAATAAAAAGGTTGTTTTAATTTCTGAAAAAACGATGAATAATTCTATTATACCTTTATTTGAAGAGGTAATTGAAAGTAGAGAAATTATTATAGCTAGTTATTCAGAAAAAATAATTGATATTCAAAAATGAGAAATATATTAAACTTCACTAAAGTCGAATTATTTTTTAATAAAATAATTTTGTCTATTCTATTAATGTCATCTACATTAGTTTTTGCTCAACCATCAAATGATAATCCTTGCAATGCAATAGAAATTACACCAACAGTTGATTGTAATTACACTATTTATTCTAATGTAAATGCTACTGCAAGTGCAAATGTAGTTTCTCCTGGATGTGCTTCATATATTGGAGGTGATGTTTGGTTTTCAATAGTTGTACCTCAAAGTGGTTTACTAACTATAGATACCCAAGCTGGAGCTATGACAAATTCAGGTATGGCACTTTATTATGGGGAATGTAATAATTTAATTTTGATGACTTGTGATCCTAATTCAGGTTCTGGACTTATGTCTAAAATTAGTCAATCAGGTTTATCTAGTGGTGATTCACTTTGGGTTAGAGTTTGGGGAGAGAATAATCAAACGGGAGATTTTGGAATATGTGTTACTTCTCCTCCAAATTGTGGTGCAAATGCAATTGCAGGTGATGAATGTTCAACAGCGCCTCCTATTTGTAATTTAAACGGATATTGTGGTAATACTTCTTCTAACTATACATCTTCTGGGAAGACATGGTCAGATTTGAAAACTACTTTTTGTGGAGCTTCGATTGATAATGATTCTTATGTTTCATTTGTAGCATCTTCTTCAACTATTTCTTTATACGTATGGGTGTTAAATAGTTTGGATAATCACGGTGTTCAAATGATGATTTTTTCAACAAATACTTGTGGTTCAGGTACACCAAATAAAGTTTATTGTAATTCTGGATTTGGACCATCAAATGATCCTGAAATAGTTTCGGTTTCAGGTTTAACTATTGGTGCTAAATATTATTTAATGGTTGATGGGGTTGCTGGAGATGTATGTGATTATATAATTGGGGTTCCTAGTCAAGGAAGTGGTTTAGATATACCGGTTTCTGTTTCACCTGTATCCGCTACAATCTGTGCTGGGAATTCAATATCTATTACTGCAACAGGAGGGGATGGTAATTATGATTGGACAACTTCTCCTAATGTAGCTACTTTGAATACAACAAATACGGCTACTGTAACTTCACAAGCTCTTTCAGTTGGGACTTATGTTTATAATGCAACTTCAACTTCATTATCAAATTGTCCTTCAAATTCAACTTCTACTATAAATGTAGTTGCTTCTCCAGGTCAAACAACAGGTTTAAATGCAATTTGCCCTGGAACTAAAACTCAATTAACAAATGCTACAATTGGTGGAGTTTGGTCATCATTAGATGTTTCAAAAGCAATTGTAAATTCAAAAGGTGTTGTTACAGGAGTAGCAGATGGTAGTTGTACTATTAGATATACTGTTTGCGGTGTTGATGTAGATTTCCCTATAACTATTAATTCATCACTTGGGATTGGTTCAATTTCAGGTCTTTCGGATGTATGTATTGGTTCAAATATAACATTAACTAACCCCACAAATGGAGGTGTTTGGACTTCTGCAGACCCAACAAAAGCAACTGTTAATTCTTCAGGTGTGGTAACCGGTGTTACGGTAGGTTCAACAATTATTAAATATGTATCAGGTGCATTGAATGGTTGTAATCAAGCCAAAAAGACAATCACAATTAATTCATTGCCGGTAGTGAATCCAATTACAGGAACTTTACAAAGTTGTAAAGGAGTTGACGCAACGTTAATTGGAAGTCCATTAAATGGAAGCTGGTCTTCAGGAAGTTTAAATGTTGCAACTATTGATCCCACTTCAGGTGTTGTTAAACCTATAACAAAAGGAGTAGCAGTAATTACTTATACTTATACTGATAATAATAATTGTCAAAATAAAATAACTGAAAATTTCACAACATTACAGCCAGATCCTCAGATTTATGATTTAACAAATTCAGATCATGTATATTGTCTTTTTCATTTAGAAGATACACTGAAAATGTCGTCAAATATAGGTGCAACTAAAGGAAAATGGAGTTTTATTTCACCGTCTTCTGGTGGTCAAGCAACTTTTTTGCCAGACTCAATTTTTAATACTGGAATTAAAGTAGATAAATATGGTGATTATAAATTTGTTTTTGCAGAAGAGACATGTAAGAATACGGATACAATTTTAGTAAAATTCAGACCTGGAGCATACGCTTTAATTGATTCAATTTTCACAATTTGTAAAGGTGTAAATCAGGATTTAAAACCATTTTATTCATATCCTGAGTATATCACTTCTTTAGTTTGGAGTACAGGTGCTATCACACCAAGTATTTCGGTAAATGAAGAAAATAAATATACTTTGACAGTTTCTACAGGTTGTGGTAATCCATACGTCACATCATCTAAACTTATCGTAAAAGTTTGTGAAATTCAAAGTATGCCAAATGTTATAACTCCTAATGGTGATGGAATTAATGATGTTTATGTAATTGATGTTGAACAAGGTATATTTAAAACTTTTGACATTGTGATTACAAATCGTTGGGGGAATTTAATTAAAGAATATAATGATCCAGTTAAAGGAGCTTGGGATGGTAAAAATCAAGTAGGTGATTTCGTAGATGAAGGTGTTTATTTTTATTCGGTAAAAGCTGAAACATTAGCTGGTGAAAAAATCACTAAACAAGGATTTATTCATGTTATTTATGAGTAAATCTTTATTAAAAAAAAATTAAAAGCGGCTTTAAAGTCGCTTTTTTTTTTGATTAATTATTTAGTTTAATCAAAAATTATTTCTACATTACAATAACTTATTTACCTTTATATCATCTATTCAAAATAACTAAATAAAAAGGTCATGAAAAATATTGGTGTTAACGGATTTGGAAGAATAGGAAGATATTTTACTCGAGTTAGCTTATTGAGAAACGATATTCAGGTTACTGTTGTAAATGATCTTGCTGATGTTAAAACATTAGCACATTTATTGAAATATGATAGTGTACATGGTAAATTAAATTTAGAATTTACTGTACAAGGAGATAAAATTGTTTTTGAAAATGGGAAAGAAATTTTATTTGTCAAAGAAAAAAATCCAGCTTCAATTGAGTGGGGAAAATACAATGTTGAAACAGTTATAGAGTCAACGGGATTATTTTTATCTAAAGAGGAAGCTAGTAAACATCTGGTAGGAGGGGCAAAAAAAGTAATTATTTCAGCGCCTTCTAAAGGAGAAGATATTAAAACAGTTGTTTTAGGAGTTAATGAAAATTTGCTAACATCTGAAGATATAATTGTTTCCAATGCTTCATGTACTACAAATTCTGCAGCACCAATGTTGAAAGTGTTATTAGAATTATGTAAAATTGAAAATGCTTATATTTCTACAGTTCATAGTTATACATCTGATCAAAGATTACATGATGCTCCTCATTCGGATTTAAGAAGAGCTAGAGCAGCTGCTGTTTCAATAATACCAACAAGTACAGGAGCGGCAAAAGCATTAACTCGAATATTTCCTGAATTGGAAGGAAAAATGGGGGGGAGTGCATTTAGAGTCCCTGTACCTGATGGTTCAATGACAGATTTAACGTTAATCGTTAATAATCCTCCCTCAATTGAAGAGATTAATAGTGCAATGAAAAAAGCTTCTGAAAATGAATTGAAAGGGATCTTAAGATACTCTGATGAGCCTTTAGTTTCAATTGATATAGTTGGTGATTCAAATAGTTGTATTTTTGATTCTGAATTGACAAGTGTTACTGGTAATATGATAAAAGTTATTGGTTGGTATGATAATGAGGCTGGTTATTCAAATCGATTGGTAGATTTAGCAATTCGTTTATAAATAAACATATCTTTTAATAAAATAGAAAAATTTAAAATGTCTAAAAAGTATTTAATTGTTGTTCTTTTTTTAATTGTAAATATTACTACTGTTTTTTCACAAAATACTTTTGGATCTATAAATAGTAATTATTCACCTACAAATAGTGTTTCATTAAACCCATCTAGTATTTCAAATTCTAAAACTTTTTTAGATGTGAATTTAATTGGAGCAGGAATTTATGCGAATAATAATTTAATTATGATTCCTAATAGCAATTTTTTTAACATTCTTACTACTGGGACTTCTATTGATAGAAAAAAGGATTTATTCTATGATCAAAATACGTTGAATCAAAAGGAAGTAATTAATTTATTTTCAAAGACATTTATAGCAGGGCCAGGTTTTATTGTAACTCAAGGAGATCATTCAGGTGGACTTTCCTTCAATAATAGAAGTTATGCTGCTATTAATAATATCCCCTATTTTATAGGGAGTTTTGCGCAACACGGTTTAACAGATTTTCCTAGACAACAAGGTAAAGATTTTGACGCAAAAAATATGCGCTTTGCAGCCTTTAATTTTTCAGAGATAAAAGCGAGTTACTCCAATACATTTTATAAAAAAGATAAAAACATACTTGCAGCTGGTATTTCAATCAAGAAATTTTATTCTTTAGCAGGTGCAGCAGCAAATATCGAAGATCTTTCTTTTAATGTTCATAATGATACTGCTCTTTCTGTCTATAAATTTGATGCTGACAGAATGAGTTCAAGTGGAGGTTTGTACCGTAAAGGAGGTATGGGTTTAGACATTGGTATAACTTATCAAAGAATGTTAGTGAATGCGGGGGGATATTTACCGCACATGGTTAAATCAGGCTGTAGATATATTCCTTATAAATATAAACTAGGATTTTCTATTATTGATATTGGGTCAGTTAAGTTTGATGAATCTAAAATATCGTATAATGGATATAATTATAAGGATATTGAAATAAATGGATATACAGGTATTACATCTAATCCAGATAGTGTTGCTAGTATTTTTTCAAGCCAAGATGACTTAAAAGCAGGATTAATTAAAAAAACGAATAAGATTATGTTGCCAACCTTTATATCAGCTCAGGTTGATTATAATCTTTGGGCTTCAGCTGTTTATATTAATGCAACAATTGTACAAGGAATACCACACTCATCAACTAAATTTGGTATTAGACATGCAAATTCCTTGTCAATTACACCAAGATTTGAAACTCGTATAGTTGATTTTTCTTTACCATTTAGTTTATATGAATATTCAAAAGCACAATTAGGAATGAGTTTTAGAATAGGTCCTTTGACAATTGGTTCAGATAAATTTGTGAATTGGATTATAAATTCAGATTTGTATGGTGGGGATATTTACGTTTACTTTAAAGCTCCAATTGTCTATCATCCAAAATGTAGAGAAATGGTATTAAATAGAAAAAGAAAACAAAGCGATTGGAAGAGTAAAATAAATTGTGCTTTCTAAATAATTAAATTTCAGGTTGTTCAGATATTAATTATTTAATCTAAGTATGAAACTATTTTTCGGGAAGCTCCAGTTTGTTTTTGTATAAATTTTTCTGTTTTTGATTTTAATTCTACTAGATTCGTTTTAATAAAATCATATTTTTTTTGAAATTCAAGTTGTGTTGAGATAGAAAAACCAATTCCTTCTTTAATAAACATATCTCCTTCAGGAAATCTGGAATGTTTAGGTCCAAACAATACAGGAAGACCAAAAACAGCGGGCTCTAAAATATTGTGTAAACTCCCACTAAATCCTCCGCCAATATATGCAATGTCTCCGTAGGAATATGCATTAGCTAAATGTCCAATAGTATCTAAAATTAGTACTTTCTCATTTTTGTATTCTTTACCTTTCTCAAGATTTGAATACCTAGCTGAAGATGTTTTTAATAAATTAAGGATTTCATTAATATGATTTTCAGAAATATCGTGAGGCGCAATGATTACTTTTTTTATCCAGTTTTCATCATTAATTAATGGTAAAATTAGTTTTTCATCTATTGACCAAGTACTTCCTAATATTAAGACTTTTTCGCCTTCAGAAAATTGCTCTAAAATTGCATTATTTGTTAAATTGGTTTTATTCTCAATTACTCTATCAAATCTAGTATCACCTGTTATAGTGTAATTTGATATTCCAATCGATTTTAATAACTCAGCTGATATTTCGTTCTGAATAAAAAAATGATCAAATTGATAAAGAATAGATTTAAAGAACGTATTATCTTTTTTAAAAAAACGTTGTTCAGGTCTGAAAATAGCACTTATTGAATATAATTTAGCTTTTGTTTTTTTTATTTCAAATATATAATTCGCCCAGAATTCATATTTCACAAAGAAAACTTTTGTTGGTTGAAAATGATGGATGAATTTTTTAGCGTTTGAAGGAGTATCTAATGGTAAATAACAAACATAGTCAGCTTGATGTTTTCGTTTGTGAAAATGTAAATATCCTGATGGGGAAAAGAAAGTAACAAGAATATAGATAGAAGGATTACTTGTTTTCAAATTATTAATTACAGGTAAAGCTTGATCAAATTCACCTAGTGATGCACAATGGAACCAATATACATTTTCATTCGAAACCAAAGGTAAATTATTAAATAACTCTTTTCGGCCATTTATCCATTGATTTGCTTTTGGATTAAAAGGAGAAATTACTTTAATTAATAAGCCGTAGGAGAAGATTCCTAAATTATAGAATAAATGCATTAATCGATGTAAAAATCTTTTGGTTTACGAACGTAAAAAGGAATAAACCATCCCAATTTAGCTCCTACTTGAATATCAATCATTGTTTTTTTAGAAACAGGTATATCAGGAGTGTTGTAAAATATTGTTCTCATATTTTTAGTAAAGCCTTGTTGAGCATAAAATCCACCATAAAAATTGATCAAACCATGATTTGCCATAAAAGCATACCCAAGAAATTCGTGAAAATTTGGTCCCATTGAAAGTTGATCATAACCTTTTCTATAATTTAGTTCAATTTCAGGAACTACTTGATCTTGTGTGTCTATTCTGTATTTATGTGATAGTAAACCGACTCCGCCGTGAATGTATATTCCAGAATTAGAATTAGGACTTAATACAGGAAATACTTTTCCAATTGCAATATTTGCGTTGAAGCCGCGCGCGGTAACTACTACTTTAGCAATATCTCCATTAATATCAGTTATTGTTCCTTTCGAATCAATTAAATTTGAAAACATATTATTCAAATGAACTTGATTTCCAAAAATGAAGTTACCGTCGAAACCATAAAACCAATTTTTTTTGGTTTTATAGCCCGCCATCAAACCGATATGATTTAAGTAGCCGTATTTGTTTGCAAGATTTTGTTGAGGCCAATTCGCTCCGTAATTCACAGCGATCCAAGGTGTGCCTATAATTGAATCTTTCACATTTCTTTGAGCTTCTATTTTTGAAGATACGAATGTGAAAAGCAAAGAAAAGCAAATAATTTTTTTCATATAATTCAAAAGTAAGTTCTTTTTTCGTAAAGTGACAAAAAATGAAGATAAAATTTAATACGTTTGATTGATCTGTATATTTTCTTGTTTTATAAAAGTTTTAATAAAATAATTGTATTAGTTTTTTAGAATCAGTTGTAATACTTATTAAAGTGTTGACTAATTGAAAAATTGTGAATAAAAATTGAAAAATCAAACTTCATAACCATTTTAATTCGGCGTATATTTGTTTGACTTTTAAAATGTATGGTATGTTAACACTTGATCCAAAAACACTTCCAATTCAAAAACTACATCAGTATTTATTAGGTGCTGTTGGGCCTAGACCAATTGCTTTCGCTTCTACTATTGATGCAGAAGGAAATACGAATTTAGCTCCTTTTAGTTTTTTTAATGTTTTTAGTGCTAACCCTCCAATTATGATTTTTTCTCCTGCTAGAAGTGGAAGAACAAATGAAACAAAGGATACCTATAAAAATGTTAAGTTGAATCCAGAAGTTGTAATCAATGTTGTTAATTATGACATCGTTCATCAAATGAGTTTAGCAAGTTCTCCTTATGCTCCTGGTGTAAGTGAATTTGAGAAAGCAGGTTTTACAGCTTTGAAATCAGATTTAATTCGTCCGATGAGAGTTGCTGAATCTCCTGTTCAATTTGAATGTAAAGTTAATGAAGTTGTTGAGTTAGGTCAAGAAGGAGGTGCTGGAAACTTAATTATCTGTGAGGTTGTTAAAATTCATATCAACGAAGAAGTTCTTGATGCAAATGGGATGATAGATCAACATAAAATCGATTTAGTATCTAGAATGGGTGGAAATTGGTATTGTAGAGCTGATCAAAATTCTATGTTTGAAATCACTAAACCTATCACTACTTGCGGTATTGGATTTGATCAATTACCTGCGGATTTAAAAAATAGTAAGGTTTTAACAGGTAATGATTTAGGTCACTTAGCGGGGATAGAAGAACTTCCGAATGAAACAGATGTAAATGAGTATAAATTATTAGAATTGAGTGATTTATTTGTTTCATTCGAAAGTGAACCTGTAAAATTAGAAGAGTCTTTGCATTTAAGAGCAAAAGAATTATTGAAAGAAAATAAATTAAACGAAGCTTGGTTGACATTGCTTTCTTTTAATAATTAATTATAAAATACAATAAAATAAAAATCAATAGTATGTTTAAATTAAGTGGAATCGTTAAAGTTGTGAACCCAACGGTTCAAGTAAGTGAAAAATTTTCAAAAAGAGAATTCGTAGTTACAGATGCGTCTAGTATGTATCCTCAAGATATTATGTTTCAATCTACTCAAGACAAATGTTCTTTATTAGATAATATTCAAGTAAATGACCAAGTTGAAGTTTCTTTTAATTTACGTGGACGTGAATGGACTAGTCCTCAAGGTGAAGTAAAATACTTCAATACGTTAGAGGCTTGGAGAATCGATAAAGTTGGTGCAAATGGAAATGGTGGAGGAATTCCTCAAGGAGGACCAGCAGCAATGAATTTAGATCCAATTTCAAATGTTACTGCTACTCAAACGAATGTAGAAGCTACAGATGACGATTTACCTTTCTAAGGTTTAAATCAAAAATCTTTAAAATGGTGTATACTTTGTGTACACCATTTTTTTTTAATCTTTATTTTATTCTGATTTTTCTGCTTTTCCAATTGGGTTGGTATACAAATATTAATACAGACAGAGCTAATAGATATAGTGGTTGAAATAGAGAATATAGAGGAAGAACAATCCATGTTTTTAATCGTTTGATTTTAATGAAATAAGGTAAATAGACAGCCAAATCAATAATAGATTTTAAAGCAAATAGAAGAAATGTAGTTTCCCAATTTAATAAAGCTGAAAAATAAACGAAAAGAAAAATGAATACTAAATTAAATGTAAGTGATAGTAGGGCTAACATGTTACTTAACTGATCATTTACTTCTTTCCCCTTCCCAATCCATCTTAATCGTTGATTAATAAACGCTTTCATTGAAATTGGAGCATCCGTTTTTACTGTGAAATCACTATCAGTTATTAATTTAATTGTACTCTTATTATTTCTAAAATCGCGCAATAAGAATAAATCATCTCCAGAGGCTAAATGTGAATGACTTTGGAATTGGTCAGCTTTTAAAAAACTTTCTTGCTTAAATAACAAATTAGCACCACTTGCTATAAAAGGTCTTATCCAACCGCTAATTGAGGTATTTATTGCATTTGCAATGGCATGGTCAGATTCAAAATAATTTTTTATAAAACCGTTACCTATCATTTTAATAGGTAATATATAAAGATCAGACTTTGGTAATTGTTGTAGTTTATTGAAATAGGTTGATTGAACTTCAATATCAGCATCCCAAGTTAAATTATAATCACATATTTGATGGTTAATTCCAAAACGAATAGCTTCTTTTTTTCCTTGTTTCGATGGTGGTAATGATAATATCTCGTATGGGATTCGTGAAGAAAGTTGTTTTATTTTATCAATTGAATTATCAAAGGAATGATCATTTACAAATAGAAAATTGGAAGGTAGATTCGAGAGTTTTTCAATTGATTGAATTAATTTATCTAGATTACGTTCTTCGTTTCTAAATGGAATAATTACAACTAATTTGCTCAACTCAATAGTATCTTCTGTTTTTGATAGAGTTTGTTTTTTTTCTTTTTTAGATTGCAAATAATATCCAATTAAAATTCCAATTCCAAAACTGGAGTAGATTGAATAAAGTATGTAGATGAAATTATTCAATCTCGATGGTATTTTGTTTACATATAATAATACCTAATAATGAAGGAATTGCTAAGTTGAAAATCCAAATTAATATGGAAGAAGTTAAGATTTCTACTTGACCAAAACCAACACTACCTAGGACCAAAAGGGCGATTGATTCTCGAATGACCAATTTTCCAAACCATAATGAAGGAACTAATGTTGTCCATAAAAAGATTTGCCAAATCCATAAAAAAGTGTCTAAATTTAAGGCATCTTCAAATGCGTTGAACATTAACCAAAATTGAAAAGTAAATACAAAATGACGAATCAAACTGATTATTAATATTTTAAATCTGTAATTTTTATCGTTTTTTAATAACTGTATGATTTTTAAATACACTTTTTTTCTTTTTACCTTTTTTAAATTAAGCTTATCAAAGAAAAAATAAAAGGCTAAAATTGAAATACAAAAGAAGATTAAAAACAGATTAATTGCTGTTAAATCAATCCCCCAAGGGGTTTCTTTGATCAATAATAATGATAGTAGTCCAAAAAATATACTGGCAAAAAATTGAGAAAAATTTGCTAATAATGTCATTAAAATTATCGAAGGCCTATATTCACGTTGATAGTAATAGATTCGGCCGATAAAATTTCCTAACATATTTGGTGTAATTAATCCTGTAGCGACTCCAGCAAAGTAGGCTAATCTATTCGTTTTTTTTTCTGAATTTGAATGTATTAAGTGAATTGTTTTACTCCATTTTAACCATTCAAGTCCTTGATTTAAAAAGACTAATAAAAGACTTAGTACTAGAAATAATGGTCGTTTTAATTCTAAGTTTAACCATTCTTCTGTTTTTACTCTAGAAAGTTGTAAAAACAATAAGTACGACACTCCTCCAAGAAGAATGATTTTCATTAAAAGGAATAAATTCGCCTTATTTTTCATAGTTTTATACAATGAAGTTTAAATTCAATGGTTGAAGATAAAATAATTCTTGGAATTGACCCCGGAACAAATGTATTAGGTTACGGATTAATTCATATTAAAGGTAAGAAATTATCTTTAATAAATTTTGGTGTCATTCAATTGAGTAAACTTCC
>CANCEQ010000088.1 GCA_947375085.1 Flavobacteriales bacterium
CCTTCTTTAGGAACATTTACAGTTAATTCAACCGTATCTTTTCCTCTTAATACTTCAATTGTTGATTTAGAAGAACGTGCATTGTACAATTCTTTTTTAACGTTATCGTAGTATTCTAATGGGTTATTGTTGAATGTCAATAACTTATCTCCTGCTTTTAATTTTGCTTTATCAGCTGGTTTTCCAGGAATGATAGAATCAACAGTTAAGTTTGTAGAACGTAATTCGAAAGCAGGAAAAGCTCCATTTTCGAATAATTCATACTCAATTTTTTCAGGAAGAATAACCGTTTCTTTAGAGCCATCTGAATGCACAACGCTTAATTTACGTTTCCCACGAAGCATGATTTCAACGTTCAAATCCATTGCTTGAAGTACTTTTTCATCATTCAAAGCAACAATGTTATCTCCTGATTTTAAGCCATATTTCTGTAAGTAAGGATTGATCGCAATTCCCTCTTTTAATTCGTTTGGTTTTAGTTGTTCTTCACCATAAGCGAAAACAATACATACATAAATGACAATAGCAGCAATAACATTAACCGTTACACCTCCTAACATAATTATCAAACGTTGCCATGCTGGTTTAGATCGAAATTCCCAAGGTTGAGCTGGTTGAGCTAATTGTTCTTTGTCCATAGACTCATCAACCATACCTGAAATTTTCACAAATCCACCAAGCGGTAACCATCCAATTCCCCATTCTGTATCACCGATTTTCTTTTTGAATAATGAAAACCAAGGATTAAAGAATAGGTAAAATTTCTCTACTCTAGTCTTGAATAAACGAGCAGGAATAAAATGCCCGAACTCATGCAAAATCACTAAAAGTGAAAGAGAAAGAATTAATTGTGCTGCTTTTATTAAAAATTCCATTTGTAAAATTGATGTTATACTGGTAAGTGTTTTTTAATTTATTTTTTCTTCAACGTAGATACCTTCTGCAATGAAATAATCAAGCATTGCTTCTTTTAGTAAATGTTGTTGTTCTGAATCTGTCAATAAAGGTAGTTCTTTTTCTAGTTTAAAGTGCGGCCAATTTTGGTCGTCTCTTCCTTCAAACGAATAATAACCATAAGGTTCTAATAAAGTACAAATAGCAATATGAAGTAAATCTACTTTCTCATTTTTAGAAAAGTTTTTATGTCCAATCCCCAATTTGTCAACGCCAATAAGGAATAGAATCGCTTGAACGTCCATTCCTCCGTCAAATTGTTCTTCTAATTTGGCCTTTAATTTTTGAAACCTAAGTTCTATTTCATAATCCATACTACAAAGTTACTAATTTTTTCCTACCTTCGCGCTTCTAATTTGGAGAGGTGTCCGAGTGGTTGAAGGAGCACGCCTGGAAAGCGTGTGTACGCCGAAAGTGTACCGGGGGTTCGAATCCCTTCCTCTCCGCAGATGAAAACCGTAAATGATTATTAATAAATTGTTTACGGTTTTTTTGTTTACTTCGAGAACCTCAGTCAACAAAAAGCGAGAACCTCGGTCAACAAAACAAAAACACCTCAATTGTTGGTTGAGTCACTCGACACTAACAAAAGCTAATCAAAATTCTAATAATTTTATTATTTTTGTCTTGTTTAAGTTTTAAATTGTTTCATTTTTAATCAATTTGACAACTTATGGAAATTTTAAAGTACTTAAGACTATGAATAATTCAGACCAATTAGATTTTGTAAACCGTGAAATCATTCGAAAATTAAGCGAGGATGCACGTTTGCCTTTTTCAGAGTTAGCAAAACAATTGAAAATTTCTAATTCTTTGGTTCATCAGCGTGTAAAGAAATTACAAGATGCTGGAATTATTACAGGTTTTTCTGTACAATTGAACCCTAAAGCAATGGGTTATGAATCTTTTACTTATACTGGCATCGTTACTAAAGAAGCTCGTTTTGCTTATTCAATAGCAGAGGATTTGAAAAAAATTCCTTCAGTTGTTGAATGTCATTGGGTATCTGGTAAGTACGCTCTTTTCATTAAGATTGTTGCGAGAAATAATGAAGATTTACGTAAGATTTTGTACGAACAAATCCATAACATTGAAGGAGTTGGAAGTACCGATTCATTTATTTCTTTTGGTGCGGCTTTTGAAAAAAATGTGGGTGTTTAATTTAAACGTTCTGCACCTGTCAATACATTTTTAAAACGCAATTCATACTTCGTTCCAGATCTACTTTCTAGAGTAATTTCTCCGTCAATTTGATCAACTAACGAAACAACAAGTTGCATTCCTAATGATTCGGTATCTCTAAAATCAATCGTTGTTGGGAATCCTTTTCCATTATCTTCAATGATAAGGATTACTTCATCTTCTAATTGATTCAATACAATTTTCACTTCTCCAGATCCAGTTACTTCAAAAGCATATTTTAAAGAGTTTGTTATTAACTCATTTATTATCAATCCACATGGAATAGCTAAATCTAAATCAAGTGCTACTGGCTGCAATTCCAATATTAAATCGATATTTTTATTCTGATTGTAGGATTGAAATAAATTGGTTGAAATACTTCGAATATATTCTAAGAAATTGATTGTAGAAAAATCTTTCGTTTGATATAAAAGCTCATGAATCAATGACATTGAACGAATTCTATCTTGACTATTTTTCAATAAATCCAATGTGTATTTATCGGAAATTGTGGAAGATTGAAGATTCAATATACTTGAAATAATTTGAAGATTATTCTTAACTCGATGGTGAACTTCCTTTAAAAGCACTTCTTTTTCGTGTAATGATTGTTTGATTTTTTCTTCCGCTAATCTCCTATCTGTTATGTTTTTAATAAATAGCACTAAACCAACTACTTCATTATTAAAATATTTAGGTCCAACATGTGTTAAATACCAAACTCTTTCTCCATTCACATTTGTACCTTCGGTTTCATAACTTTGGGATTTCTCTCCATTAAAAACTTTTCTGTGTGCTTCACGGATCATTTCATGGTGTTGTTCGAATACAAATTCGTATAAATCATGCCCAATAATTTCGTCGGCATCATATCTCGTATTTGCAAAATTTGAAAATTCTACTTTTTCATCTTGGTTGACAATTAAAATGATTTCCGGAGAATTTTCAATTAATGAACGGTATTTCTCTTCATTTTGTTTAATTGATTCTTCCGCTTTCTTACGTTCAGTAATATCTTGAACAGTTGATTGAATAACGATTTCACCACCATATTCGAAAGCTGATAAAAGTACTTCGGCAGGAAAAACATCTCCATTTTTACGTTTGTGCATCCATTCGAAACGATTAACTCCTTTTTGAATGGCTATGTTAATCATTTCATCGGCTTTAATAGATGATTTTTGTCCATCTAATTGAAAATCAGGAGAAACTTCTGAGGGATGGACATTGATTAATTCTAGTTTATCTTTAAGTCCAAACATTTCTAAAGCCTTAGGATTACAATCAAAAAATCCTTTTTCAGTTAGAAGTAAGATTGCGTCATTTGAACCTTTAAATATGGCTTGTAGTTTTCCTTCACTTTGTAAAAGTTCTTCTTCTGCTTTTTTACGTTTAGTAATATCTGTTGTAGTACCAACAATTCGTAATGGTTTACCTACTTCATCTCTTTCAATAATTTTACCTCGATCTAAAATCCACTTATAAGTACCATCTTTACACATAATTCTATGTTCTGTTGTGTAACTCTCGCTGTATTTTAAAAAATGTTCTTGCAATTCAACATTTACTTGAGCGATATCTTCAACATGGATACGTTTTAACCATTCTTCTACATTGCTGTTTATTTCTGAAGATTCATAACCCAACATTTCATACCATCTTGGAGATCGATATACTTCTGATGTTATTACATTCCAATCCCAAAGTCCGTCGTTACTTCCTTGAATTGCAAATTTCCAACGTTCTTCATTGATTTTTAATTTTTCTTTTGCTTGTTTTAATTCTTTACTTTCAAAGGCAAGAATAATAAAATCTGAAATTGATCTAGCAAATACTTCTTCCGAACGAGTCCAATTTCGAATACTACCGGTATGTTCAAAACTGAATATTCCAATAATTTCATTTCCTTTTCGAAGTGGAATATCTAATAAAGAATATACATTGTGTTTTTTGAAATAGGTTTCAAACTCTTTCATAGCAAAATGCTCAAAAACATTATTGACAACAATGTTTTGATTTTTTTCCATTTCTTCAAAGAAGATTGGACAATCTTCTTTTGTATAAGAATTTCCATCAATTAGCTCATTTGAACTTAATTTATAGAAATAATTAGTCTTAATTTCTATATCTTTTATAGACCAAAAGCTCGTAAATTCACAGTTTAATGATTCAGCTGCTTTCCTTAAAATAATTTGTATTCTTTCTTCAAATTCTAGTTCATTCGGAATAAGACTTAATTCTAAAAGTACATTTTGTTGAATTAATAATTCACGATTTCTAACAATAATTTCTGCTTCTCTTTTTTCAGTAATATCTTCAATCATACAGAGATGAAACGGATTGTTTTTATCATCTGTTATAATAGGGGTGATAGCAACATCTACCCAAATGATTGAATTATCGGGTTTAAGGTATCTTTTTTCCATTTTAAAACCTTGAATTTTCCCGGCATTCATCAATGCCATATTATCCAAGTCTGCCTGAATATCATCTGGATGGGTCATACTCATCCAATTGCTCTGTTTTAGCTCATTTTCATTTCGTCCTACAATTTCAGCATACCGAGGATTCATTTCTGAAATTACCCCAGTGATAGAATTTGTAAGTCCAATTCCTAACGGTGCTTTTTCAAACATTGTTCTAAAACGAGTTTCACTATTTTGTAATTCAACTTGTTTTTTTTGTAGTTCTAGAAATATTCTACTTTTTTTCTTTTCAAAAATATTGGCTATAATCACCAGCATGATGACAAGTCCGATATATGATGTTAAATGATAAATAGCAAAATAATCTAGATTAATTTTATTTTCTAAAACAACCCCATTTAAATTTATAATTCCAAAAAACAAAATGGTTAAAATGCTCAATATGATCCAAAAACGGGTCGAATTACTTTTTTCTAATAATAAAAAAGAAACTATGGGAGCAGTTATAATCCAAGGTAATGTTGGAGATGCAATTCCATTTGTAAAAAAAATATCGGAAATTAATGAAATCGTACCTATTAATATTCCCGTGTTTACAGTATAGTTGTAGGGAATTTTCTTTTTCACAAATAAGCTAATTAATATAAATTCAGCAATGCTGCTTGAACTCATAAACCAGAATCCATATCTATGATGAATAAGAATATTATTTAGGGCATATAGAAATAAAAATATGGCAACAGTAAAAATGAAATTAATTAGAATTGATTCTTTGAATGCTTCATTCTCATTTCTATCTGATTTGTATTTAACAAGATCGACAAAATTTAACATAGTTAATGAATTAAATAGTTAATGCGTAATACTTTCAGATTCTGACTTTATCAAATTAAATAAAATTAATCCTCCAATAATTAATAAAGCTCCAACAATTTCAGAGGGAGGTAATTTTTCATTTAAAAGTAAAAAACTGGTAATTGCTGCAAAAACTGGTTCAAGTGAAAATATCATGGCAGTTGTTATGGTGCTAACAAACTTTTGAGCCCAAATCGTTACAAAAAAGCAAATCAATGTTCCGAAAAAACCGAGGTATAATAAACCATTGAAAGCTTCAGGAGAGTATACTATTTTTGAATCACTAATTTCTGAACTTACTACCAACCCAACAAGGGAAATCAATGTAGAAAATAGAAATTGATAGAATACAAGTCCTAAAAAATCTGTTTTACGGACATAATGACCAGATAATATAATGTGTAAAGCGCAAATAATAGCACCGAAAAAAGTAATGGTATCACCTATATTATAAGGTTGATTATCATTTGTATTTGTTAAAAAGTACAAGCCAATAGCAATTAATACAATGCATGAAATTTGTTTTAAATTCAGTTTTTGTTTTCCTGCTAAGACTAATATTATAGGAATCATTATCACCGCTGAACTTGAAATAAAAGCACTGTGATTTGAACTTGTAAATTGCATTCCAATTGTTTGAACAACATAGATTGCACCTAAAATAAGACCTGTTATAAAACCATATTTGATAGCTTGTTTATTAAAAAAACTTTCTTTTTTTTTGGTAAATAAAAGCACTGGAAACAATACTAAAACTGCAATTAAACTTCTTAGTGTTGCTAATAAATAAGGGTCAATTAACTGTGAAATATTTTTTATCGCAACGAAAGTAGTTCCCCATATCATACAACAAATTAGAAGTGCCAAAAGGGGAATCCATTTTTTCATATATAGATAATTTGTTTTTTAATTATTTACTAAAGATTGAAGTTTATTAAAAAGTAAGAATTTAATACTCCAATCTAAAGATAAATTTAACAACTATCTTTCAACTACCAATTTTTCTGTTTTAAAAACGATTCCTTGGTAGGCTAGTTTAACTAAATAGATACCGTTATTTAAATTGTTTATTTCAAATGTGCCATTGGTTCCAGAAACGATAGCCGTTTTTTCTAATTTACCAGACATATTAAAAATTGAAATTTCATCTATATCTGTTTCATGCCAGCTTACGTGTGTGATTTCGTTTGTTGGATTTGGATAGATACTTGCTCCAGCTTTAATTATTTCTTCTTCTATAATTTTAATAGGGGGAGTTGGATCATAGAAATTTCTACATTGATTGTCTTCACCATTTTTTAATATTACCTGTTTTATAACTTCTGGAGCAGTTTTGGTAGGCATAAATACTTCTTTTGATTGATAAATAAATCCTGTAGAATTTAATTCTAATTCAATTTCAGCATTGTTTTCAATACATTTATTAAATTCATTTTTATAAATCAAAAATTGCCCGTTGACATCTGTTCCACTTTGATCACCTAATCTGCCGGCTTGAACTAACCAATGGTGTTCATTATTTCCAATGTATTTATTGCAGTCAACGAATGTTTTTAAATTATTACCTATAAATAAGTTGGCAACCGTAAAGTTCCCTTTAAAATCATTACGATATACATCCATTTTATTTGTATCACTGTTCTTCATTACAATTCCATATTGATAATACGGCTGTAAATTTGATGTAGTAAATAAATTGTCAGTAACAACCAACGAACTATTTGGATTAAGCTCTATTCCATAACTATTTGATTTTAAATTGCCTAATGGTATATCTATTTCATTATGATTTATCATACCATTTGAATATGAATCTAATTTCATAGCTTCTCTTACATTTGAAAAATAACTACCTAGAACTTTTACTGTATGAATATTTTTATCAGAATTTTCAGTATTAATACCTTTTAATAAGTTATAAAATTCATTTCCATTACCGGTTATCGCTAGTAAATCGTTAGTTAAATTTTCAGCTAGAAATAAATTTGTGTTTTTAGAATTTATAGCTGTCCCTCTATTTTCATAGGTTATTTTTAAATTTCCAAAAAATCTATTTTTTAAAAGTGCAATGTTGCTTGTATTTGCAATGTTTATGTGTATGGGATCTACTAACGTAGAATCATCATATAAAAAGATTGTTTTATGAACATAACTAGAATCAATAGTGTTTTTATTTGAGAATAAATTAATTCCAGTTTTATTATTTGTAAACACTGAATTAGAAATTATAAAAGTTCCGTAATTTGAATTATTACTTTTTGAAAGGGTATCACGGGGTTCAGTATTAATAGCTGTCTTAGCATCATAAATATTTACATAATCTAATTTTAAATTACCTCCTTTTTCAATTGTATTTCCTGGTTCAAGAACAATCCCATCCCACTCGGTTGGACAAGTACTCAAGCCTTTTATAATCGTGTTTTTTAATATAGTCAACTGTGCATTTTTTTCGACAGTTATTCCTAAAAAACGATCATTATTATAACCAAATTCAATTCGTTTTGATGAAATTTCAAAGTTAGTTCCATTTGCTATTGTTACATCTCCTTTCACTTTAATTATTCCATCACCATTTAGGTCTGAAAAATTAAAAGTTGGTGAATTAATCAAAACATTTCCAGTATAATCATAATTTACTTTTGGATAATTTAAATTATTGATCGAGATAACAGTATCAATTTTACATCCGATAGAATCTTTAATGCTAATTGAATAATTACCATCTACAATTGAATCAATTATTGAATTAGTTGAAGTATTATTTATTTTAAAGCTATAGGGAGAAAAACCACCTTGTGCTGCCAGTTCAATCGTGCGATATCCTTTTTGACATGAATAATTTGATTCAATCACATTCAGTTGTAAATTTTTTATTGATTTTACTTTTTTCAGAGCTTCTCCCGCGTTTAATCTACCTGCTCCAATAATTCCAATATAAGTAGGATTTTTTAATTCAATATTTGTAGAGGTTTCTTTTAAAATTTTTTCAATTTGCTCTGCAGTTAAACATGGATTAACAGCTAACATAAGTGCAATAGTTCCTGTAACTAATGGGGCAGCAAAAGAAGTGCCGTAAACAATGTTAGAACCACCGTTTGGGCCAATCGCAGGAACTGCATATCCAGGCGCAGCAAGATCTACAGTTGAATTATGTTGATGAGTAAGAACAGTTCCATTTGAAATATATTCGTGATTGTCATTTATTCCAATTGAAGTAACTGAAATCACATGATTGTACGCTGATGGATAGACTAATTTATCAGGTGTCCCACATGTATTTCCATTTCCTGCTGAAGCAACCATTATAGTCCCATTTCTGTAAATTTCATCAATAACAGTTTGGCAATAACTATTTAAACTACAACCAGAAGCCCAACTCATATTAATTATTTTTGCTCCATCATAGGAAGCTTTCAAAATTTGATTATACCCCATTGAATATAACTTCAAACCACTATTCCAACCTATTGAACTTTTTCCATAACCGTTATTTGTTTTACCAGCAGCAGTAATTGCTACTTGTGTTCCATGAGCAATATTTGGATTTGATAAATTAGGTTCAACATATTGGATTTTACCAGCTAATTCTTGATTCGTAATTTTAAAATTTGCATCAGAAATTGCAATGATGATAGATGAATCTCCTTTTGAGATGTCCCAAGCATCTTTTGCATTTATTAAATCTAATGCATAATCAGATGCAAAAGCTAAATTATAGTCATTTGGTTGATCCAATAACTCGTATTTTGGCGCTTCTTGAGGTTTACTAATCCCTACACCAAATTTCCCTAATTCTTGCGCTAAATAGGATGGATTACACTTACATTGAAATTCATACACTTTTAAAAGTTCAGGATTTTTAGAATTTGGAAATGCAGGAATAATCTTATCAATGTTATAAGCACTTATAATTTTTTGAAGCTGAACGGAATTGTATTTTAAAATTTCTTTGTTTGATTTTTGTGATTTTATTATTGACAAATCATCAATAGTAACCCACACAGCTCCACTTTCCTGCGTAAAAGCAGAAAATGAAGACAAAAAAAGAACTAATAAAATATAGATTTTCAACTTTATTTTCATATATTACATTAATAACAGAAAATTAAATTACAACAAAAAATTCAATTAACCAAATATTTTATTAATTCGTCGAAGTTTTTTACTGTTTTATCCCAATTTTCAGCAGTTCCTTCTCTAACTAATTGAATCGTTTGATAACCACTTTTTTTAGCAGCTTCCAATTCTTCTCTAATGTCAGATAAAAATAATATTTGTGAAGGAGGAACATTTATTTCTTTACTAATTTTAGAGTATGTTTCTACCTCTCTTTTACCACCTGTTTTAGTGTCGAAATAGTAACTAAAATTAGGAGTTAAATCTCCTAATTCACTGTATCCAAAGATTAATTTTTGAGCAGCTATAGAACCAGATGAAAACACACCTAATTGAATTCCATTTGCTTTCCAATTCTCTAGATTTTCTTTTACATCTGAATAAACATGACCTTTTATTTCACCAGATTTATAGCCATTTTCCCAAAGTATTCCTTGTAATGTTTTAAGCGGTGTAATTTTTTTATCAGCTAAACTCCACTCTAACAATTTATTGATGATATCTTCTGTTTCTATTAACTGAACACCATCTAATTCTTTTGCAAGTTCAATAGTTTGTTCGAAAGCTTCGTGAACTTCTGGAAGTTGTTGTAAATCTTTTAATTGTTGAATATTATTTCTGAAATAAGGAAATAATATTTCATAAACGAACGAAACGGAAGTGGTAGTTCCCTCAATATCTGTTAAGATAAATGTAGTTTTATTTGATGTCATAAGGCAAAGATAAAGAAATGTCTTTTAAGGATTTAATAAATTGATGTTAATTTATTGTTTTGTTTTTCATGATTCAATGTGATGAAAATTCACAATTTAACAATCGTAATAATATTCACCGGACAATTTGCCTTTGCCAATACATTGTCTTCTAGTTCATGATCATCTACCAAAACGCTATAAAACCCTTTTTTTTCTTTACCACCAACGAGCGTGCATTTTCCATCTTTTCTAGAAATTCGCCATCTGTAATCGGCTGCTTCAACACAAGCGTTGCAACCGATACATTTTTCACGGTGTTGAATTATTCGAATCATTTAACAGGCTCTATCAGTTTATATAATTTATCAGATGGTCGAATTTTTGCTTCGATTGGAAATGAAAATATATCTCCTTTTTTAACAGTGTTTGTCACTACATTATCTACTCTAATTTCAGAAACGATTGTCTCAACATAACCAGTTGTTGGACCAGTAATCATCACTTCATCGCCAACGGAAAGTGAATGAGAATCTAATTGAAATTCACCTACTTGTGCTTTTTCGAAATATTTTAATCCCCTTCCGATGTAAACTTTTTGTTTGGTTGCTTTTGATCCATATTCATCCGACCATTCTCCCATTTTTTTCCCTAAATAGTAACCATCCCAGAATCCACGATTAAAAACAGTTGCTAATCGTTCTTTCCAAGCTTCTACTTTTTCAGGGGTAAATGTTCCTTCGTTATACGCATCAATTGCTTCGCTGTAACAAGATGTTACGACATGCACATAATCAGCTGATCTTCCTCTACCTTCTAATTTTAAAACTGTAACACCTGCATCGATGATTTTATCTATGAAATCGATTGTACATAAATCTTTGGCAGACATAATGTACTCATTATCAATCTCAAATTCAATTCCTTCATCTTTGTCTGTTACGATGTAATTTCTTCTACAATTTTGAATACACGCTCCTCTATTAGCTGATGCGTAGTGTGTGTGTAGACTTAAATAACATTTTCCTGAAACGGCCATACACAAAGCTCCATGTGCGAAAATTTCAATTTCAATTAATTTTCCAGCTGGACCAGTTATGTTTCTTCTTTTGATTTCACGACTTATTTCTGCTACTTGTTTTAGGCTTAGCTCACGAGCTAAGACTACAACGTCTGCGAAATTGGCATAAAATTCAATCGTATCGATATTTGAAATATTTGCTTGTGTAGAAATATGGATTTCAACACCTACTTTTTTAGCATAATTCATAACTGCATGATCAGCAGCAATTACTGCAGTTATACCACTTTCTTTTGCGGCATCGATGATAGTTTTCATCAATGTAATATCATGATCGTATAAAACAGTATTGATTGTTAAATACGTTTTCACATTGTTTTCTTTACCAATTTCAGCAATCTTTTTTAAATCTTCAATTGTGAAATTATTAGAAGAACGAGAGCGCATATTTAATTGCTCTACTCCAAAATATACAGAATTACAACCTGCGTTTATTGCCGCCATTAATGCTTCGTAAGAACCAGCAGGAGCCATTAA
>CANCEQ010000089.1 GCA_947375085.1 Flavobacteriales bacterium
ATATTATTCCGGGTGTTCAACTTCCTCTTTTAGGATTATCAGGAGGAGCAAGATTGGATTGGTTTTCAAGTAAATATTATCCAGTACTTTTTAAAGTGAAATTTATTGTTCTAGCTGAAAAGAAAAAATCTAAAACAAGTTGTAACGAAGGTTCTGAAGAGGATAGAAAAAGGAATAAAGAGTATATGCAAGGACAGTAGCTTCGGTACGAATTTATTGCTTTCGCAAGTAAATTCTACTCAATCGTCTGTCATTGCGCCATAATTTCTACTCAACTTGTGTCCTTGAGATAAAATTTAATGAATACAACAAATGTTGGTTCTTCGAACTGATTATTTGTTTGAAAAATAATTGAATGAAAAAGATATATTATTTGAGTTCTTGTGATACTTGTAAGAAGATTATCAAGGAGATTAATCCTGGGGATGATGTTGTATTACAGGATATTAAAATCCAAAATATTGATGGTGATACTTTGGATTGGATTAAAGGAAAAGTTGGGTCTTATGAGGCTTTATTTTCGAAACGTGCGATTAAATTTCGTTCGTTGGGCTTAAATGAAATCCAACTAACTGAGGAAGATTTTAGAAAATATATCTTGGAAGAATATACGTTTTTAAAACGTCCCTTTATGATAAATGGGGAAGAGGTTTTTATTGGGAATGCTAAAAAAGACGTTGCTGCGGCAGTAAAGAGTTTTAATAGTTAATGACTAGTAAAAATCTTTTTCAATCCACTTTTAAAACATTGATTTTATTGATGTTATTTATTGCTGGCGGATTGTTTTTTGATAGTATTATTTTCATTAAATTGGATGAAAATGGTCAGATGTATGCGAATATCGCTATGTTACTGGTTTTTTTCGGTTTGTTTTTTCGTGCTACTAAACGTTCGAAAGAATTGATGCTATATGCTGTGGCTATTGGAATTGCAGGTGAATGTCTTTTTTCGTTGGGTTTTGATATGTATGAGTACCGATTGAAAAATGTTCCGATTTATGTTCCTCCTGGCCACGCTATAATTTATATTGTTACTGTTTATTTTTGTCGTGAAAAATATGTGAAAATTTACCGAAATCAACTTGAATGGGGATTTGGGATTTTTATTTTTCTGTATTCACTTTGCTATTTGATTTTTGCGTCTGATATTTTTGGTTTTGGCTTGACTTTACTGACTTTATGGCTTCTCAAAAGTAGACCAAAAGAAAGACTCTTTTTTTACACGATGTATCTTGTTGTCGCTTTTTTAGAGATTATCGGAACGAGTTACCAGTGTTGGAAATGGCCAGACACAGCCTTTGGTGTTTTTGATTTACTAAAAAGCGCAAATCCCCCAAGTGGAATCAGTTTCTTTTATTTTGGATTGGATTTAGGTTGTCTTTGGTTGTATAAACAACGTCATCTAATTGCTTGGAAAAGAATGAGAAGAATAGGGTAGATTAATTTTAAGATTTTTTAAAGATTAATTTTAAAATAGGAGGGGTAATAATGTACGCAATTAGAATTGGGATATATTCTTTCAATGTGTCCAAAATAGAATAGTTAGATGATTGAAATATTCTGTTGTAAAAAAACATTAATCCAAATGCAATCAAATTTATAATTATTCCTTTCAAAATAGATGATTTCATAGTTTTAGAAATTTACTTGAGTTTTAAAATTATTTATTGTAATACTTTTTCATATGCTTTTCTAGGACTACCTCTGAAATAGACTTCTCCACAGTATTCATACCCCATTTTGTCAAAGATGGATAGCATCGCAGCATTATCGAAATTCGTATCTGCTTTTATGCTTTTAATGTTGTGCTCCAATGCGAATTTTTCAATGTGTGAAATCATTAATTTCGCCAATCCTTTTCCTAAATGACTTTCAGAAATTGCAACACGGTGATACAATACAAAATCGCCATTTGTTATCCATTTACCTTGAATTTTTGCATACTCAGGTTCGTCATTTATTAGAACAGCAATATATCCAACAATGGTTTCATTTTCTGTTAAGACATACCCAGCTTCTTTTTCAATGTCTTTTTTTACAACTTCCAAATTTGGATAACCATCTTGCCATTGATTACTTCCATCCATTTTTCTGCGAAGAATTGCTTGTTTAAGAATGTCCCAAATTGAATCAATTTCTGATAGTGTAGCTTTTCGAAAGTTGTAATTAGTCATTTTTCTTTTTTTAACGAATATATACAATAAATTATTTTCGCATTATAATATTCTTAAAAAACTATATTTGGATAGGTTATTATTCTTCACTTTTTGGCATTATTCGTAAACTCTTAAATGATGTTAAAAAACTATTGTTTTTATTAACGATTTCATTTGATAGTAAAAAAAGAATGATAAAAATCGTTGTTAATTTTAATAATTACTAGTCATTAAAAACCCTCAAAATTTTTATTTATTTTGAGGGTTTTTTATTATTTTTTTAAAAAACTATTTTAGAGTTTTACTGGATAGTTTATTCTTTAATAATTTTTATTTTTTGAGTGTTTTCATTATCTGCTTTAATTTCTAAAAAATAAATTCCTTTTTCGTTTTCTATATTTAAAGCTATATTATTTGAAGAATTATAATTTTTAGTTTCTAAAACTTGACCTAAAGCATTTAATATTCTAACTTGAATTTGATCATATTCTTTTGATAATTTTAAATTTAATTTACCTGATGATGGATTAGGCGACACCATAGTTTCAGAAGAATTTGTACTGTTCTCAATCATTCCTAAAGCGGATGAAGATGCATAATTGTATCTTAATACTAAATAGTCACTTCCATTTAAGCCAGCAATTATTATTTTACCATCCGATTGAATAGCAAGTGCATTACCCATAAGATATTTACCTGCACTAGAATACGTAACAAATCCATCACTGTCAAATGTATTATCTAAACTACCATCTGTTTCATATCTAATCAATGTTACATCATCAAAAGAATTGATTCTTGCATATCCAGAAACCAAAATTTTACCATCCGCTTGGATAGCAACTGAGGAAGCACCATTATCTGAACTTCCTATAGGAGTTGTCAATTTCCCATCAGCATGAAAAGTATTATCTAGACTACCATCTACATTGTATCTTACGATTGCATTATCTCTATCAGTTCCATTTGAACTTTCGCCGACTACTATGATTTTTCCATCTGCTTGAATTGCAACTGATGTTGAAAAATTAACGTTACTCGTAAAAGCTGTAGTAAGTTTTCCATCTGTGTCTAACGTATTATCTAAACTACCATCTGTATTATAACGAAAAAG
This sequence comes from Flavobacteriales bacterium, assembly GCA_947375085.1. The sequence goes on from CANCEQ010000089.1 coordinate 3,270, forward strand.
AGTAAAATTTATATCTGATCCAATTGTAGAATATCCGGAAACAACAATTTTTCCATTTGATTGAAGAGCAACAGATGATGAATAATCATAAGAGTTAAGATAATCTGTAGTAAGTTTTCCATCCGTATCAAATGTATTGTCTAAACTTCCATCTACATTATATCTAATAATTGCAATATCTTGACCTGCATTTGTGTATGTATAACCTACTACAATTATTTTTCCATCGGCTTGTATCGCAATTGAAGTTGCGTTATCGTCTAAACCGTTAAAATCTGTAATTATTTTCCCATCCGAATCAAATGTATTATCCAAACTTCCATTAGTATTATATCGAACTAAAGCAAAATCACTTTGAGTACCATCATTAGTATATCCTGCAACTAAAATTTTTCCGTCTGCTTGAATTTTTACAGCAAATCCACGATCTAAACCTATACCGATTGGAGTGATCTGTTTCCCATCTGTGTCAAATGAATTATCTAAACTTCCATCTGTATTATAGCGTGCTATTGAAAAATCTAGGTCTGTTCCATTTGAACTAGTTCCAGCCACAACAATTTTTCCATCTGCTTGTAATGCAGTAGCTAATCCAGAATCTGTTTTTCCTGAAAAATCTGTAGTTACAACACCAGTTGAATTAAAACTTAGATCTAAAGAACCTGCTTGAGAGAAAGTTGAAATTGGATTTAAAAAATAGGTAGTGAAGCAAAATGTTGTTAGTTTTAAAATGTTTTTTGTTTTCATAAGTAGGTAATTAATCACAGTTGTTATTTTTTTTAACAAAATTAACATTTTCTACTTATAATAGATTTTATTAAAAATGTTTCTTATTTGAATTCTTTTAAACTATTCTCGTTTCAGACATCTTCCTCTAGGTTCATTTCCTTCGTAAAGAGCGATTTCTGAATGTAAAAATTGGGCTGCATCTGCTGAATCTTTTACTTTCACTGCACTTCTTTCTACCATTTCGGATTCAAATGATGTTAAAACACTTTTTCTAATTCCAACTTCTCTCCAGTTGGATAAAGGTTTACATCCTTTTGCAATTCCTCTCGCCAAAGCCAATGCATCTAATAATGCTTGATTGGCTCCTTGACCTTTGAAAGGACTCATAGGATGAGCAGCATCGCCGATTAACGTTGCTTTTTCACATTTTTCCACTAATTCCTGCGATAATAATTCTCTATCATATACTGGATAACCTGAAATTTGTGCTGCTTTAGTTGCTGTTAAAATTTGAGGAATCGGTGCGTGCCATTGTGTTCTTTTTTGAGCCTCTTCTTTTAAAGCTTCTTGACCTTTAGCACTCAATTCTTTGGCTTCTTCTTCAGACATTGGGAAGCTTAATTGCCACATCACAGAGTCGGAATCAAAAGGCATGACATAGATTCGTTCGTTTCCATTGGCCGTTTGAAATACTGTTGCTGAATCTAGTAAAGTACGATCTATAACATCAATAGCAGTTAACGGACAAATTCCTAAAATGACGATACAACCGAGGTAACGCAAAGGTGTTTTTTCATCCCCAATTACAATTTTTCTTACAGCACTTCGAATTCCATCTGCACCTACAATTAAATCTGCTTTGAACGTTTTAATTGCATCACCAACTTGAAAATTTACATCAAGTCTATTCTCTTTATTTTCTTTAAAATCAATTAATTGATGCCCCCAATTTTCTTTTTGTTCACCTCCTAGTTGTTCTAGTAAGGATGCTCTCAACGATTGACGAGCGATGTGCATATTGGTTTTTCGAGGATTGATTTTTACATCTGGATCAAGCCATTTTCGCATTCCCCATTCTCCAACAATTTTTCCTTCAGGTGTATGAACAACGTGTCTAGTTGAAATGACTTTGTTTTTTAAAGAGAAAATACCAAATCCCTCCATTGCTTTGGAAGCTTGTTGTAACGTTAGTCCGTAGCCTTGCGATCGAGCATCGAAGCTATTGTCGCGTTCAAAAAGTGTAAAAGGAATTCCTCTGTGAAAACAAGCCACAGCGAGTGCAACTCCACCAATACCTCCACCGATTATTGCAACGTGGGGATAGTTTTCCTCATCAACGATAGGTAGAGTAGAAGATTCAATAAGTCCTGAACCATTGCAATTTGAACAAGAAATTAAAGGGGCTTTCGGGCGGATAGGAGGAATGCCTTCTCCGTTCGTTTTTTCAAATCGTTCACATTCTAATTGATAATTGATTCGAACTTTCTTTTTGAGTCGTTGACTTTTTTTTCCACGACCCTGGCATTCTTCACAAATATTAAATATAACTTGTTTATTTTCAGTATTTTCCACTTATTACTTATAAGCTTGTATTAAAACTTCAGTTGGTATTTTTAAACTTTCGTGTAAAAGTCGAATCATTTCAAGCGTTAATTTCCTTTTCTTATTTAATATTTCGCTTACACGACTTTTGAGTCCAACAATTTTAGCTAAATCGGTTTGGTTGTATCCCAATTGTTCCATTCTAAATTTAATAGCTTCAATTGGATCAGGAAATCCAATAGGAAAATATTCATCTTCATATTTCTCAATTAAAATACCTAGAATTTCAAGTTCATCACCTTCTGGAGAACCTTTTTTCGCATCAAAAATTACCTCAAGTCGTTTAAGTGCATTTTGATAATCTTTATTTGTTTTTATTGGTTTAATTGTCATTTGTTCTAAATTTTATTTGCGTCAATTTTATCATATTCAGCATGAGTTCCGATAAATCGAATCCAAACCATTTGGTAATCATAATTTATTCTAACAATTAGTCGGTATGTGTTTCCTTTTATATTAAAAACTACTCGATTGTCAGTTAAAAAACTTGCACTTGGGTATACTTTTTTGATATCATTTGTATTTTTCCATTTTATATTACTAGTTTCCTGATACCACGATTGCAATTGCTGTTTGCTATCTGCGTGTTTTTCCCAAAACTCTCTTATTATTTTTTTTGAAATGATTCTCAATTTTATTCTTTTTGATAAAGGTAATAAAAAGTTCCCGAATTGGGAAATGTTTATTAAAGTTTTTGTTGTTATAATCGACATCTTCTTTTAACCGATTTAAAATCCCTAACTTTGCAGTTAAATTTTTAGAATTTAAATCTGTTCAAATCAAATGCAAATTTCAAAAACAATAAAGGCTCATTTAGCACTTTTTATGGTGAATGTATTATATGGTGCAAGTCATATTGTTGCGAAAGGGATTATGCCTGTACATTTAACTCCTAGTGTATTTATTTTTTTCCGTGCTGCAGGAGCTACTTTGCTTTTTTGGTTGACTTCCTTCTTTTTTGTTCGAGAAAAAATTGATAAAAAAGACTACGTTTTGTTAGCTGTTTGCGGATTGTTTGGTGTTACTATTAATCAATTGTTTTTCTTCCACGGATTGAATTTATCTTCTTCTATTAATTCGGGAATTATAATGACGGTCAACCCGATTTTGGTGGTGATTTTATCGTTTATTATTCTGAAAGAAAGTATTACAAAACTCAAAGTGATTGGAATATTATTGGGAGGAACAGGAGCCGTTTTACTTACATTGGCTGGAGGTTCTGGAAAAGGCGATTCAATGTTGGGCGACTTTTTCCTATTCATCAATGCCTTTAGTTATGCGATTTATTTAGTGATTGCAAAACCGTTAATGGTTAAATATCAACCGCTTACTGTAATTACTTACGTGTTTACATTTGGATTGTTTTTCATATTGCTTTACCCTCCAACATTAACCGAATTTTTCGCTACAAAGTACAATACGTTTACACCTGAAATTACAGCCAAAGTAATCTATGTAATTGTCGGAGTGACTTTCTTCACTTACCTACTAACAATGTATGGATTGAAATATTTGTCACCTGCTATTTCTAGTTCGTACATTTATTTACAACCTGTTTTAGTCGTCATTTTTGCGTTTGTATTAAGTGCAATTGGTTTTGCAGATGATTATACCAATACCATCACACTTCCCAAAATTGGGTATATGCTCTTAATTTTTACAGGTGTTTATACGATTTCCAAAACGAAGAAGAGTAGTTGATTTCGGTCAATACAAAATTTCAATTGGTATATTTATGTACTTCATCTACAAACAAATGTTCTCCACTTTTGTTTACAGAGTCTTCTACTAAAATACTTAACTTATTATCTGAAAAATACAGATTGTCTAATGAAATATACAATGCTTTTGGGGACATACCATAGTTTTTCCTAAGCTTCTTGCATCTTTTATAACAAGTAAACGCTACTCCCAAGGAAGTTTATTTAATAAATACCTTTGAAATCCGATCTCGGTTTGTGTAATGATGGATTATTTTATTTTGAGGTGCTAGCATTGTTAAATTTATATTGCTTTATGATATATCGGAATTATATTTATAATAATTTATTTGAAGCATATTTATTATTAATGAATATGTATTATGTGATTGATTTGATATTCAGAAATGTAAATTAATAGCCATTCATTTAAAATGCCTCCAGCTTTAGCTGGAGGTAATAAAAAATCAAATGAATCGGCTTTAGCCAAAATAATAGTTACTATCATTTTATTTTAAGAATAGAATTCTCTAGTTTTAATTTAGCATCTATAGGTTTTGGCTAAAGCCGATTTGAATTGAAATATTATATTTGAATGGGCTGAAGCCACATTCCAATTCGATCCTCACAATATGTATTAATAATATTATAGGAGATAAATAAATCTTGATAATTATGAAAATTAAATAAAATTCTATTGATAATTTTGTAGTTGATTTTCAAAGATTTATCAGCTCATAATTTGTACTTCTCCCACCTTCCGATTCTTGTTGTAAAATTCCTTTATCTATTAAATCTTTAATATCCCTTAAAGCCGTATCGGCAGAACATTTGGTCATTTTAGCCCATTTTGATGTTTTTAGTTTTCCTTCAAAATCGTAGAGTAATTTATTGATAATGAATCGTTGTCTTTCGTTGATAGGTGTTTTTTCGTGTTTATTCCAAAATGTTGCTTTTTGTAGAATTTTTTGCATTGAAAGTTCGGTTTCCAATAATGCTTTTTTAAGACATTGTAAAAACCATTTTATCCATTCTGTTATATCACTTTCATTGTGTTGAACCTTTTGTAATACTTCGTAATACTTTTTTTTATCCAATAGTATTTGGTTCGACATACTATAAAAACGTTCAGTGCTTTTATCAGATCTCGCTAATAATAAATCAGAAATTGCTCGGGCGATTCTTCCATTTCCATCATCAAATGGGTGAATAATAATAAACCAAAAATGTGCTACAGCCGTTTTTAAAACCGGATCAAGTTCATTTTTTTCATCATTAAACCATTGTATGAATTTATCCATTTCTGCTTTAACAATTGTTGGATTTGGTGCTTCAAAATGAATTTTTTCTTTTCCCATAGGTCCAGATACGACTTGCATTTCACCTGTTCTGTATTGTCCAACTTCTATTTTATACATTCCACTCCAGCCTGTCGGAAAAAGGGATGAATGCCACCCAAATAAACGTTCTTCTGTAAGTGGTTTATGGAAGTTTTGTGTTGCATCAAGCATCATTTCAACTACACCTTCAATATTTCTATCTGAACTTATTAAACCAGCGACATCGATACCTAACCGTCGAGCTATAGATGAACGAACTTGATCATAATTAAGAACTTCTCCTTCAATTTCGGAAGATTTAACAACATCAAGGGTAAGTGTCGTTAGTGATGCTTCTTCTTTCATCGAGAAACCTAATGAATTCATTTGACCATTAATTTTTCCTTGTAGGTTTCTAACTTCCCCAAAAAGTAAATTTATATCCTCACTTTTCCAGGTAAAATTGGTCCAATTTTCAGATTGATAAATGTACTTTGCCATAATGATGTTATTCTATGCGGTAAATATACGAATTATTCGCCGCAAATTTGCGGTAAATAAATAATTTTTTCACCGCGTTTGGATAAATAGATTTTCAATTATTTCAATTTTTTGAACGATTTGTTTGTAATATTTATTTGATAATCATAGGATAGGGATTAATCCCTATCCTATGATTATGAATTGAAATTGTTATAAATTGTTATAAATGGTTATAATTTTAAAATTATAACGTCACAAATCGATTGGGATGAATCCCAATCCTATTTTTTGATGTAATCATCGCATTGTCAATTATCCATTCCCAATAATGAATTAATAAATTATTTCACTTCAAATTTAAAACGTCAAATTTCATTTGGGATGGAATTAATTCATGTGTTTATCAAAAATGCTATAAATCGATTGGGATGAATCCCAATCCTATGTTTATTGATGTATTCACCGCATTATCAATTCCCAATAATGAATTAATAAATTATTTCACTTCAAATTTAAAACGTCAAATTTCATTTGGGATGGAATTAATTCCTGTGTTTATCGAAAATACTATAAATCTATTGGGATGAATCCCCATCCTATGTTTATCAATTGAAATTGTTATAAATGGTTTAATTTTAAAAATATAACGTCACAAATTGATTGGGATGAATCCCAATCCTATGTTTATTGATGTATTCACCGCATTATCAATTATCAATTCCCCATTATCAATTTTAAAAAATCCTATTTCACCAAAAATTTAAACCCACCGCTATTTGCTCTGAAACTTGGGGCGTACATACATTCTACTTCTGCAGCTCCAACACTAATTGTTCCTTTTCCTGAAGCAATTATCTCGTATTCAAATTGATGCGTTCCTTTTGGAAGGTAATCGATGAAAATTTCTGTGGATGCATCTTTATTCACTTGGTAATAACCGACAGAATTATAATGATAAGCTGACAATGCTTCTCTTGCTTCAAAACCGGAACCTTTTCCATCTTTCAGGTGAACAAATTCCATCGATTGGTTGCTCACGACTTTTAGTTTCACTTTTACAATCGTTCCAATTGGTAATATGCTAGAAGGTAAAATTTCTTCTTCGACTCCTTTGTTGGAGGTATAAAAATGGCGCTCTAAACGAATGTCGCCAGTAGATTTTTCAACTTTATCAATTAAGTCAGTATATTGAAGGTAAATTGAACCGAAAACAGGGGATTCCGTTTGTGTTTCAACTGTAACTGTCGATTTACCGTTTGTTGCTTCTTTGCCTGTAAATTTAAAGTTGGATGCACTTTCTTTTTTCAATGTACCTAGATTCGTTCCATCTGCAAATTTCACTTTTACCACTTGTTGAAATTGATTTGTTTTGATACCCGAATTGATAAATAAAGACATACAAGCCAATGTTGTAGCACGAGTTGATTCCCACGAGTTGGTGCGTTTTTGTTGCATTAACCACAATTGCATTTGACGTACTTCTTTTTGTAATTCAGGAAAGTTTCCGAAGAATTGGATAAGGTAGGCTTGTGTTTCAATCGGTGCTTCATTCCAATTGTATCCTGCTTTGTTTTCATTCCAATACATACCTAAATCAGGTTTATTGATTGCTCTTTGTAAAAGTGATTTTTTAATTTTAGTAGCAAGTTCACTATTTCCAGCTTTTAGTGCGTATAAACCAGCAATGGCTTGTGTTTGTAAATTGAATTTTGTCCAGTTACGCATTAAACAAGCTTCGTAATAATTCGTCACATTTTTATCGAATTCATAACCTCCTGTTGAATACAACCATTGAATGTGTTGTGCTGAAAGGCCAACGTTATTTTTAATTTCTTCCGGTTTTAGATTATCGTAAAGTCTTTTATAATAAAGTTCTAAATATTTATCAGCTTCATCAAGAGCCGTTCGAATTGATTTCAAGTTAGGATTACTCGTTACATCTTGAAGCTCCCCTCTATCTTGTAACTCTCTTAATCCTGAAACAATGTATTGCGTTATATAAATATTTGCTTCTTTACCACCATACCAAGCCCAACCACCATCAGCGGTTTGTAGGTCTATCAATTTTTGTTTTGCATTTTCGATATTCGCCATTAAATTATTTTTATCGAATAAGAAAGCTAATTTAGTACGTTGATCGGTTTCATTTTGTGCATCCATTACCCACGGAGTTTCGCTTAAAATGATGCTTTTTAAATCAGGATTTTTCTCTAATTCAGAAAGAAATGCAGAAGGGTCAGTTGTTTTCCAAGATTCTATAATCGCTTGAAATTCAGGATGTGAATCCAGTATCGCTAGGACTGTTCTATTTGCATAATAACGAGAAAAAGTTTGTTCAGAACACTCATACGGAAATTCCATTAAATACGGTAAAGACATTAAGATTGTCCAAACAGGTTGTGTATGCATTTCCAACGAAATAGCCACTTTTTCAGCTGTTGCCGATAATTGATTGATTTTATCCAACGTAAATGTCTCTTCTCCAACTGTAGTTTTAGTGAATGATTTTGAGGTAGTTA
>CANCEQ010000090.1 GCA_947375085.1 Flavobacteriales bacterium
TATCGTATTACTCTGGTGTAGATAATTTCCTTTCTAAATTAGAAAAAGGGATGCCTGAAAATGATCAAATACTGATTTATCCATCACAAGAAATTGCTGAGAATTTATACAGTGGATATGAAGATTTTACAACAACTCCAATTTCTAAAAGTGTTGATGCAATTCAAAAAATTGGTAAAGAAGTAGGTAGTATTTTCAAGAAAGATAAATAGTTAAATAGGTTTTTCTTGCGTTTCTAATTTAGTAAGAAAAAGTCCTACAAATAATGAAATAATACTAACTCCCATTTGAGTTTCAATCGTATCTTCTATTAAGAAGGTTGCTATCATAACAAAGAAAAACATAATTGCTACAAGTTCTCTATTTTCTAAATTGAATCGAATGAAAGAATAAAGAAAGCCTAAGAAAACGATCAATCCAATAATTCCAAAAGTCACCCAAACAGTTAAATACATGTTATGCGCTCTTAATCTATTCTTTTTAAGTAAGATTGAATTGTCTTTTTCATATTGTTGATCAAATGCTACTTGAACATCACCTGTACCTATTCCAATTATCCAATTTTTTTGAATAATTTCTAACGCTGTTTTCCAATATTCTAAACGTTGTAAAATTGAATGACCATTAGGGTCAAAATTGTTGTTAAATTGATATTTAATGCCATTTAAACGAGCCATAATACCTGTTTGAAGTAATTCAACGCTTGCTATTCCATTTTCAATATTGTGAATATCAAATGAAGTTAATTTTTTTACTCCAACTGCATCTTTTGTATAGTTTTTGGAAGCTAAATAACGGATTAACGTATTTCTTAGGAATTGCCCTTTTTTGTCTTTCTCGTAATAGTGATAGGTAGATAATTTATTCCACTCTCGTTCTAATTCAACATCACAATACGAAATATAAACTAATTTATTATTTTCTTTGTTTTGACTTTTAAAATCGTTAGTGTAAAAATGACCTTCTTGTGTTTTAAGGGGTAATTTTTTTAGGTTCAATTTTTCTATTGGTTGTGGTTTGAAAAAGACAAATAATCCATATAATAGAAGCATGATGAGTGCTCCGATAATAACAGGTATGTATTTTCTGTATTTGAAAGTAACAAATAAGATAAAAACAAAAACAACGATAATAAGCGAGAGAACCCCCGATAATATCTGACTATAAAAGCTATAAAAGCTAAACCAAATCAAAAGTAATACCCAAATAAAAATTGGTACAATTGATTTTTTTGAATACACTATATATAGTGAAATCCCGAAACCTAATGCAATCAAAATTCCGTAACGGATGTGAGATCCAAACAATGACATTTCTCGAATATCTTGGTATTGTTTTGGTCCAAACCATTGTTGGTAAAATCCAAAATTTAAGAACGATGTAATTATTAATGAGAGGACTAAAGCATACAGGATGAGGTGAACGTGATTTCGATTAGAAATTGGACGAGCAACCAAAGCAAGCGGAACGGCTAATAAAGGTAATTTGATACGTAAATCGTGTAAAGCAAAAGGAATATCTGATGACCAAATTATGCCAATAAGGTGTAAGGCACAAAATGCCAATAACCATTTAAATGCTTTATTTATACGAATGTTTTGAATATATGTTTTGACATCTCCTTCTAAAACGAGATTAGATACTCCCCAAATTGCTCCAATCGACATCAATACTTTGTTCAGGGGTAATCCAAAAGCGAGTATAGACATTCCTAAAACGTGTAGTAACGAATGTACCTTGAAGCCAAAGAGTTTATCTAACATACTATTTCTTCACGAAATTAGATTTTACAATTCAAAAATTTAAAATTTAGATGGAGGATAATTAACTAACGCTTATTTTTTCAAAATAGTATTATACTCTGAAGAATTTTTTAAAATTTCAATTGATTTTGCAATGTATTGATCTGTTCTAAAAGCATCTTCTGCTCTTCCTTTTTGGAAATAATAGCGCGAAACAATTTCATTTTCCAACATTGTTTTGATTTCTTCTTTGAATTTTTCTAAATCTCTTTCTTTTGAAGGTATTACTTTAGAAAGTAGTGCTTCGTATTCAGCTTTCGAATCTTCATAAAAACCTTCTTCTTCCGCTACTTTTTTCATTTTTTCTAATACTTCTTCGGAAGCTGTAGAGTAGGTAAATTTCTCAGCCAACACATATTTTTTAAATTCTTCGTATTGTATTTCTGAAAGTTTAAATTTTCCAGCTGCTTCAATTGTAGGATTTGCAATTCTAAATTTTGTGGCATAATTAAAAACTAAATTATTAGCGAAGATAGTTCCAGTTAGGCGGCTATATTCTCTGTCTTTTATTTTAATATCTGGCTCAATTCCTCTTCCGTCTATTACTTCTCTTCCGTTGGATGTTTTGAATTTCTTAATTAATGAATCTGAAATTTCTTTTGGTTTTTCACCTTCTTCGTGGTCATAATATTCTAAACGTTGAACACATCTTCCAGATGGAGTATAGTATTTAGCAATGGTCAATTTCATTTTTGAACCATATTTTAGATCATACGTTCTTTGTACCAATCCTTTTCCGTAAGAAGTTGTTCCAATGATAATCGCACGGTCTAAATCTTGTAAACTTCCTGACACAATCTCACTTGCTGAAGCAGAACCTTCATCAATTAGAACAGTAATTGGAATTGTTAAATCAGTTGGATCTTCTAAGGTTGTATAGACTCTGTTTTCTTCCGCAACTCGACCTTTTGTTGTAACAACTGTCTGGCCTTTTTTAACAAACAAATTGACAATTTTAACCGCTTCAACTAAAAGTCCACCACCGTTCCCTCTTAAATCAAAAACCAATTCTGTCATTCCTTTTGTTTTCAAGTCAAGGAAAGCACTCTTTACATCAGCTGCCGCAGTTTGAGTAAAACTATTTAATTTGATGTATCCAACAGTAGAATTTAACATACCTGAATAAGGAACATCTGGTAATTTAATTTCGTCTCTTGTTACAGAAATGAATTTCACTCCTTCACCTTCACGTTCAATTTCAATTTTAATTGTTGATCCTTTAGGTCCTTTTAAAGAACTAGAAACATCATCAGAGGGTTTGCCTAACATGCTTTTTCCATCGATTGAGATAATTTTATCCCCTGCTTTAAGCCCTGCTTTTTCAGCTGGATTTCCTTGATATGGTTCAGCGATGTATGTATTTTTATTCATTGTACGTATCATCGCTCCAATACCACCATATTGACCGGTTGTCATCATTCGGTAATCTTCCATATTAGACTCGTGGTAATAAACTGTATAAGGATCTAATTCTTTTAGCATTGCATCAATAGCAACTTTCGAAAGATGTCCAACATGCGCCTCATCTACATAATATTTTTCTAGGTGTTCATAGATTAAATCTGTGATCTCCATATTTTTAATCAGTTCAAAACCATTTGATTGTGAAATTGATTTAAAAGAAATTAACGCAATGAATGCGAAAATAATTAGAAATTTATTGTTCAATTTTTGAAGTGTCATTCTCTTCTAATTTTTTTATTAGTTGTATAAAAAGTTGTTCATTTTTTCGAAGAAGTACATCATATGGCATTTCTTCTTTGTTTGTATAGACCATAAAAAGAGCTAAATTTTTATGTGTTTCAACGTATGTTTCCAAAATTAATTTATTTCGGCGAACAGTTTCACGCATAAGACGTTTAATTCTATTTCGATCGTGGGCTTTACGAAATAAACGTTTAGGTGCAGAAATAGTTATTTGAAAAGGCGCTTCTAACGTTTCTTCTACTTCTAAAAAGTGCAAAACAAACGGATATTGTTTAACTGAAGTCCCCTGTTTAAAAACAGAATCAATCAGTTTTTGACGGCACAATTTATATTTCTTCCCAAAAGTTTGGTCCATAAAGGCAAATATAAGAATTTAATTTTGACACAAAAAAAGAGGCTATCTTTTCAGACAGCCTCTTTAAAGAAAATTCAATTTTCTATTAATTTTTCACAACATTGTATTGAGCAGTTTTACCATCTTCAGTTGTAATATTGAAGATGTAAAGACCGTTTTCTAATGCATTAATATTAACTGAAGTGTTTCCATTAGTTAAATTTAATGCAGAATTCATTACAACTTTACCAGTAATATCAGTAACTGTTAATTTAGCAGCTTTAACTGATTTTAAAGAGATTGTAATTTTATCATTTGTAGGGTTTGGATAAACATACCCATCAGTAATAGCTGAAGAAGTAGTAATTCCTAAAGTTGCAACATCTGCAGTTTTAATTGCATATGCAGGAGTTAAATTTTTAGTGAAATCACTATACCAAGCTACTGAAGTTGTTGTAGAACTAAATGGGTGAGCAGATTGTTTTAATTCTATATTATTCATAGTATAGTCAATTAAACTGTTATATCCAATACTAATTTTTGGATTAGTTGGAGTTAAACAGAATAAGTAAACAGCATTGTTTTCCAAAGGAATTGAATTTCTAAAAGGAACATAAATCATTTGTCCTTGTATTTCACCTGGAATGTTAAACATAGTATTGTCTACTAAATCCAAAGAATCAAAATTACTTGAGAAAGGAGTACCAAACACATCACTCCATTTGAAAGTTTCAAGGTTGAATTCTTCCATATTAATTAAAATACTTGAAGAGTCAGTTTTTGCTCCAAAATACATACCTTCAGCTCCAATTCTTCCTGCATTAGCATTAGAATATCTCATACATTGTTTAAATTGTGTTAAACCTGTAGATCCACTTCTAGTGTAGTAATCAGCAACTGGGACACCATTACTTAAAGGTGCTAAAGAATAAATATTGTCTGTAATTTCGAAATCAAATTTTAAAGTATCATCAGAATGATCATCATCATTCACTAGACCTGTATTTGAACTATAAATAATCGTGTATTTTCCTAAAGCAACATTATCAACAGGATAATCAGCAAAAGTAAAAATTGCTGTATCTCCAGTATTTAAAGCTTGAGGAGTAGCAGTTTCAGTGTGAAGAATTTGATTTCCTTTTTTCACTGTAACGGTTGCAGAAGCAGCAGAAATAGCATTTGATCCACTATTAAAAGCGTATAATTTCAATGGTAAAACCACTTCAGAAGAATTTTTAGCAGTTAATTGAGGAGTTGCATATGATTTTGCTACTGTTGCATAATCTTTGTAGATAGATAAGTTATTTGTAAAATGACCTTGTAAATTACCTAATAAGATACTTACTGTTTGATTTAAATCAAGTTGGTGTCTTATTAAAGCTCCATCAATTTTAGAAATTTGAATCGCTGGAATTGTAATTAAAGCATTTTGAATAGAAGTTCCACCAGACATTCCAATTGGTGCACCATCTACATTGTTAATAATTACAACAGCAATAGCTCCTTTATCTTGAGCATATTTAATTTTGTTGTAAAATGTACAACTTCCACGGTAAATAACGGCAACTTTACCTGTTAAAGAAGCATTGTTTGAAGTACAACCTAACGAGTCAGAACCTGTACCGTGAGCAATTAACTGTAAATCACCAGAAATTGCCTGATTAGTGTTAGCGATTACTCCTCCCCATGGAGTAGTTGATCCAGGATCTGAAGTATAGGTAAAGTCATAATTCGCTGCAATCACTGATGGTGCAGTTACTTTGAATAAAATCTGACCATTGTAAGACAATGAAATCATCATTACTGTAAGAAATAGTAGTTTTTTAACCATAACAAAATTATTTTAAAATATTTAAAACAAAAATAAGTTAAAAATTTATAAATTCCTTGTTAATAATTTAAAATGGCAATATTATTGATTTAACCGTTATTCAATTTGAATGGTAATTTTTAAATACTGTTTAAATTTGAAAACAAATTACTTCTTTTATGTATAAATTTGTACTATGAAACTAAAATTTATTTTCTTGTTATTTTCGTCGCTTTTTCTCTTTACTTCTTGTATTGAAATATTTGATGATTTAACAATTCATAACGATGGAACTGGAACTTTTAAATACAATGTTAATTTAAGCTCTAGTAAATTGAAAATTAATTCAATATTAGCGTTGGATAGTTTAAATGGATATAAGGTTCCAACGATTGATCATATCAAATCTGAAATAGTTCGAATAAAGACAAAATTTGAGGCAAAAGAAGGGATTTCGAATGTGACAATTGAAAGTAATTTTGTTGATTTTATTTTCAAAATGAAATGCGATTTTACTAATGTAAGCGCTCTTCAAACAGCTATTAAAGAAATTATTACGGAAGAAAATTTATTAAAAAATGGAGAGGATTTATCTCATAATTGGATTTCTTGGGAAGGATTAAAATTGACAAGGGATATTCCTGAACTCAATTTGAAAAAAACAAAAGAATTGACCGCAAATGAAATTGAATTATTGACGCAAGGAAAATATACTTCTATTACTCGTTTTGATAGAGCTGTTGAAAAATTTGATAATCCATCCGCTAAATTATCAGCAAGTAAAATGGCAATTATGTTGCAAACCAATACATATTCTTTGCTTCAAAATGCTAAATTATTGGAAAATACAATCTACCTTAGTCCTTTAAAAAATTAATAAATAGAATACACACTGCAGATTACAATTAGCAAATAAAATAAATGCAATTTGAATATGCAGATTATATAATTGAATATGAGAATTTTAATCGCGTTAACTTGTTTGTTTTTTAGCTTAAATCTACTAGCTCAAAATTCAGAGGATTTCATTCCGAGAGATGCTGTCACGGTATTTAGTATCAACAATATAACGTTGTTACAGAAAATTTCAATGGACGATTTAGTTCAGTATGAATTTATGGAAGAAGTTCAATCGGAATTATTTGATGGTTCAACTTCTGGTAAAACATTGAAAGATGCAGGGATTGATTTCAATCAAAAACTAAATGTTTTTTACGGAAGAGGTGATGACCACGAAGTGTCAGGTTTTACTTTCGGTATTAAAGACAAAGCCCAATTATTCAAAGTTTTTGATGATTTTGATAAAGTTGAACAATCAGTTCAAGGTTTAGAGTTTTACACTTCACTATCTAATCATTTGATTATTAAAGGGAATGTAGGAATATTAATGCGTGTTGAGCCATTAATGGAAAAGGTTTCAAATTATGCCGATTCAGTTTGGACTTCTAGAGGAAACATTTTACCGAATGATATTCAAGTAGATGATAGTGAGGTTTTGGATAATTCAGATGAAATTATGCAAGAAGAAGAATTTGACGCTGAGAAGGTAGATTCTTTGACGCAAACGAATCCTAAAGGTGCCGAAATTGCTTATCCCGTAGCTACAGAAGATCCAAACGAAAAAAATTACAATGAATTTAAAGACAGTGTTTTATTGATTTTTCAGCGTAAATACTTGAAAGAAATTTGTTATGATTTATTTATTAAAGGGAATAATTTAAAAAAGGCGGATTCTAATTTTTCGAACCAATTAACACACAAGACGGAAGGGATTTTCTATATGGACAATTCAAGAAACTTGAAAAAAGCGCAGGGTATTTGGTACTTTCAATCGATGTTTCCAGGACTTTATACAGAAGTAACAGAGTTGTATACAGGAAATGTAATCTTGGGTGATTTGGTTTTAAATAACAATTCGATTGAATTGAAATTGGAATCAAATTATGGAGAAGTTTTAGGTTCAATCTATAAGAAATTAAATGATTCTCGTTTTGATAGATCGGTTTTGAAATACATTCATGAGTCTAGTCCTGCACACTTCACGTATAATGTAAACTTACGTGAAGCATACGAGCAAGCATATAAAATCATTGTTCCAATTTTAGAAAAACAGAAAGATGCTCGTGTTTCTTCATCTTTATTAACGTTGGAATTATTTAATGATTTCATCAATAAAGATGCTCTTTTTGGTACGTACAAAGGAAGTATGTTTGGTACGTTTAATGGAATCAAAAAGGTGAAAACTAAAAAAATTGAGTACTTATATGATGAAAAAACATTTGAATTTTCTGAAAAAGAAGTAATTGGAGAAGAAGATATGCCCTTGTTTACATTTGGTATTTCTACAGATAGAAGTGATATTCCAGATCATATTTTACAACATATCGGACGTTTAACTTCTCAATGTAAAAATTATGGGAACTATTGGAAATTTGATAATGCCATTTTGGAATCAATTCCGTTGTATATGATTAATAAAAATGGTTTATTCATTTTCACAAACGATGAAGATTTAGCATTGAATCATTCGGATGGTTATGGAAGTAAAGCAATTTCTGGTAAAGCTGCTCGTGAAATGAAACACGGTGGTTTTATGTATGCTCATATAGATTGGAGTAAAACAATCGAGCGTTTGCCAAGAGAAATGTTTACAACGCAACAAAATGAAATTTTAGATGCAATGAGAGAAAAAACAGGTGTGATGGAATTAAATTCTTCAAATACAGGTTTACAAAAAACTTCATTTGACATCGTTTATAATTTCAGTGATAAAAACGGAAACCCAGGGAAATACATTTTAGATTTAGTAAATAGTATTTACGTATTAACGAAATAAGTAGGAGGGTAGAATGTTTCGAAAAATTCTGTTTATTCTAATTTTAGCATCGTCTGTTGGTGGGTTTTTGTACCTAAAAAAATACATTAGTGGTCGACACGAGCAGCCTACTTTTGTTGATCGTTTACCAAAAGCAGATTTTCTAGGACGATGTTATCTACTTGATCTTGCGAGAGAAACAAGTGGAATGCTTTTTTACAATAAAATTCCATTTAGAGATTTTTTCACCCAAGAATTTTTATTAAGTCAAGGTAAAAATTACGGTTTGGATTTTCAAAAACCATTGTATTTTTTCGCAAATGAAAATGGAAATTGGGGAGTGATGGTTGAAGTTGCTGATAGTAGTAAAATATATCCAGGGATTCAACGATTGAGTAAATTGTTAAGTCTAACCGATACAACCGTTTACGAACAAAAAGCGTATCAATTAAAGAAAGAATCAGGTTATTTAACGTATGATAAAAACTGGTTGTTTTTATACAAAGGAACGCAATATACGAACGAATTAAAGCAAATTTTATTCGCTAAAAAAGGCGGAATTGCCCATTGTTGGAGGGATTTCTTAAAGGAAAAACAATTCAAAGAAGAGAAATTAGTGATTTATTCGAATTGGAAAAAATTAAAAAAACACGGAGTAGAAACCGCTTTATTTGCCCATAACAGTGACTCATCTAGCTTTAGTTTACTCTCTTATATCCGTAATAAGCGTCCTCTTGCTATTAAAATGAAAGAGGAAGGATTGGGTTGGAAATCAACTGATAAAACAAGTAAACAAATTGGAATTCACATTGACATTTCGGATTTAAGGAAAAATCCAAAAGATCCAATTTACCGTTATTTAGTTCAGATGGGGAAAAAAGTAAGTTTTCCAACTGCTGATTTTATCAATGCGTGGAACGGTGATTTGTGTTTCAGACAAGGTGGTTCAACAATTGTAAAAGAAACATTTGTTAAATCTGAAATGGATGAAGAATTCAATGTAGTAGAAGTGAAATCAACCAAAGATGTTTTAGTTCCAGGATTTTCTTTAATGTTTTCAGTAAACGAAAATGGCCCTTATTTTATCAATCGTTTGTTTCAGAAGGGAATTTTACGAAAAGAGAACGATAAGTTCAGGTTAATTACTTCACCACTTCTCACCATGTTAAAGAAAGATGGTTATTATTATTTCTATTCGGGAGCTTTTCCATCTAAAACAGAGGTAACTTCTGCCAATCACGGCGTTTGGACTGAAAGAGGAACAAAAGTAGGTTTTAGTTTAGATTCTTTGAGTTCACACGAAGTATTTGGAACGATTCATATTCCAGTAGATCGCATTATTCGTCGAGGGAAGTTTTTTTAGTCATAATTTACAATCACAACCAATTAAACAAATTCGATACCCTTCTTAACCTCCTTTTAAATGTCAATTAAATCAAATTTTTATTTTAGTTTAAAATTTTTAGTACTATTTTGTATAAGTGTTTTTACTTCAGAACAATCTTTTGCCAAAGAATCCATTACAAATTATTTATATAATAATGGTTATTATTCAGCTTCCATACATTCGCTTAAGAAGGAATTAACTTTCACTAAATCTAATAGAAAAAGAGTTGATATTTATTATCAAATTGCATCTTCTTATTACGGAATGTCATTTGTGGAAGACTATAAAAAATATGTGGATTCTGCTTATCAATTAATACATAAAGAGAAAGATTTTTCTTATTTGGATGAAGTGAAATATGGTATTTCTATGATACGATATTATAATTTTGAAGTGCAACCACTTAAATCATTGGAAATATATGCTTCTATTTACCCAAAGCTTCATAAAAATGATCCCCTTAGAAACTCTATATTATGGATTAGTTTATATCAGAGTTATGCCACAACTAGAAGAAATGATGGATCAGATTATAAATTAATGAATGCTTATTATGATTCAGCTTATGTTTTATTAAAAAAACATAAGTTATTGAATACTTTAGTTGAAGTCAATTATTGTAAATCTAGAGGAAATATTAGTTTAGATAGATGCGGATCAGTAAAAGAGTCTATTTACTATAAAGAAGCAATTAAATATTATGAAAAAGGGTTATCCATTTTAAAAAAACAAAGAATTGACAATTATCCTGTAAAAATTGGATTTTATTGTTTGGAGGGTTTAGCTAGTTATATGCATGGAGATTTAAGTACTTCAAAAGATTATTTTAATAAAGCTTATTTAGATATTGAAAGAACAAATGATAGACATTACAACTTAAACGATTTAAAAAGTATCTATTTAAATGTATATAATTGGAGCACGTTTCCTATTTCTGTTTTGTACCAAAAAGATAAAAATATTACGATAATTAAGGAACATTTAGAAAGATTAAAAAAAACAATAAAACAATATCATTCTTTTTCTATCCAAAATAAAGATATTGATATTTCTATATTTACAGATATTTATGGGTATTCCCCATATAATTCAATGGTCTCGTGTTATTATTACCTCTATGAAAGCACCAAAAATAAAGCGTATATAGATTCAGCATTCTATTATGGAGAAATGAATAAAACGCAATGGTCTCCATTAAAACTATCTATCCAAGAACTTAAAAAAAATGTTCAAAAGTCGATTTCTAAAGGAAATATTATCATTCAATATGGTGAGTTTGGATTTGTTCATTCGACATACTTGTATTCAATAGTCATTAGTAAAAAAGGTTCATTTTTTATTAATTTGGGAAAAGAAACTGAAATTAAAAACAATTATTTTGATTTAACTAAATGGGAATATAGCAAATTTTCGATTCAAAGTTTTAAATTATACAAGGATATTTTTCATCCGTTAGAACGTTATTTTCATCGCGCTCCAACTAAAATTATTGTAATTAAAACTTCATTTCTAGATAAAATAAGTTTAGAAAGCTTAATTATCGATACAACAAAAACAAGTAAACAAAAACCATTTTTGTTTTTTAAATATCCACTATATATTCAACCTTCTTTTAGATATTATAATGTAAAAAATAATTTTGAACCAATTAAATATAGTTGTTTAATTCAGCCATCATATGACAAGACAAAAGCTCAAATTCGGTTTTCAGGTAAAATGTTCAAAGAATTTTTGCTTGATAATCAAATAGATATTGT
>CANCEQ010000091.1 GCA_947375085.1 Flavobacteriales bacterium
CCGTCAACAATTAGTAATTCTGCATCTGGAACGTATGTTTTTACACCGACTTCAGGTTTATGTGCAACAACAGCAAATTTAAATGTGACTGTTACACCTTCTACAACTCCAACATTTACAACTCCAAATGCTATTTGTGTAGGAGCTACAGCGCCAGTTTTACCGACGACTTCAAATAATTCAATTGTAGGTACTTGGAATCCATCAACGGTAAATAATACATCAACAGCGACTTATACATTTACTGCTTCAAGTGGATCTTGTATTAATACTGCAAATGTTACTGTAACAGTAAATTCAGCTACAGTTCCTACTTTCTCTATTGCTTCAACATTATGTTCAGGAGCAACTGCACCAACCTTACCAACAACTTCAAACAATTCTATCGTTGGTACATGGAGTCCTTCAGTTGTAAGTAATACTTCTTCTAATAGTTATACATTTACTCCGACAGGTAATTCATGTGTATCTCCAGTAGTAGTTCCGATTACAGTAACTACATCTGTAACACCAACTTTCAATACAATTCAACCGATATGTTTAGGAGCTGTTGCACCAACATTACCAACAACTTCTACGAATTCAGTTACTGGGACTTGGGCACCTTCTACGGTAAGTAATTTGACAACAGGTACATATGTATTCACTCCATCAACATCATGTGCTTCTTCTTACAATACAACAGTGATTGTAACGCCAAATTCTGTTCCGTCTTTTAATTTTGGAACTTCAATTTGTACTGGAGCAACTGCGCCAATTTTACCTTCTACTTCAGTAGAATCTGTACCAGGTACTTGGTCTCCAGCTACAGTTAGTAATACAGCTTCAGCAACGTATTTGTTTACACCTTCTAATGGAGTTTGTGCTACAACTAAGTCTGTTTCTGTTACTGTAAGTCCTGTAGTTGTTCCTGCATTTAATTTACCTTCAATTGTTTGTACAGGTTCAGTTGCTCCAACTTTACCGTTAACTTCTACAAATTCAGTTACAGGGACATGGTCGCCATCAACTGTAAGTACAACTACATCTCAATCTTATTTGTTTACACCTGCAAATGGATCATGTGCTTCATTGTTAGCAACAGCTATTACTGTTAGTAGTTGTGCAGGTATTGATGAAACAACTACATCTTTATTTAAAGTGTATCCAAATCCATCAAATGATGTTGTAACAATTTCTTTCTCAGATTTAATGTCTGTAAATGGTACAATTAATTTTGTAGCTACTGATGGGAAATTAATCGAGAAAAGAGAATATACAAATTCTTCAGTTGAAACTTTTGATGTGAAATCGTTAAACCCTGGTGTTTATTTCTTTCAAATCGGAAATACAATTGAAAAAGTGGTAGTTCAATAATTAAATATAGTTAGTGTGATTGCAAAAGGACGTTCATTTTGAACGTCCTTTTGTGTTTTAACGGATTCCGTTTTTATCTAGGATTTTCACAAAATGAAATCCTTTTGGGCTAAAGCCTTGATTGTAATAAAAGCGATGAGCCTTAAAGTTGGTGGAGTAGGCATCCAAAACCTGAATCGTACAATTGTTTAAATGGGCTTTGTTATCGAGAAAGTCAGAAAGGATTTTACCGACACCTTTAGAACGATATTCTTTAGAGACAATTACATTATCTAATTCCAAATATTTTCCACACCAAAGTTTTGTTCCAATCCAATAACCGCTGATACCCACACATTTTTCATGTTCAAAAACCGCAATTTGCCCATAATTATTGGGAATCATTTCAGACAACATTTCGTAATATTGAATTTCTGTAAGAGTAGGGTAAAGTTCTTGCATTACAGAAAGATGTGAAATCATTTCGTCTATTGTTTTTAGTTCTCGTATTTCCATCGTATGAAATTTAGTATTGAAAAGTATGTAAAAGTATAAAATGAATCGACTCCTTAAAATGATAAAAATTAGTTTTACTAATGAAGTAAAATTAAATAAACACTTGATGCTATTGTAGTATAGAAAAAAAGACTATCTTTGCACCCAAATAATTTATTTATTAACTGAGGTTTCGCACCTCAAATTATAAAACAAAAAAATGGCAACACGTATTAGATTGCAAAGACACGGGAAAAAAGGGAAACCATTTTTCCATTTAGTAGCTGCTGACTCAAGAGCTAGAAGAGATGGTAAATTCATCGAGAAATTAGGAGTGTACAATCCAAACACAAATCCAGCAACTATCGAAATTAACTTCGATCGTACTTTAAACTGGGTTCAAACTGGAGCTGAAATGACTGATACTGCTCGTGCTATCCTTTCTTACAAAGGAGTTCTTTACAAAAATCACTTAGTGAATGGAGTAAAAAAAGGAGCTTTAACATTAGAAGAAGTTGAAACTCGTTTCGCTGCTTGGGAAGCTGAAAAAGCTGCTAAAATTGATGCTAAAAAAGCTGGTTTAGGTCAGTCTGTTGAAGCTATCAAAGCTGAAAGATTAAAAGCTGAAGTTGCTGCAAATGCTGCAAAAGCGAAAGCGATTGAATTAAAAAACACTCCTGCTGTAGAAGAGGAAGTTGCTGTTGAAGAAGAAGCTCCAGAAGCTTCAGCTGAAGAAGCAACTGAAGAAGATTCAGCAGAATAAAAAACACTAGTGAATGAATAAAGCAGATTGCTTTCATTTAGGACACGTAGCGAAACTTCACGGATATAAAGGTGAAGTTTCGTTGTTTTTGGACGTTACGAATCCTAGTGATTATACCAAAATTGAGAGTTTGTATATTGAGATTAATGATCAATTAACTCCTTTTTTTATAGAATCGTTTATTCTGAAAAATCACCCTTTTGCACTTGTTAAATTCGAAGGAGTTAACAATGAAAATGATGCAAAAATCATCGATCATAAAGATCTTTATCTTCCAGCTACTTTCTTGAAACAATTATCGGGTACAAATTTCTACGATCACGAAGTGGTAGGATTTAAATGTATTGACGGTAATTATGGTGAAGTAGGAATTATTCAAGGAGTTATCGATTTATCTATCAATCCATTATTGCAAATTATGAACGGTGAAAAAGAAGTTTTGGTTCCGTTGATTAAAAATTTGGTAACAAAAGTGGATAGAGAAAATAAAGAGTTACATATTGTAGCTCCGGTAGGATTAATTGAAATCTATTTAGATTAATTTCAATCCCTCAATCTAAAACTCAAAGTTATGTCTGTTTTTCGGTTTAAAGAATTTTCAATAATTCAGGACCGATCAGCGATGAAAGTCGGAACGGATGCAATGCTTCTAGGTTCTTTCATAGAATCCAATCAAAAAGGAAATTGTTTAGAAATTGGAACGGGAACTGGTGTTATATCATTAATGATAGCACAAAGATCGCCAGAACTTAGGATAACGGCCTTAGAGATTGATTCTGAAAGTCTAGAAGAGGCGATTCAAAATTTTCAAAATTCACCTTGGAAAGATAGAGTAGAAGGTGTTCTTTGTAATTTTTTAGAATATTCAACTTCTGAAAGATTCGATTTAATCGTTTCAAATCCTCCATATTTTGAAAATGGTTTATTGAATGAGTCTAAACGAAAAGCTTTTTCGCGACATGAAGCAAGTTTACCTTTGATTAATTTATTTCAAAAAAGTAAAGAGTTGCTAACTGAAAATGGAGTGTTTGCGCTTATACTACCTTTTCAAACTTCTAAAAAATGGATTGAGAATGGATTGAAAATGAAACTCTATTGCTTTAAAGAAATAATCATTTACGGAAAACTAAATCTACCTAAAAGATCTATTTTGTTTTTTTCTAAAGAGAATAAAAAAATCATGAATGAAGAATTAATTATTCGTAATTTGGATGATATGTATACAGATGAGTATAAACGATTGACGATTGATTTTCATGGGGTGGAATTGTGAATTTTAAAAATAGAATAAATTTAATTTTACTTAGATTTTATTAAATTTGAGTTTTTAAAAAAAATGTATGGAAATTAAAAAAATCTTGACATTAATTATTTTGTTATTTAGCCAAAGTGTTTTTTGTCAACAGACTAAGGAAGCAACTTTATCAGTCGAAAACCATGTAAATATTTCTAACGATTTAAGAATTGAATTATTAGACACATTTAAGAAAATGATTTCTCAAGGTTTATATTGTTATCCAGAAATCCCTAGAAGAGCTTTCAAAAAGTGTAGTAAACGATTTTTTATTCCTAAATCAGAAATTTTAGCATTATGTGATACTGAAATATTTGGTTCAGGAAGAATAGGATTGGCTGTAGGTACGAGTGGTATTTATTTCAAGAATGACTGGACATCAGCAATGCCAGGACGTTTTTTTATTTCGTTTTCGGATTTTAAAAATATAAAAGTTAATAAATCAATTCGAGATGAAATTCAAATTGGCGATTTTTATTTTAATAACACTGTAGGAAATTGTTCTTCAGAATTTATTGTTAATTTACTAACGATGATACAAAAAAAAGTAAATGAGAAATAATTTAGATTATAATAGTTATTAATTTGATTATTATTTTATTTGTATTTCAAATTTGATTAAATAGTATATTTGCAAAAATAAAAAGTAATAAAATTGAGATTTTTATTCCTGATAGTATTTACATTAACAGTTCTTTTGCAGTCACTGCAAGGGTTCTTTACGATTGTAAATTGGAAAATAAATCAAGCTGAATTAACTGCAAAATATTGTGTAAACAAAGCAAAACCGATGCTGAAGTGTAACGGTAAATGTTATTTAGCGAAACAATTGAAAAAACAAGAGGAACAAGACAAAGCAGAGTTCAATAAGAAATCAAAAAGTCAGGTTCCAAAATTTAAAAAAATCAAAGAAGGAGAGATATTCAATGACATTCAGTCAGTTGATTATATTTTAGCAATACAAAATAATAAAAATAATAAACCTTCTACATCATTTTCAGTCGAATATTCTTTCGATGAAATTTCTAAATGTTTTCAACCACCCCAATTTTCGTAGTTATTTTCTTTTACCACAGAGTAGAATGAGTTTTGCGCAGAGTTTCACAGAGTTTTAATAAAATTCTGAGATTCTTTTTATACTCCTTTGCGATATCTGTGGTTAAATTTTATCGATTAATTAATTACGAAAATAATTTCTGAACAAGTAAAATATAAACTGTTTGGATTAAAAAATAATAAAATGAAAACATTAAAAATTTCAATGATCGCCCTTTTAGGGTTAGCTTTAACATTATCAACTTCTTGTAAAAAAGAAACAGTAGAACCAACTCCAACACCAGCTGTTGATCCAGGAAAAGGTTCTGTATCGATCGTTTTAACTCATAAATGGGGAATGATGAACGAACAAAATTTTGTTTTAGGTTCTGATTTAATTCATCCAATGCACCATGATACCTTGAATTTTTCTAAATTAAAATATTATGTTTCTAATGTGAAATTCAAAAAAACGGATGGGACGTATTTTGTACATCCAGAAAGTTATTTCTTGGTTGATTTAGCAGATTTAGCTACAACTACATTGGCTATTGCAGATGTACCAGCAGCTGATTATACTGAAATGAGTTATACTTTAGGTGTTGATAGTGCTAGAAATTGTTCAGGTGCTCAAACAGGTGCATTAGATCCTGTAAATACAATGTTCTGGAGTTGGAATTCAGGTTATATTGCAACTAAAGCTGAAGGTAATTACATGAAAAACAAAGTTTCTACTCCATTTGTATTTCATTTAGGAGGTTTCAAAGGTGCGACTAATGTTGTTACTACTAAAACGATTTCTTTTTCAGCAAACAATTTGACTATAACTAAAGATAAAACTTCTAAAGTTAAAATTACAGTGAATCCAGGTACATTGTTTCATACTACAAGTGTAAAAACATTAGATATGATTCATATGCCTGGTGCTGATGCTGTTTCTATGGCGGTAGGATTTTACACCCATTCTTATGGCTTCATGTTTGATGCTATTGAAGAGTAATATTTATCAATAATTAACTTAAGTCTTAATATACTTTTTAAGACTTAAGTTTTTAATCTTTCTCAAAATGAGGATTTTATTTACTGTTTTTGTTTTTTTTATTTTAATGATTTATAGTTGTAAAAAGGAAACAACTGTAATTTCTTCCTATTCTGAAAGATATTGGAAATTCACCTTGCCAGAGGGTTTTCCTGAGACAAATTATAAATTTGAAAATAATGAACAAACGCAACCAAAGTTTGAATTAGGTCGTTGGTTATTTTATGATCCAATTCTATCAGTTGATAATAGTGTTTCCTGTTCGTCATGCCATGCCCAACCACATTCGTTTTCAGATCATAATGTTGCATTGAGTAAAGGTGTTTTAGGACTTAAAGGTCATAGAAATGCACCAGCGCTTATCAATTTACTTTGGAATAAAAGTTTTATGTGGGACGGTGGAGTAAATCACATCGAAGTTCAGCCTTTAGTTCCTATTACTAGTCAGTTTGAAATGAATGAAACATTAGAAAATATCGTAAAAAAATTAAATAAAAGTGATTTTTATAAAGTGAGATTTAAAGAAGCTTTTGGGGACGATGAAATTACAAGTCAGAAAATATTGAAAGCACTTACACAGTTTATTTCTATGTTGATTTCCTCTAACACAAAATATGATAAATATGTAACTGGAATGGGAGACTTTACAAGTCAAGAAAAAGCAGGTCTTCAATTGTTTCGGGAGAATTGTGCTTCTTGTCACAGAGAACCATTATTCACAGATTATTCATTTAGAAATATAGGTTTAGATTCGGTTTCTATTGATGCTGGAAGAGAATTAATTACATTAGATCCTTTAGATAAAGGTAAATTTAAAGTGCCCACATTAAGGAATGTTGAATTGACTTATCCTTATATGCATGATGGTCGATATCAAAACTTAACTCAATTATTGAATCACCATACCAATAATGCAATTATTACCGATTTAACGGATGTTTATATTAAGAATTCCAAATTGTTTACTCAAGATGAAAAAAATAATTTAATAGCTTTTTTATATACTTTAACGGATTACACACTAATAGGTAAGTTAACTTTTTCAGAACCAAAATAATAATTAAATGAAGTATTTAACAATTCTATTTTTAGTTTTTCTGAAAGTAAATTTTACTCTAAGTCAATCAGATTCAGTAGAGTTATGTGGGAATTCTTGTGTATGTTCAACAGATCCTACTCCGGCAGGTGTGATGATTAGTCACGTACATTCTAAAAACGAATGGATGGTTTCTTACCGATATATGAATATGGGAATGAATGGTCTACTAACAGGTTCAAAATCTATTTCAGAGAACGAAGTTTTTACTAATTATATAATGTCACCATCATCAATGAAAATGGATATGCATATGATAATGGGAATGTACGGGATAACAGATCGATTGACATTAATGGTGATGTTAAATTACACGACTTCTTCGATGGATATGAATATGTTTACTTCAGATAACCATAATCACGAGGGAATGGTAGGGATGGAAGGTATGTCAAATTCTAATCTAAGTAATCATACAATGAAATCTATAGGTTTATCTGATTCAAAAATTCAATTTTTATACGGTTTAAAAAAGCACAAAAATTATCAGGTACTTGCTAATTTAGGATGTAATATACCTAATGGAAGTATTGAAGTTAAAGGGGCTTCGACTGATATGATGTATCCTTCAAATCGTTTACCTTATGGTATGCAACTCGGTTCAGGTACTTTTGATTTATTACCAGGGGTTACGTATTTGTATCAAAAAAATGATTTGACAGTCAGTGTTCAAGCAAGTTCTGTCGTTCGATTAGGTTATAATAAAGTAGGTTATAAGTTAGGGAATGAAGCTGGTATAAATGCTTGGATAGCATATACATGGTTAGATAATTTGAGTTCTTCATTTCGAATTGAAGGAAATGTAACTTCTAAAATTCAAGGTGTTGATCCTACGATTTATGCTTTTAATGAACCGTCTGCATATCGTTTAAATTATGGAGGAGAAAAAGCGATTTCTTATATAGGAACAACTTATCAATTTCAAAAAGGAATACTCAAAAACAATCGAATAGGAATAGAATATGGATTACCGATTTATCAAAATTTAAACGGAATTCAAATGAAGCAAAATCAAACTGTTTATGCTTCATGGTCATATGCATTTTAAATAATTAAAGATGAAAATAAAAATTATAGTATCCATTATTTTAATAAGTGTTTTTCTTTTTTCAGCATGTAAAAAGAAAACAGTTGAACCTACAAAAGCTAATACTCCAACAGGTGTATTAATGATGCACTTGCATACAAATATTGCTTCAACTGAAGTGGATAAATATGATTCTGTATATCAAGATGTGAATGGAAGAAATATGTCATTGAATTTAGCTCAAATGTATATTTCAGATATTCAGTTAGTTAAATTAGATGGATCAATTTATAAAGTAGCTGATAAAAATTTCTTAAAAGTTTTTGAAACAGAAGGATACAAATTAGAAAATATTCCAGTTGGAAATTACAAAGCGATTCGATTTAAAGTGGGTTTAAATTTAACTATAAATGCATTAGAGCCGTCAAATTCAACATATTCTTCATTATTAAATAAATCGGAAATGTGGTTCACAAATCCTTTTCAGTCAAATGGTTATGTGTTTGCAAATATTCAAGGGGAAATAGATACTACAGCAACTAAAAATGGTTCCTTAATTCCTTTTAGTTATAAAATTGGTACTGATGCTAATTTAATTGAAGTTTCTTTACCTGATAAAAATTTCACAGTCTCTGAAGGAATGTTAGCTTATTCTCATTTAATTATTGATTATTCAAAAGTTTTTGAGGGTGTCCAACTAAATCAAGCGAATAATTTAACTATTAATTCTGTAGCAGATAATTCCTCATCGTTAGCAACAACAATTAAAAACAATATCTCATCCATGTTTCATTTTGAGTAAGTTATGAAGATAAAAATTAAATTAATCACATCAATTTTAAGTGCTTTATTTTTAACCTCTTGCGTTGACAATGTAATGAACGATGCTCCTGATAAGGACAATCCGCCTACTGGAACTTTAATGTTTCATTTACACACATATCTTGAAGATCAAGAAGTTGATTTATATAATATTGAGTATACGCTTCAATCGGGAAAGGTGATGTCTTTGAGTTTAGCACAGATGTATATTTCAGAAATACAATTAGTTCGATTAGATAATACGACCTATGATATTCCTTTAAAGAAAGTATTAAAAGTGTTTGAAGCAGAAAGTTATTTAGCAGGAAATGTCCCAGTTGGAAATTACAAAACGATTCGATTTAAAGTTGGTTTAGATGTCACAACAAATGCTTTAGAACCAAATAGTTCAGCAGATTCAATCATTTTAAATAAATCAGAAATGTGGTTTTCTCAGACGGCTCAACAAGATGGCTATGTATTTATGAATGTTCAAGGAATGATTGATACAACTTCTGATAATTCAGGTTCAAAAATACCATTCTGTTATAAAATTGGAACGAATGCAAATTATCTACAAATCAATATGCCTGAAAAGCCTTATACAATTACAAAAGACCAGGTTTTCTATCAGCATATCTACATTGATTACACGAAATTGTTTACTGATGTTCAATTGAATTTAGCATCTAATTTATCAATCAAAACACCTATTGAAAATGTATCTTCTTTAGCTCAAAAGATAAAGAACAATATCGCATCAATGTTTATTTATGAAAATTAACCTATGCTGATTCGACTTGTTTTATTGATGGTTTTGGTAATAGGAACATCTTTTTCGTGTAAAAAGAAAAAAGCATCGACAACGATTGATTGTCAGGTTGTTGATGCTGTTTCTTTTCAAAAGAACATTGTTCCCATTTTTGAAGCGCATTGTGTGAGTTGTCATTCTGGATCAAATGCAAGTGGAAATTTAAACCTAGAAGCAAATGTTGCCTATCAAAATTTAAGTGATTCAAAAAGCGGATATATTGATACGATTAATCCAACGTATAGTTTGATCTATGCTTCTATGATTTCTACATCTAATCCGATGCCTCCTAACGGAAAGTTGGACAAATGTACAACCGATTTGATACTTAAATGGATTCAACAAAAAGCTAAAAATAATTAAAAGTGAAGCGTAGTATTGTCGTATTTTTCCTTTTTATTTTTGTTCTACAATGTGGAATGAAAGGGATTATTACGACTGTTTTTTATTTTCAACAATCTACCATTTCAAAAACACTTTGTGAAAATAGAAATAAGCCTAAAATGCATTGTAATGGTAAATGTTATTTAGCCAAGCAGTTAAACAAAGAAGAAAAGAAAGACAAAGGAATTCAAAAAGTAAACAAAGATATCGTTGAGTTCTTTATGATTGTACCCGAATCATATTCTTACGATATAAATTATTATCATTTAAAAAAGGAATATAGTTCTATTTCATTTGAAAGAAAATATGATTCTGAATTAGATTCATTGTTGCGACCGCCGATTGTTTAGATATTTTTTTAACCACAGAGTTAAGGGAGTTCATCACGGAGTTTCACAGAGTTTTTATTACGAAACAGTAAAGATGCTCTAATAAATCGCGTGTAAAACTTTCATTTCTAATTGGTTAAGCAATATCGAAAAAACAATGAATAATATAAAACAACTCAGTGTAACTCTGTGAACTAAACTCAGTGTGTACTCTGTGTTAAAAAACAACACATAAAATGATAAAATTTAATAAAAATATACTTGCGCCATTAGTAGCGTTTATTTTAATTTCAGTCAATACATTCGCTCACTTTGGTTCTAAAGGACCTTTTGGTGGAACAGTAACATGTACAGCACAAGGGAAAATTTTAGGAAATTCTTCTGATCAAGTTTTCTTTGGTACAGCTGAAGGTGGTGTTTATGTTAATAATGCTGCCGTTACGGCTTGGTCAGCAAAACCAGTAGGTTTAAAAAGTGGAAAAATTTCAGCTTTAGCAGTGACAGGAAATTACGTTTTCGCAGCAACTGCAGACAGCGGAATTTTCCGTTTCACAGGGTATGTAGGATCTGATCGATATTGGGAAAAAGTAAATTCAGGTTTAGGAAATTTGAAAATTACTTCGTTAGTTTCTATTGATACAATTACGTTATTAGCAGGAACTGATAATGGAACGATCTATAAAACTATCAACAAAGGAGCAACATGGACAGCAATTTCAGGTTTACCTTTTGGGACTTCTAAAATTACAGGATTAGTTCAAGCAGGAACTCGTATAATTGCAATTGCTGAAACAAAAGGTGTTTTTGCATCGGATGATAATGGAGCAACATGGGCAAGTTTAAACGATGTAAATACTCAAGATATTACAGGAACAATTTCTTTATCGTTTAATGTTACGACAAATGAATTGATGGTGTTAAATGACAACGGATTATTTATTTTATCTTCGGCTAATTCAACAACTTCTGCAGTTTATATAGATGCTACTACAGGAATTATGTCGAATCCAAATGCTAAATATATTTCAAATGATGGAACTTCTTGGTATTTAGCTTCTGCTATAGGTGTTTTAAAAACTTCAGCATCATCTGTTAATTGGTCAACAATAAACACAGG
>CANCEQ010000092.1 GCA_947375085.1 Flavobacteriales bacterium
ATGTTGTGTTGAAAAAAATTGATGATAAAACAATTAGTTTAGAAAAAATAATTAATTGTTATAATCTAGATACTTTAAATTTGTTTTTAAAATGTGAAAATATATTGGATTTTAGTGGAATATATTTATTTCAAATATGTTTAACAAAATCAATAAATAAATTAAAAGAAAATGTCATTTTAAAAAATGTTCAAAATAAATATTTAACTGAAAAGCTATTTATATTTAATTACGATTTAATTGAAAATGATATCGAGTCAAAAAAAATAATAATAGAACTACTAAAAATTCAGAATTTATTCATTTTCCTTGAAAGTAATATTTTCAAAGACTCAATTAAAAATATTGACCAACTTTGGTTTAACTTCTCACCGTATTTAGACGATTTAGGTTTTGATTTAGAGATTATTGGAAATGGGTTTATAACTTTAACTACCAATTTCGGGACTGGTTCAAGCATCAACTCAACTTTGTATCTTGTTAAAAACAATTACTTGTTTGATATAGATATATCTAATTTTAAATATGAATTAAATAAATATCTTTTAGAAAAATATCCTAATAAAAATTGCTATGCTGAAATTAGTCATACAACCTATAAGTTAAATAAATCAAAAAATGAATTAATTTTAACTGGTGGTTTGATTTGTAATGAAGATGCTAGATGTTGTCCTTCATTTCAGTATAAAGTTATTTCAACAGTATTAAATAATAAAATTCTAATTAAAAGTATTTCATCTTCTAAAACAATTCATTAAAATAAGTATATGAGGTTAGGTTTTATTATACCTTAGTTTAATCGTATATTGTATTGTGATGTTGCCAAAATGAGATATATTATTAAAAAAGAAAGGATAATTGGCAAGATAAATAACCCAACAAATTCACCATATTTTACCTCATCAATTTCCACCTTACCAAATACTTAAGTCCTTAAATCTTCTTTCAATAGATATTTATAAATCAAATAGACTTATCTTTGATATTCAAGTATTTCAATAAATGAAAAAAAACATACTATTAATTCTAGTGCTATTTATATCTTTTGGTTCTTTTGCCCAAAAACCCAAAAAGATATTCTCTTCCCTCCAAGAAGGAAACCTCCAAGAAGCCTTTTTGGAATACGACAAGATTAGTTCAGAAAAGAAATATGATATAGATGAGGTTATCATATTTGATTTGGCTAAATGTCTCTTTTTGATTGAGCCATCTTATCCGAGGTACAACCCAATATTATCAATAAAGAACTTCAACGGCATTTTTATACCCACGGATGAACAAGAAGGTATCATTAAATTCCTTTCAAAATATGAATTGAATTCGGAAATGATATCTGCTAGAATTCATGCTGAAATATTAATTGAAGCTAAAAAACTAAATACTATTGAATCCTACAGTAATGCGTTGCAAGTATGTTCCGAAAGATACCGTTTAGAGCTATTACAGCTACAAGAAGATGCTATATATAGAAAAACTATTTTGGATAAGGATATAATCGTTTACAAGGCTTTTATCAGTAGTTATCCCATAAGCAAGTACAAAGATGAGATTCAATCATTATTGGAACGTACTGTATTGGATTTAGCTAAAAAGAATCAAGTTGTTAGTGAATTGAATTCATTTATGAAAGAGTATTCAAGTAGCAGTCTAAAACAAGAAGCAACAGATTTTAGAGATTCCATTGTGCTTTCAAAGGTGCCAAATGAATATGATGCAATGTTGGCGTTTACAATGGAATATCCAACTTCAAAATATTTGAATGGTATTAAAAATGAATTACCTAATTTATTGTATAAAGAGATTTTACAAAGTGATTATAATTTTAATAAATGTGAAGTTTTTATTAAACAATATCCTATAGATGAACGCACATCAATATTAGAAAATATTTTATTTGAAAAAGTACTCTTGATTGATTCAATTAAAACTTATCAAACTTATCTCCAGTTATTTGAAAATGGAAAATGTAAAAATAAAATTTTAGATAACATAATAACAAAATTCGAATCTTTAACACGATACGAAGGATTAATAAACAACTCAGATTTAATTTCGATGGAATTAATTAAAAATGGAAAAGAGTTGAAAGGCACATATTTTTATAATAAAATTGGAAAAATAATAAACATAAAAGGAAATTTTTTAGAAAATGATTCAATTATTTTAAATGAAAATGATTCAAATAATTTAATTATTAATCAATTCAGAGGAAAACTTATTTCAGATGATGTTTTTAATGGTGAATTAGTGAGTTTTAAAAATCAAACAAATCAAAGATTTCAATTCAATAAACAAAAAGAAGGCTTTGCAAATATTTCATTTGAAAAATTTCATTCTGTTGGAAAAAAAAACAGTTCAATAAATTTAATATTGCTGAAGATAAAAACAAACAACAGTTATGTTGATGGACAAATTAACAATACAATTGTAAATGAAATAACTTCTAATAGATATGTCAGTAATATTTCTGATTATTTAGCTTCAATTAAATCGTTAGAATTTGGCGAAAAAGAAGAACTTACATGTGACTTATATTTTAATAATTTCAACATCTGTTCAATTGTTATAGACTTGTTTCTGTATGATGAAGGGGCGGCCCGTGGTCACAGTAGTCATAGTACATTCAATTTTAATCTTAAAAATGGTGAAATAATAAATTTAGAAGATATTTTATATCCAAATTATGAAAGTCAATTGAATGTAGTTGGCAAAAATATGTTACTTGAACAATATGAAAATGAGGGGATTGATTGTACAGCTTTTGATTGTGATGCTTTTGAACTTCCAAAAACTTATTTAATAACAAGTGAAGGTTTATTATTCAAATTTGGAGAATATAGTATGATTGGTCCTTTTAGAATTGATGTTTTAATCCCATATAATAAAATAAAAGGGTTGATTAAACTAGATGGATTACTTTCAAAATTTATAAAATAAGAATATGAAAACAACAATAATACTAAAATCAATACTGTTTTTATTCGTATCCATCATCTTATATTTTACTTACGTCTTAAAACAAGAAAATGATACTCTGAAAGAACAAATAAAAGTCCTAAATCAACAACAAAAAGGATTATTGGATTCTTTAGAACAAACGAAAAGTGATTTTGAGTTATTTAAGTCTGATACTGAAAAGTACAAAGTTGCAGCAGAGAAAAAGATAGCGTCAATCCCAAAACCTAGCAACAAATTATCTTTCAGTGAAATCAAATTTAACCTTCTGGATGCAACGTATAAAAAAGCTAAAACGTTATTGGGTGAACCAGATAAAGATGGAATTTTATACATGGGTTCAGAAACCAAAAGAGTTTATATCTACAGAAATAAGGTTCAAGAAAATGGTGTGGTAAAACACCTAGTATTGTGCTTTAGAGACAATAGAAGGCAAGCAGCATACGTTGAGGAAATATACGCAATAAGAGACAACGAAAAAGCAAATTATGGTATTCATTGGGTGCAAGTGAGCAATGGTAAGTTTTCAAGTAATTCTTATAATTTTGACTATTAAACTTATAAAATAAATGAAAAAATACTTATTAATCCTTCTTTGGCTAACTATCTCATATAGTACATTCACTCAAAAACCAAAAAAGATATTCTCTAGTCTACTAGAAGGTAATCTTCAAGAAGCCGAAGCGGAATACGGCAAACTAAACATTGCAGAGAATAAATATTCTGTAAAAGAAGATATCCTACTTGATATAGCTAATTGTTTATTGATGATTGAGATTAAATCACCAAGATATAATCCAATAGTATCAATAATGGACTTCAATGGCGTATACATACCAAATGAAGAAAAAGAAGATATCATTAAATTCCTTGCAAAATATGAATTGGATTTAGAAAAAATATCAGATAGAATTTATTCTGAAATAGTAATTCAAGCTAAAAAACTAAATACGATAGAATCCTATGCCAATGCGTTGCAAGTATGTTCTGAAAGGAACCGTATAGAGTTGCTAGAACTTCAAGAAGAAGCTGTTTATAGGATGACTATATTAGACAAGAGTATAATCGCTTATAAGGCTTTTATCATACGTTATCCTAAAAGCTATCACAGAAATGAAATTCAATCATTGTTAGAACGTACGGTGTTGGATTTAGCAAAGAAAAGTCAAGTTATTGAAGAATTAAATTCATTTATACAAGAATATTCAACGAGTAAACTTAATCAAGAAGCCACAGATTTTAGGGATTCAATAGTACTATTAAAAGTTCCTAATAATTATGACTCAATGTTGGCCTTTATCAAAGTCTATCCTAATTCAAAATTCACTAATGAAGTTAAAACTAAATTACCAAATATACTTTACAATGAATCTATTGAGTTAAATACTATAGAATCATTGAATAGATTTATTAATGAGTTTCCTATTGATATAAGAACTGATTCGATTAAAGTGAAATTAGAAGATTTATTTTATAAAGAAGCTATTAAAACGAATACTATTCAATCATTAATTCAATTTAAACTAGAATTTCCAAATTATTATAAATTGAATGAATTAGATAAAATTTTAGTGGATTTAAAATTCAAAGAAACAGTTGAATTAAATACTAAAGAATCGTTATTGAAATTCTATAAAGAGTATCCTAAATATTTTAAGATAAATTTAATTGATAGTTTATTCTATAGTACTATTGATGAACAATCAGTTTTAAACTTAAAAGAATATTTAAACCTTTTCCCTAAAGGAAAATTCAGTTCAAGGGCAAAAAATATTTTGAAGGAAATTGAAGCAAATCACCTATTAACATCACAAAAATCAAATAAAATTGGAAATCAAAAAGTAGTAGACCAAAATAATATTTCAACTGTTAATATCGGAGGTCAAACATGGACTAAAACTAATTTAGATGTAAGTCATTTCAGAAATGGTGATTTAATACCAGAAGCAAAATCAGATAAAGAATGGATTGATGCTAGTTTACATCATAGACCAGCTTGGTGTTATTACGATAACAATCCTATTATAGGAAAAAAAATGGGGAAATTATATAATTGGTATGCAGTAAAAGACATTAGAGGATTAGCACCAGCGGGTTTTCATATTGCGAATAATGAAGAATTTAGAATTTTATTCCATTACTTAGGTAGTAGTAATTATGCTGATACAAGAATAGATGAAAAAACTGCAAATAAATTAAAATCAACCAGCTCGTCGTGGAATAGCAATAAAGGCGTAACGAATGAAAGTAACTTTTCCGCTCTTCCTAGTGGCAGGAGAATAGAAACCGTTGGTTCGTTTATTGACTTAAACGAATATGCTTACTGGTGGACAACTGATGGATTCCATGAAATTGGCGAAGGTGATTCATATTCGGCTGGAGGTGGGGATGTTTCAATAGATAGATGGGTTCGAGGACCTGGTGGATATTCTGATGGAGGAGAGGGTATGGCTGTTAGGTGTTTGAAAGGTGAATCAAATTATAATATTATGGTGATACCAGTTATCGATAATCTTTTAATTAAGTATGACGATGCAACGGGTAAACCTCTAGAAGGAAAATGGTATTATAGAACTGGAGGCGGAGGTGAAACAGAAAAAACATTTGTTAATGGACTTCAACAGGGTTTTGAATATTGGAAAAATTATAAAAGAGATACGATAATAATTTCAAGCTACAAGGATGGATTACTTGATGGTAAATATATTAATAAAGAACGTCATGAGCGTGGCTTTTATAAAAAAGGTAAAAAAAATGGTGTTTGGGGTGATGATATTGATAGTGGTGTTGAATATCTTTATGAAAATGATGTAAACTTAAATGATTTATATTATAATCAAGCAATTAATTTAAATACTATTGAATCATATAATAAATTTATTAATGATTTTTCAGGTGACCGCAGAGTTTATTTGATTAAAGAAAAATTAGATGATTTAATTTTTAAATCAATACCTAAAGTTTTTTCTACTGTTAAAGACATTGATGGAAACACATATAAAACGGTCAAAATTGGTAATCAAGAATGGTTTGCAGAAAATCTTATTACAAGTAGTTATAATGATGGAACTACAATACCCAAAATAACGGATGCAATTCAATGGATGAAACTATCATACAATAATACAGGGGGGTGGAGTTATTATCAATATTCAAATGATACCGAAGATAAAACTTATGGTAAGCTTTACAATGGTTATGTTGTAAATTTAACAATGAATGGAAATAAAAATGTTTGTCCAACTGGATGGCATGTTCCTTTTGAAAGTGATTGGTCGATTTTAATTGATTATTTAGGTGGTAATAAAAAAGCTGGAGATAAGATGAAAGAAGTTGGAATTGAACACTGGGAAAGACATGAAACGGAAGCAACCAATAGCTCATTTTTTACAGGTCAACCAGGTGGCTTAAGAAACGAAAAAGGGAGATGTGACTTTATTGGACTAGAAGGGTGCTGGTGGTGTTCTAGTTTTGATAATTATATTCATAAATACTTTTATTTAGGTTACAACTCAAATGCTAACTTTAGTCAAAGTGAAATCTATTATCAATATGGATTATCAATACGTTGTCTAAAAGATTAAAAAAGTCATTATTTGTTAAATAAGTTTAAATAAATAATGAATGTTTATATAGTATTATCTAATTAGATTTCATTTGTTAAATTATTTTTAGAATGAAATAATTCATAATTAGAATTAGCTCTTAAAATTTCATTAAACTCTGACACTGGATAGTAAAATATCTCTCCGACTTTGGTGAAGGGGATAAGATTCTGCTCTCTGTAATTTTGAATTGTTTTATCTGATAAACCGAACCTTTTCTTAAGGTCTCTGTTTCGATAATAGTTAATCTCTAATTGAAGATTGTTAACTGTGACTTTTAAATCTTTTATTTCGTTTAAAAGGGGTGTTATCAATTCTTTAAAAGAATCGATAGTCGGGATGTTTAAAGTAATTTCGTTCATACTATAATGTTTTTAAATTTATAGTACAAAGGTCCTTCAGATAGTTCCCAATGTCAGATATATTGTGATGGTTGTGAACTTATATAGTATTCTTTAACCAGTTTGAATAGGTCTTAAAATTAGTGTTATTCAGTTTAGTAATTATGCTTTCAATGAGATTGTCCATTGATTTTTGATTTCTAGGTCCCATATCTCTTCCATTATCATGAAGGTTAGCTAAATCAGAATTCATTTTAGTTATTTCAGTCGCTACACCCTTTTTATCGTATTTGAAATTAGCTTCAATGAATTTATTTCTATTCGTACCTTTAAAGCTAATAACATTTATATGCTCAAGTAAGGTAATGAAGTTAATAGCATCCTTTTTAGATAAGTTAATAGTCATTTGACCTAATACTGGTATATTTAGTGTTTCCGTTTCAATATCAACATATCCAGTCATCATTTGTTTTATATCTTCTTCAAGGATATAATCTACTTCATCAATAATGCTTTCTAAAAACTGAAGCATTTGTTGTAACATTGATTTTTGTATATTTAGTATCGACACAATAAGTTCATGTGTGCTATCACATTCGTTGGATATTATATTTTTGCTTTTATCCAATAAATAATTCACTCGGTGTTGGTCATGTGATTTACTATTTTCTCTCAAATGAGAACTAATGTTTTTAAGTATAGAATTTATTAGTGGTTTATCGAATTTGCTCTCTTTAATTTGTTTAGCACATAACTTATAAAAATCATTTAATGCTAATTGGTAATGGTTAGTGATTATTTTATAAGGATTTTTACCATTAAAACGGTAATCTAAATCCAACTCATTATAAGTGATTTTACATTTTCCAAAGTTAGTAATCAACGTTTTTAATTTTCCAATGTTCGTTTCCATATTAAATAATAAAGGACCAATATAAGCATTGGTCCTTTATTATTTATAGATTTTAAGCATAAATTTGCTTTAACTTCATAGTTTCGGTCTTTAAAGCTCCGTCTAAAAGTTTAGCATAATGTTGAGTTTGAGTAACTTTTTTATGTCCCATACAAGCAGATATATATTCTAATGGCATTTTGTTGCTTAAACATACTGTGGTAGCAAAAGTATGTCTACTCACATACCAGGTTAAATGCTTCTTTATTCCAGCGAGTGTAGCTATAACCTTTAAATATTCATTTATTTTTTGATTACTATATCTAGGTAATAATTTGCCAGAGTCAATACAGCGAGGGTCATTTTTGTACTTATTAATAATATCTTTGACTGGAGGTAGAATTATTATATCAGACTTAACTCCAGACTTCTGCCTTTTTGCTCGTAACCACTTATCTCCATCCATATCAAGGTCAATATTATTTATAGTTAAGTTCATAGCATCACATGGAGCGTATGATGTGTAGCAACTAAACAAGAAAATATCTCTAACTGTTTGTAATTTTTTAGAAGGGAGTTCAACTTCATTGAACATTTTAAATTCTAATGGTGTAAGAAAAACAGTTTCAACTTCTTCCAGTTTTGTTTCATAAATATCAAACGGATTAGATGTGATGAATTTTCTTTTCACACAAAAATTGAAAATAGTTTTAAGGTTTCGGATATATTTGACAGCAGTATTATTTACCACACCTTTTTTATCTTTACCATTAGGTCTTTCATATCTAAGGTAATCATCGAAATCTAATATCATTAAATCAGCCATATCTTCTACATTTACATCGTTGCCTAATTTTTTATATTTTAAAAAATCTTGAAATATTCGAACAACTCTTTTATACTTCTTTTCAGTATCATCTGTTACTTCTGCTTTTTCAACTCTTTTTTTAAAGTGATTGATATGGTAATTTGCAACATCAATTAAAGTTGTTTTCTTTTTTTCTTTTACTATGCTTTTACCTAAAAAGGTGTCTTTTACATCTTTCGCATCAATATCTCGTTCTGGATAAAGTCTTATGAGCTCTAAATAGATATCATCCATTTTGGAAGGTATTTCGTAAATGTAATTCTTTAGTGAAATCTCATTTGCTATTTTTTTAGCTGTGAGTAGCATGTTGGTCTCTTTCCAACGTTCTTGTTTGATATAATGTCCAGTTGACATTGTTGATGAACTAGAACCTACATTAATCTTGATATAGATTGCAGATTCACCATTTCTTAACTTATCTCCTTTGAGATAAAAACTTGTTGTTAGCTTCTTCATTTTATTATAAATTAAATTTGAAGCAAACATCCTACAGAAAACAAGCAATGTCAGATATATTGTGAACATTGTGAACTCCTATTAAATAAGCATTTCAACTTTTATATAGGGTAATGAATAGGGTAACGCATAGGGTAACTGTACTATCCAATTAAATACCTAAAATGAAAGATGATATTTTTTAAAATAATTTAAGATTAATCATCAAGTAAAATCACAAAACCTAGTAATTACTAGTGTTTCAGAGTTTTTAACCAATAAAAAAAGAGGGGAGGAGTTAGGTGGAAATAAAAAGCCTTACATCAAATGCAAGGCTTTTAGTGGAGTCGGAGGGGTTTGAACCTCTCCAATTTAAACCTGATTTTCAATAAGTTATATTAATCAAAATTCTAGCTGTCTGAATAGCTGTCATTTTATATACTTGAAATTGATGTATTTTAAAGAACGTTTTCACGAGTTTAAAATTATACAAAATAATATCAAAATCAAACAAATTTAATGACAATCTTTTAAGCTATTTTCTATATCTGAAATTGGAATTCCAATGTAATCTGAAAACTCTTTTAGTGTGATTAATTGGTAATCTTTTTTGTTAAGCTGTTTTCTTATTTTATTCAAAACAATTCGGGAATAGCGTTCGCTTTTTCCTGTAATAATCATAATATCTTTGGTGTAAATAACGATTCGTTTCATAGACTTTATTATTTGTTTTGATGGTATTTAGTTCAATTTATCTATTGTAATACTTTAACTATACTTTAAGTATTAAGAAGAGTAACTGTATTTGTTCAATAAAATGTATTTTAAAACCCAATTAACGCAAAAATAAAGCTTTTTTGTACAGGTATAAACTATCAAAACGGCATAATAATACACAAAGTTTATTTGTCGGAAGTCGGTGTTTTGAATGATTATCTCACTCCTATATATTTGATTCAACAAACAGAAATTCTATTCGCGACATGAATGATGTTTTCAGATTGAGAAAGTCTCAATCTATTGAATTAAATATATAGAAATAATGGCAAAGCAAACAGGTTTGATTAAGATAAAAGGAACGTTGGACAACGTGACCTTTTACAAGTCGAAAGATGGGCATCTTGCAAAGATGAAAACGTCATTGGATGGCGAACGCATCAAGACAGACCCATCTTTCGCGAGAACACGTGAAAACGGTTCAGAATTCGGAAGTATTGCTACTACTGGGAAATTGTTTCGTGATTCATTACGAAATATTACTGTAAATGTAGCAGACAACAAGTTACTTACAAGAGTAACGCAAGTTATGGCAAAAATCAAAAATTTAGATGCAACGAGTATTCGTGGTTCTAGAAATGTTGGTGTTGGAATTGGAAATGCTACGGCAAAAGCATTGTTAAAAGGATTTGAATTTAATTCAGGTTCTTTTTTAGCGAGCATTTTGTATAAACCTTATGTGTTAACGGGTGCAACAGGTGTAATTACAATTGCAGGTTTGGTTCCTGCTACTGACGTGGTTTTTCCTGCAGGCGCAACACACATGAGTTTAACAGGTGGTTATGCCAACTTAAATTTTGCGACTGGTATTGTAGATTTCAAAATGACAAACGTTTTGAATTTAGCAATTACAGCTCCTGCAACTGCTGTGACTTTAACTCCTACAGCTGTTCCGGCAGGAACAGGAACAAAGATTTATCTTTTGAAAATTGAGTTTTTCCAATTGGTGAATGGTGTTCAATATTCACTCAAAAATGGTTCTTACAATGCGTTGAGAATCATTGATGTACAATAATCTTTTGAGTTATGGGAATAGTAGCAAGATTTAACGCACCAACACCAAAGTTTTTTAAGCTTTTGAGAAATATTGGTCTTGGATTGGCTGCAACAGGTGGAGCGCTTATCGCGACACCTATTGCATTGCCTGCGATGGTGGTTCTATTCGGCCAATATTTGGTAGTGGCTGGAACTGTTGCGTCAGCAGTAGCACAAACTGCAGTGAGCAACGAAGAATAAAAGAAATATTAATATTTAAAAAATTAGCAATGGCAAATTGTAATGAATTACTTGGAGTAAAAAACAGCAACTTACAAGTACAGTTTAAAATGAAAAAAAGACCTGCATTTAAGGCAGGCGCAGAATTGAGTTCTAAAGTAAATTTGGTTTCAATTGATGTGAATGAAGATATAATTGAAGATGCTGAGATTTTCGAAATGAACATCAATATTCAAAAAGAATCTAAATGTGATGATACTGCACCAATTTCGATTGATGCAATCAAAGAAATGCAAGCGCGTTTAGAGGAAAGACTTCAATATTTAGCACAAATTGCTGAAGAAACGATGAAGTTAGAACGAATTGAAGCAGAAGAAAGAAATGCAGCTGATCAAGCACAATCTTAAAAAAT
>CANCEQ010000093.1 GCA_947375085.1 Flavobacteriales bacterium
GGTCAAATGGTTACTTATCCAATCGATAATATTGATGGAGATATGTCATTCTTAGAAATGATGGATATTTTGAATGAAGAATTAATCGTAAAAGGAGATGATCCTGT
Organism: Flavobacteriales bacterium; assembly: GCA_947375085.1. The sequence goes on from CANCEQ010000093.1 coordinate 108, forward strand.
AGCGTTTGATCACGATTGCCGTGAAGGTATTTGTGGTATGTGTTCTTTATTTATCAATGGTGAAGCACACGGACCAGATAGAGCGGTTACAACGTGTCAGTTACACATGCGTAAATTCAACGATGGTGATACAATCTATATCGAGCCTTGGAGAGCGAAAGCATTTCCAGTGATCAAAGATTTAGTTGTAGATCGTGGAGCTTTTGATAGAGTAATGGCTGCTGGAGGTTTCGTTTCTGTTAATACTTCTGGTAATACGGTTGATGCAAATGCTACTCCAATTTCTAAAATTGATGCAGATAAAGCTTTCGAAGCTGCTACTTGTATCGGTTGTGGAGCTTGTGTTGCAACATGCGTAAATGCATCTGCAATGTTATTCGTTTCTGCTAAAGTTTCTCAATTAGCATTGTTACCTCAAGGTCAAGTTGAAGCAAAAGAACGTGTATTAAACATGGTTAGAACAATGGATGAAGAAGGTTTCGGAAATTGTACAAACACTGGAGCATGTGCTGTTGAATGTCCAAAAGAAATTTCTTTGGATAACATCGCAAGAATGAACAGAGAATACTTTAAAGGAATGCTTTCATCTGAATAATATTCCTTAATAAATTTCAAAAGGTGAATGATTAATGTTGAATATTTCAACATTTCATTCACCTTTTTTTTTGCTAATTTAAAAAAACACATAAGGCACATAAGATTTCACATAAGAAAACATAGCTTTGGTGGACTTTGTGTTTCTATTGTGACTTATGTGTTATAAGAAAAAAGATTCAACACATTTTACACATAATGTTTCATCGAAGAAAACAAAGTAGCATCTTTTATATGAGATATTGAAGTGTGTTGCTTTAAAATATGATTAAAAGGCATTAAAATAAAAAACCAAACCAAAGCTAGCATTGAATGGAGAAGCTTCATAATAAGCTTGTTTAAGACCTGTTACTGGCAAAGAGCAGGATACTTGTCCAGATAGTTTTAAAAAAGCAGAAGGACAATAACGAAAAGTGAATGCTAAATCTGACCAGAGAAAGGTGTGAGGGATCGTTAGATAACTTGTATTTTCGGTATCAATTACTGAATGAAAATCTAACACAAATAACCTTGGAGAAAGTGCATATTCGAAATTCCGAACAATTTTACCGAAATCAGCCTGTAACATAATGCGAGTATATTTTGTAGATCGAATAAACGAATAAGGTGCAGTATGCCCATAAATCGTATCTCCACCAGCACCACTAATCATTGTGTTACCTTGACCAAAATTTAAAAAATATTCGTGGATTAAACCGGATGAAGTTTTTCTATAATGTCCTAATCCAAATTCATATAAATTGTGATTAAAATAGGAGGAATTAGTAGATGAGTAATTCGTTGTTTTCTTATTTGAATTATAATTACCGATAACAGCAATTTTGTCTGTGACAGTAATTCCAACTTGACCATCATAACCAGTACAACCGATATGTCCACTCGCTTGAATTTGAGCTTTTTCTTGAAATAATGGAACATTTACCACATTTTGACGGTAAAAGCCACAAGATGATAAAACACAGATCAATGTTACAATAAAAATAAACTTTAAATTCATGATGAAAAAATGTGAATAAATAAAGTTAATATCAAAAAATAGAATAAAAAAATTAAATAATTAAAATGGGAAAACAAGGGTATATTTATGATTCAAAAAAATATCAAATGTCGAAATATTTTAAAAGAATAGGCTTTTTATTCATTCTTTTCATTACGCAATTATCAATGAGTCAAACTAGCAAAAAAATGGCTTTAGAAAAAGGACGAGATGCAATTAAATTAATGGATAGTGGACAAATTAATGAAAGCATAGAATTGTTAGAAGAAGCACAAAAATTAGATCCTGAACGTTTTGATTATCCTTATGAGATTGCATTTGCTTATTATTTGAAACAAGATTACAAAAATGCAATCAAAAGATTGGAAAAGATTCAAGATCATCAAAATGTGACAGAATTACTATATCAAATGATGGGAAATTGCTACGATTTATTAGGTAAAACAGATAAAGCATTTGAAACGTATGATTTAGGTCTTCAAAAATTTCCGAATTCAGGAATCATATATTTAGAAAAAGGGAATGTATACTGGGGTAAAGAAGAATACGGAGAAGCACTACCATATTATGAAAAAGGGATAGAAGTTGATCCTAATTTTGCATCAAATTATTACAGAGCATCAAGAATTTATATGGCATCAAATGATGAGATTTGGGGAATAATGTATGGTGAAATTTTTATGAATCTAGAACGCAATAGTAAAAGAACAGAAGAAATAAGTAAGTTGCTATTTGACACGTATAAAAAAGAAATTGAAATCAAAAATGATACAACTATTTCAGTTAGTTTATGCCAACAAATGAATATAGACATTGAAGAAGTAACAAATCCTGGAGAGTTAAAATTACCGTTTTGTATGGTGTATGAACCAACTCTATTAATGTCAATAATCAATGAAACAACAATTGATATTAATTCATTAGATAGAATAAGAAGCAGATTTATATCGAATTATTATAAATCAGGAAACGATAAAAAATACCCAAACATGCTTTTTGAATATCAAAACAAACTATTGAAAGAAAATCATTTAGAAGCTTATAATCATTGGATATTAATGAAAGGTGATGAAGAAAATTTTGATAAATGGAGAAAAGCAAATGACAAAAAATGGGATCAGTTCATCAACTGGTTTAATACCAATGGATTATTAATCGATACTGAAAATAAATTTTATAGCTCACAATATTGAATGATACCAAGAATTGAAATTTTATCCTCAAAAATAATTATAGGTAAATCACTAAAAATGAGTTTATCAGATAATAAAACAGTTCAACTTTGGTCTTCATTTATGCCAAAAAGAAAAACAATTCACAATATCGTTTCAGACGAATTATATTCAATTCAAATATATCCTGAATCATTTGATTTTAAACAGTTTAGTTTAACAACTGAATTTGAAAAATGGGCTGGTATTGAAGTTAAATATCTAGAAAATGTACCTAATGAAATGAATGTTTTAGAACTACAAGGTGGATTATATGCAGTTTTTGAATACAAAGGATTAAATACAGATACAACAATTTTTAATCATATTTTTAAAACATGGCTACCAAAATCAGGTTACGAACTTGACAATCGACCTCATTTTGAAATACTTGGTGAAAAATACAAAAACAATGATCCAGAATCCGAAGAAGAAATTTGGATTCCGATAAAATAAATTTATTCAAAAAGAGAACATTTCGTTGCTCTCAAATCTTGTGGTTTACAAGTTGAAAAAATCAAAGATAGCTCGTGAGTATTAACTGTTTTTGGTCGCATAGCTGAAGTGACAAAATCAAATGAATAGTTAATAGTGAGCTGATTTTTCACTTTGAAATGGGCCATAAATAAAAACGCGTCCGTATTTCTATAGCCGATTCCAAAACCAACTTGATTCATATAATCAAAAGATAAATTTAAATCAAGCGACATTGGTCCAGCAGGTGGTATACGCATAATAAACGCCGGAAGAAAAGTTAGTTTATCGTGAATAGAATAGCGATATCCTCCATTCAGAATGCTGTGAAATCTAAATTTAGAATTATCGCCAATGTTATTCCATTTCGAACCGATCAAATTTTGTAAAACCAAACCGAAATAATAGTTCTTTCCATTCCACCAAGCACCAAAAGTAGCATCCGGTTTAATAAAATTGGTTTCTCTCATTACCGATGGATCTGGTTGAATAGTTATTGCATTTTGAGGAGAATATCCAAATTGTACCATTCCTGCAGATAACCCTAAAGATAAACGATTATCAGCTGTAAAATTAAAATGAGCAGCATATGCTAAATTCAAACGCAACGATGAAAAAGGCCCGATTTTATCTGTTTCAATTTTAGCCCCAACTCCATGTCTCGGACTATAAGCATGTTTTCTAATTCCATTGATTGGAGCTGCAATAGTAAGAAAACCACTTTTAGGAGCACCTTCAAATCCTAACCATTGAGCACGAAAAAGCGAATGAACATCTAAACAATTTTTAATTCCAGCATGTGCAGGATTAATAGCAAATTGATGAGATGACCATTGTGTATATTGCGGTAATTGTTGAGCAAAAGAAGTTGATGTATTTGAAAAGAAATAACAACAAAGAATAATTGATAATATATTGATTTTCAGATTCATCGAACTAATGTAATACTGCCTTTATACGTTTTTTTTTCAGAATCTTTTAATTCTAACGAATAAAAATAAGTTCCTGGTGATAGTTCTCTACCATTGAATAAACCGTTCCAAGCTTTTGAGTAAGAATATCCAGCTTTTTGAAAAACTTCTTGTCCCCAACGATCAAAAATTTGAATAAAACAATTCGGATAATTTTCTATTCCTACTATTTCAAAAACATCATTAATACCATCATTATTAGGCGTAAAAGTAGTTGGTATAGTTATTGCTTCTTTCACATAAACCGTAACGTTATCAAAGGAAGTACACCCATTTGTTTTGCTTTTAGCGGTTAAAGTATAAGTTGTTGTAACCTCTGGTGAAGCAATCGGTTCAATATCTAAAATAGATGACAATGTAAAATTGGGAGACCAAAAATAGGTTTCAGCTGAAGTATATCCCATCAATCGATATGACTGACCCGCAGAAATATGTGCATCATCTCCAGCTTCAACAATTACTGAATCAACAGTAAATGCAGGAGAACTATCTGAAATTGTGATTGGGCAAAGCGGGTAACAATTGTTAGAAACTTTTACTACATCATTTGGTTTCAAAGTTGAAGTTGAAAAAGTTGAATCTTTCGTTACTGCAACTAACTCATTGTTTATATACCATTTAAAATCAGAATAATCTTGACAATTCTTCATTACCGCTAAAAATTTAACCACATCCTTTTTACAAATTTTATAAGTACTTGCAGCTATACCGATTGTCGGTGGAATTCGATCAACTGCTGTTCCTGACAATAAAACGCTCAACCTACACTCTGCTGCTTGTGTTATACCTAAACCAGATTTATCACCATTTATCACAACATAGAAGGTCGTGTTAGCAGCTAAATTGATTGCAGAAAGTGTAAAATTTGCCGTTCCATTTGAAACACAATTTCCAATTTGAGTGTAAGAATTAGCAGTACAAGGTGAAACTGTATTTATCAAAGAAGCTTGAAGAATTTGAGATTGACCAGGATTATTTTCGAAAATTAAATTAGAGAAATCCAATTGTGCATCACCTCCGATAGCATTCGTTTTAAATTTTAACCAAATGGTATTGTTTGCTGTAAAACAAAAATTAAAATCGTCTTCACAATCTACACAAAATGATTTGTTTGCATTGATGTTATTAATAGAAATAAGATTGTTCGGACAAAGTTCTAATGCATTTCCACAAACATTATAAGCAGGTTGAGCAAGCAAATTAAACTTTCCGTATAATAATATGATAACCAATAAAATAAAGCGTAAAACAGCTTTCATTATTTTCTAATTTTTGATGAAGTTAATAATATTTAAAAAAACGATTGTTAAGGACTAAATATTTTATCAAAAAGATACTTCTTTGAAACAATTTATTAGCCTAAACCATATTACCTTAAGGTTAAAAATTAAGCTAAAATTCAAATCCGCTTTTATTAATCAATTCCAGTAATTATATTCGCAGTCTTAAATTAAAAAATTGTCATGGCGATTATAGGGAAAATTAGAGAAAAATCGGTATTATTAGTAATCATTATTGGTTTAGCATTATTAGCTTTTATCTTAGGTGGATATGAGAAAATGTCACTAAATTCAGATGAAGGAATTGGATACGGAACAGTTTTCGGAGAGAAAATAGATCCTCTTAAATTACAAGAAGACATCGCAAAATTTGAGCAATCTGATAGAGCAGAATTTCAAAAGCAACAAAGAGAATATACTCAAAAAGACCAAGATGCATCTGCAGATAAAGCATTTAATTTCAGAACTGAAACTACAATTTTAGAGAAAGAATTTGAAGCATTAGGTTTAGATATTAGTGATGTTGAGTTTGATGCTTACTTGTATGGAACGGATGGATTCACTCTAATGCCTGATTTAGCTCAAGGATTTAAAGATTCTATTACAGGTCAATTTAGCGCTAAATTATTACAAAAAACGATTGAAAGATTACAAGCATCATCTAAACCAGAAGAGCAAAAAAGCTGGGCAGACAGCAAAGAATATTACATCAACAAAAGAAAACAAGAAAAATATTTTTCTATCTTGAATCAAGGTGTTTATGTAACAAAATTAGAAGCTGAAAACGAATACAAAGCTCAAAAAGAAATCAAAAGTATTTCTTACGTAGTTCGTCGTTACACTGAAATTGCTGATGAAAAAATCAAAATTTCGAAAGACAAATTAAAAGCATATTACGAAGAACACAAAAACGATAAAAAATACGAAAACAAACAAGCTAGTCGTGAAGTGAAAATGTTTGATGTGACTATAAATCCTTCAAAAGAAGATTCAGCTGTTTTCAATAAAACGTTAAACACAATTAAAACGCAATTTTCTACTACAAAGAATGACTCTTTATTTGTATTAGCAAACAGTGATGTAAAATTCTTTACAAAACAAAAAGCAGCAGCTTTCAGACCAGAAGGAGATGCAAAAGCAAAACCAGGTATGACTTATCCTGCAATAATGGATACTGTTTTCAAAACAGCTTCTGTTGGACAAATTGTTGGACCATACAATGATGGTGTAAACACAAGAATTGCTAAAATTATTGATTTCAATACAAAACTTTGTAAAGTTCGTCACATCTTAATTTCTGCTCCAAAAGGAGATGCTAAAAAAATTGCAGCAGCACAAATTAAATCAGATAGTATTTTGAAATTATTAACGAAAGATAATTTCGCTGAATACGTTACAAAATATACTGAAGATCCAGGATCAAAAGAAAATGGTGGAGTTTACGAAGATTTCGTAGAAGGTGAAATGGTAAAAGAATTCTCTGATTTCGCTGCGAATATGCCTATTGGAACTATCGGAAAAGTGAAAACTGATTTCGGTATTCACATCATTGAAGTAATGGATCGTAAAGCAGTTAAATACCCAATATTAGCAGTTGTTCAAAAAACATTGGTTGCAAGTCAACAAACTACTGATGAGATTGAAGATGAAGTTTATAAATTGTTATACAAATTAGATGCTAAAATCAATGCTACTTCAGACTTAACTAAAAAAGTAGCGTTATTTGATACTATTGCTTCTAAAGCAAAATACATGGTTCGTCCATTACAAATTCAAGAAAACAAACCAACTGTTTATGGTTTTGAAACTCCATTCGCTGAGAACAAAATTTTAACATTGGCTTTTGCAGACGAATCAGTTGTTGGAAGTTTATGTTCAGCACCAATCAAAGATAAAAACAGATATGTAATCGCAATGTTATCTGCTATTCACGCGAAAGGTGTACCAGCTTTTGAAGAAATTGAAAAACAATTAGAAACTGAGTTAATTAAAGAAGAAAAAGTAAAACGTTTCACTGCTCAAATGTTATCTAAATCATTAGACGAATGTGCTAAAAAAGGTAATACTCAAGTAATGAAAGCAGAAGTAACATTTGCTAACCCACAAATTACAGGTTCAGGTAATGAACCAGAAGTGGTAGGTTCAATTTTTTCAGGTTTGAAAAATGGAGCAAGATCTATACCTTTAAAAGGTGAATCAGGAGTATATGTTATCAGATTAGATAAAACAACAAAAGCTCCTGCTACAACGAACTTTAACATCGAACGTGAGCAAATGTTAGCAAGTTTAAAAGGAAGTGTTTCTACGCAAGCTAGAGGTGCTCTAATCAAAAAAGCGGACATAGTTGATAATAGAAGATTCAATTCTGCTGGAATTAGAAGATAATAGAAAAGCAAATTAAAAAAGCCTCCAAATTGGAGGCTTTTTTTTTGAGGAAATATTTCTCTTATATTTTTTCAATCTATTTCGATTCGAAATACATCAAATACAAAATCAATCCCAGTAGAAATAGGTATAAAAACAATTTAGGATCTTTGTACAAAGGTTTTTTAGGACGTTTTACAATTCGTTCATAATCATGGGAAAGACGTGAAAAATCCTTGTAACGATTGATTTGCTCTCTCGTAGGCTCTTTCTTTTTAGCTTCTTTATTTAAAGTGAACTTTCTCATCTTAATACGTTCCAGTTTTTATTCATTTTCTCTAAAATACGATAGATACGCATTTTAGCATTTGCTTCTGATATAGTATAAATATCGGCAATTTCCTTGAAACTTAATTCTTGAAAAAAGCGCAATTCAATCAAATCAATACTTTCTTGCGGCAAAGCATTCAATTCATGCATTAATTTTTCTTGATCTGATTCGGACATATAATTTCCTAAATTAGCTTCTTCTAATAAATGAGTAAATTGCCTCTCCTCTACTTCTATAGAAACCTCTTTATTAATGCCTCTAAAGAAAAGATTTACCTCATTTTGAGCAATTCTATACAGCCAACTACTAAATGGAAATCCACGATCTTCGTATTTTTCAATACTTGACATAGCTTTTAAGAAAGTTTGTTGAGTAAGATCACCCGAATTTGCTTCATCTCCTCCTAAACGCTTAAAAATGAATCGAAAGATTATTTCAAAATAGCGTTCGTATAAAACCCCAAAATGCACATGGTTTACTTTCGCTAGTGTTACTAGTTCTGCATCCGATAATTGGGCTCTATTTTTCTTCTTAAACAATTTGTGTTTTTAGGTGTAATACAATTCGTTTGAAAAGTAACATGGTTTGGTAATTTTTTTTAATATTCATATTGAATAATTTCATAATTGTAGGGATAGGGCATGCCCTATCCTACAATTATGAAATATGAAATCAATCATTAATACTGTAAACGATTTTTTGAAAATCAGCTTTAAATTTTGCCTTATTTGCTTCAGTACACCAAGAAAGCACTTTATAATATGCCTCTTTTGTTTCTACAATGCCAATTAAATAATAAATTGTTGTTTCAGCGTCTTTATCATAATACTGTAAATCAGCCTCAATAAAGTTGATTTCACCTTTAGTTGTCAAAATTGGTTTGGATACTTTTCTTTTAGGCTCATCTTTCACAAAATCAGTAATGAAACCTTCATAAAATTCAGTTAGTGATGTGTATGTTAACTCAGCTATTTTTAACTCTTCTTTATTGTCTTCAATTACAAAACCATATACATCTTTTACATCATTTTTATATTGAAAGATAGCTACGTCGTTTAAGCCAACAGTTCTAATCATGTAATCAGGAATACTAATGTTGAATTCATGTCCTGCTCTAAAAGGTTTTAATGTCACTTGAGAAAATAAAGAACTGCAAATAAAAGCGAATGCAATTACTAAAATTGATGTTGTTTTTTTCATCGTTTTGTTTTTAAAGATTTAAATTAGTGGCAGTTATACTTTATCGCTGAATAGTTTTATTTCGGAGCAAAAATAATTCTTTTTTTTAAAAATTAGCTATTCAATTATATAACAAATTAAACTATACTCCTAAACGTTAGATTAATACGAGCAGATCTCACCAATTTAGTTGGCGCCAATTTATGTGACCAAAACGATTGTATTTCATCTTTCATCACCAATAGACTTCCATTTTCTAGTAAAATAGTGATCGACAATTTATCTTTTTTATGTTTGAAGGAGAATTTGCGTTCAGCACCAAAACTAACAGATGCAATGACGCCATTTTTTTCTAATTCTTTTTCATCATCAGAATGCCAGCCCATTCCTTCTTCTCCAGAATGGTACAAATTCAGTAAACAAGAATTGAATGTTGAACCTATTCGTTCTTCAATCAATGATTTAATCTCGAGTAATTCTTTTGTCCAAACAATCGCTTTTTTTGTTGTATTTGAATAGGTATATTCAATTCCGTTATCTCCATACCAAGCTACTTTTCGTTTGGTAATAATCTTCTTTCCAAAAAGAATAATTTCATCGTTTTTCCACTCTACAGAATTCAATAAAGCTTCAAAATAATAAGTAGCATCCATTGATGAAAAAACTGGACCGTAATAATTTAGGGTACCATCTTTAGGTAATAGGTTCGTTTTTTCGTTGGAGAAGAGATCCATCACTATTTTTCAAAAATGGTTTTAAGACCAATGCTATATAACGGAATATTTGTTAACCATGATTCTTCTCTATAATCTGAAAGTGAAGTACGATAGCAATGAATTTCAGGATGTTTAAGTGAAAAAGTCTTCAAGGATTTGGCTTGTAAATTTTCACCTGCTTTTACTTCTAAAGGTATAATCTTGTTATCTTTTTCGAAAATAAAATCTATTTCAGCCGAACCAGAATCATTCGACCAATAGTGAACTTGATTTTTTTTCGTTTGAATCAATTCTTGTAACACATACTGTTCTGTCAAAGCTCCTTTGAATTCATTAAACAAACTATCATTCTCTACTAAAATTCTAGCGTTTAAATTCCCCAATGCTCCTAGTAATCCAATATCGATGACATACAATTTAAATATTCCTAAATCACTATACGCCGCTAATGGGACATTGCTTTTTTTTGTTCTTTGAATCTTATAAATTAAGCCATAATCTTCTAACCACCATAAAGCCAATTCAAAATCTTTTGCGCGTGCTCCTTCTTTGATTAAACCGTAAACAAATTTTTTATTTTCTTTCGCTAATTGACTGATTACAGAATTCCAGATCATTCGAATTCTCGGTATAATCTCTGTCGGTGCGTGCTTTGAAAAATCTTGTTCGTACGATGTTAAGATATTTTGTTGAATGATTCTTACGTTGTTATAATCTTCGTCTTCAATAAAATTTTTAACAACTTCAGGCATTCCTCCTACGTAATAATATTGCTTTAATAATTGGGTGTACTTTGATTTAAACGTTTCGATCAAAGTCCAATCTTTTTCTTGTAATAGATTGAATAGATTTGTATTACCAGTAGCTTTCAAAAATTCTCCAAAATTCAATGGATATAAATTTAAAAATTCAACCTGCCCTACGGGAAATGAGGTTTGTTGTTTAAGTGCAATTCCAAGTAAAGAACCTGCACCAATTAAATGTAATTCAGACAATTCCTCATTAAAATATTTTAAAGCGGTCAAACCTCCTTTTGTTTCTTGAATCTCATCTAAAATCAAAAGTGTTTTTCCGAATTCGATTTTTTGATTCGCATGAATTTCAATTAATTTAATGATTCTTTGAGGATTATAATCGGTTTCAAAAATTCCTCTTAATTGAATTTCTTTTTCGAAATTAATGTAAATGAAAGTCGAGAATTCTGTTTTTCCAAAATTCTTCAT
>CANCEQ010000094.1 GCA_947375085.1 Flavobacteriales bacterium
ATTAATTTAGTTACAGAATCAGAAGTAGTTGGTTTATCAGGAGACTCTAAATTAGAGAAAGTGGTTATCAATCATACAAAAGATGGTGAAATTGTAGTGGATGCAGATCATTTTATTCCTTTGTTTGGATTGAAACCAAGTTTAGGTCCGATTTCTACATGGGGATTAGAAATTGATAAAAGTGCAATCAAAGTAGATACATTAGATTATTCAACAAATATCCCAGGAATTTATGCAATTGGAGACGTAAATACATACGAGGGGAAATTGAAATTAATCTTATGTGGTTTCCACGAAGGTACAATTGCTGTTCAATCTGCATTTGCAAGAATTCATCCTGATAAAAAGAATGTATTGAAATATACAACTGTTAACGGGGTTACAGGGTTTTAAGATTAAGAATTTATTCATATCATTAATATTCCTAAAGAAATGTTTCTTTATAAAGGACAAGGTTAACCTTGTCCTTTTTTTATTAATGATACTAATAATTTTCTTACTTTTGATGTCTAATTTAAATTAGCTTATTTACTTCATGAAATTTATTTATAGCTATATTTTCTGTATTTCTTTTATCTTTTTAGGATGTAAAAAAGTAACAATACCTGTTGGTGTAACAACGAGTTATCTTACTATTGATTCTACAGATGTTAAATTTATTGGAACAATCGAACGAAATGGGGGGGCAGAAATTGAGGAACAAGGTTTTTGTTGGAGCTTTTCAGATCTTCCTACAATCCTAGATAATAAAATTATTATTAAGGGAAGCGAAACGTCTTTTAGTTATATTTTTAAAGGATTCGAATTTGGAAAAAAATATTATTTCAGAACATTTGCAACTAATTCAAAAGGGACAATATATGGTAACATACAAAGTTTTAAATTAATTGTCCCAATAAAATTTAATTCGAGCATGTTATATGGTTCAGTGACCGATAATGAAGGGAACGTTTATAAAACAATAAAGATTGGAGACCAAACTTGGATGGCTGAAAATTTAAAAACTAGTCATTATAATAATGGGGATTTAATTAATTTATATAATTCTTTATCAAAAGATTCTTTATTTCAAATGCCTAGTAATAATGATGAAAATAATGTGAGTATTTATGGAAGATATTACTCATTTTTAGTTTTGACAGATACCCGCGGAATTTGTCCTATTGGTTGGCATATACCGAGTTCTAATGAATGGAAAAAATTAATCGATTATTGTGGAGGTCAAAATACTAGTACGATTTTAAAATTAAGTGAAGTAGGAAATTTACACTGGTTCAAATCAATTGGTGTAAATTCAAATTTATATGGATTCACAGCTTTACCAAGTGGGTATTTTGAAATTTACGGGGGAAAAGCTGGTTTTAATTCAGAATGTATATGGTGGACAAATTCGACATCTACCTATGGAGCTACGACTTATTGTTCAAGTATTCAATTTAAGCAGTCTTTAGACTATATAGGGACAAATAATAAAAATGCTTATAGTGTGAGACTTATAAAAGATTGATTATGAAGAATTTATTTTTTTTAATTTGTTTTTTATTTTCATTGTCATGTCAAAAAACAACAATTTCAACACTACCTCAAGGTATAACAACATCAGTTAGCGAAATTACTACTTCTCATGTATTAGTTACTGGTGAATTAGAAAGCGACGGAGGAGTTCCGCTTGAAGAATATGGTGTCTGCTGGGGATTAAATAATAATCCTACAATTTATAATAATAAAATTCGAGTTTTGACAGAATTGACTAAAGCGGACAATAGTGCAAGTTCATCCAAGTCGATTTTGGGTAAATTTTCTCAAGAAATAAATGGATTTCCCGAAACTAAGACGTATTATTTTAGAGTTTATGCTCGCAATAAAAATGGTATTATTTATGGTAATGTCGTTTCAGTAATTTTACTTACTCCTAATCCAATTCAATTTAATTCACTTATTAATTATGGATTTGTGATAGATAATGAAGGTTATTCATATAAAACCGTCAAAATAGGTGATCAGACTTGGATGGCAGAAAATTTAAAGACAAAACATTTTAATAATGGAGATTTAATTCCTAATACAATGTTTAAGATCTATGAAGATTTAGAAATGAATACAACAATTTATGGTCGTAGTTACAATTATAGTGCGTTCGAAGATTTAAGAGGAATTTGTCCAATTGGTTGGCATCTTCCGTCAAAGGATGAATGGCAGACATTGATAAACTATGCAAATAATAAAACAATCAATTTAAAAGAGTCAGGAAATTTTCATTGGATTTCTTCGGATGGAAATAATGTAACTGGATTTACAGCAATTCCGAGTGGTTATCTATTGGGTTCAGGTAGTTTACTTAATATTGGTAAAAGTTCTGATTACTGGACATCAACTAAAGATATGGATAAAATTTTTGACGTTGAAATAGGAGATAATTTTACATTTTTTTCTGATACCAAAGATAGTTTTTTCTCAATTCGTTGTGTTAAAGATTAGGTATTATATGAAGAGTCGTAATTTTTAATGAATGATATATTTAATATAGACCGTTCAAATTTAACTAAAGAAATCAAAATTAAATAAAAGCATAAAATCAAATGACACATAAAAATATTTTTTGTTTACTTCCTTTTTTATTAATAGTGACATCATCATTCTCTCAGTTAGAAATTGATTCTAATAAAATAAAGAATTTGGTTGATACTTTAAAACTATCAACACCAGACAATGTACCAGTAATTATTAGAACTTCAAATGACAATAAATCAATAAAAGTTGATCAGTCAACAATTGAGTACAGAAAAAATCAGGAACCAGTTAAAATATATACTGTTACTCAGAAAAATGGAGAGGTTTTAGTTGGTGAAATTTTAAGTGACGATGGTCGAGAGATATTAATAAATACGGAATCAATTGGTAAAATTTATATTAATAAATACCAGATAAAAACAATTGAACTAATTTCTAAACCACAAGAAAAAGACAAAATAAAAGTAAAAGAAAGGGGGGATGAAAATCAAGAGATTATTAAAAATGAAAATTTGGATAATAGTTTAGATTCAACCTCTAATGTATTTTCAAATAAATATTTTATCAATTCAAATGCACTTCCTTTAAAAAAAGCTGAAAATTATTCGACGTATTATTTATTGGCCTTCGATATGCATTTTGCTGTTTCTAAGCGATTGAGTTTGGGTATAACATCTTCGATTTTAGCTTGTCCAATAGGAATTACTTCAAAATTCATATTAAAACAATCCAATAAAAATTTCGTAGCCTTACAAATAGGAGCTGCATCTTCTACTTTTTTATTGAAAGGGAAAGCCTTTGGAGGAATGTTTAAAGCGATTTATACTAGGGGAGATAATTTAAATAATTTTAGTTTAGCTGGTGGTTTTGAATTTATAAGTAACTTTAGCAATAAGACGTTTGTTTCTATATATGAACCATCTTCCGCTTATACTTATATACCTGCGATAACTTTTTCTATTGGTGGAATTAAAACAATTGGTAAGAAAACAAGTTTTGTTTTTGATTCACAGATTACAGAAAACAAAATAACAAAAACATTAAGTTCAATATCAGGATATACAGCAGAGGGAAATGTAGTTTATAAAGAAGAAGAGCTTCTAAATTCTAACATATTAATTTTTCCAGGTTTAAGATTTCAAAAATCTGAAGATAAAGCATTCCAATTCAATGTGGGATGTAATTTTAATTTGAATCGAAATAGTAAAATTATGTTTCCTTTTCCAACACTTTCTTGGTATCGAAAATTTTAAAATAATAAAAAAATATGTCAGAAAATAACGATGGAATTTCTCAAATAACAATTTTAAACTCTGGAATTGTTTTATTAGGACCTTATTTTGAGATCTTATTCTCTCATTTAAGACTGATAGATAATAATGAATTCATTGATTTAAATTCAAAGAAAAAAGCAATTGCACTTTTAAATTATATAAATTCAGGCAAAGATAGTATCGGAACAGAAGATCTTTCATTATTTAAAATAATATGTGATATTAATCCAAATGACCATCTAGATTTTGACACTACATTAGTAGAATCAGAGAAATCATTGGTTGATTCTATGCTTTCAAGTTTTTTAAGAAAATGGGAGCCAATGAGCATTAATACGATAAACGAAATTAGGACTTCTTTTTTTCAAAGAGAAGGAGATTTAACAGAAGATGAAAATGCGTATATTTTATTAGTTGATCAAAAAAACTACGATGTTTTAATTGAAACACTTCCATGGGATTATAAATCAATACGATTACCTTGGATGAAGAAAATTATCATTATTTCTTGGAATTAAAATTTTATAAAAAAATAGAATGAATTGGTTTTAAGTGCTTTTTAATAACCTTTTAGACTCAGATTCAAAAAAATAAACTAAATAGCAATAAATAGATGAATACAACAGAAAATTCGATATTAAAAGAAAAGTTTACAGGTTATCAAAAAATGGTGATTGCGCTATTAGCTTTAACACAATTTACAGTTGTGTTAGATTTTATGGTGATGTCGCCATTAGGGGATAAATTAATGAAAGCAATGGCACTTTCAACATCTGAATTTGGGATTGCAGTATTTTCGTATGCATTTAGCGCAGGTATTTCAGGCTTTTTAACTGCTGGTTTTGCAGATAGTTTTGATAGAAAGAAATTGTTAATGTTTTTTTATATTGGATTTATAGTAGGTACTTTATTTTGTGGTTTGGCGAATACATATCCTTTGTTAATTGCTGCTAGAGTTTTTACAGGGCTTTTTGGAGGTGTAATTGGTTCAATATCAATGGCTATAGTTTCTGACTTATTTAAATTGGAGCAAAGAGGAAGAGTAATGGGATTTATGCAGATGGGGTTTGGTGCAAGTCAAGTTTTAGGAATCCCTATTAGTTTGTTTATAGCAAATAAATGGGGCTGGCAATCACCTTTTTTTATGATTGTTGGTTTAGCGACTGTGGTTTGGCTAGTAATTGGGATTAAATTAGAACCAATCACAAAGCATTTAGAAATTAAAAATAAAGATAATGCTTTAAGACATCTTTGGTTGACAATTTCAAACCGAAATTATAGGATTGGTTTCATGGCTACAGCTTTAATGTCTTTAGGTGGGTTTATGATAATGCCTTGGGGTAGTGTTTATGCAATTAATAATCTTAAAGTTACAGAGGATCAATTGCCTATTTTATTCATGATTTCTGGTGTTGCAACTTTATTAATGATGCCCTTTATAGGGAAACTAAGTGATAAAATTGACAAGTTTAAGCTGTTTGTGATTGCTTCTATTTGGATGATTGTGGTAGTCTTAATTTATGCTAATTTAGTACCTGTACCGTTTTGGATTGTTGTTATATTAAATGTTTTTATGATGATGGGAGTAATGGCTAGAATGGTGCCTTCCGTTTCATTGGTTTCAGCATTACCCGAATTACATGATAGAGGCGCCTTTATGAGTGTTAATTCATCTCTTCAGCAATTGGCTGGAGGTGTTGCTGCAGCGATAGGAGGGATGATTGTAGTTCAAAAAGATAATTATAGTCCAATAGAAAATTATGACACCTTAGGTTTAGTTGTTTCTATTTTCGTAATCATATGTATTTATATGTTGGGACGTGTTAATCAATTGATTATAAATAAAAAGGCATGATATAAATAGTTGGTTTTTTGAATTATTTAAAATATAATCAAAAATCACCATCAAATTAATTTTTGATTATATTTGTGGAACTATACATAAATATAAACTATTAATTATGAAAAAACAATTACTATCGATTGCGATGGTGTGTTCTGCATTTTTTGCTACTTCACAAACATTGCTTACTGAAAATTTCAATTCACTAACAACAGGCGATCTTGGTACTAATATTACTGGGGCAGTTGCTGGACAAAATGGATGGAAAACCTATGCTCCAAATGGAACAGCAAATAGCTTTGCCACTGTAACTAATGTTGGTACTAATGATAATTCATTAGCTATATCAGGATCTACTACATCAACAGGAACAAGATACGTCTATAAATCAATTGCTTGGGCAAATAGAACTTCAGGTAATGATGTGTTATTTGCTACATTTGATTTAAATACTGGAGCATTATCATCTAGTAAAAATGAATTTAGATTTGCTTTAATGAATGCTAAGCAAAGAGTAATTGCAGGTTTTGGTTACACTAAATCTACTAAAGCTTTAACTGCAATTGCTTATGATAGTACATTTAATTCAACAGTTACAGGATCTATATCAGGAACAACATTAACATTAACTGGTTATTCAGGTCCAAATTTACCTGCATTTAATTTAATTTCTGGAGCAGGTATTACGGCAGGAACTTATATTATAAGTGGTTCAGGATCAACATATACTGTGAGTACTTCTCAAACAGTAGCGTCTACTTCAATTCAAGTTTACGATAGTGGGAATTATCCTTATAATTTAGGTGCATCAAATGCTGTTTTAACTTTGGGAGATGATAAAAATTATTCTTTAGGAATTATTTTTGAAAAATCAACTGGTAAAATTACATTTTTTGGAGGTGAATCTACAAGTCCAACACTTTTGTTTGATGTTTTCATTAATCAAAATACTAAAACGAATGATTTCTCTGAATTAGACTTGTATGTTAGGGCTGGTACTTCAAATGCAAATTCAGGTGTAGCTAGTTTTGATAATATTTCTTTAGTTGCTCAATCTTGTGCTTTCTATGAGAATCCAGAATTTACTTATCCAAATACTTCTCATTGTAAAACAGGAGCAAATGTTTCTGCTACTTTGAAAGATAATACAGTTACTGGAACTTTCACTTCTACAACAGGTTTAGTATTTGCAAATGCAACAACAGGAGAAGTAAATTTGGCTCAATCTACTTTAGGTACTTATAGAATCAAATTTACTTCAAATGCATCTCAAACAGCTTGTTCTGATACAGCTTCTGTATTATTTACAGTTTCAAATTGTGCGGGTTTAAATGAAGTTACTGAAAATAAATTCTCAATCTACCCAAATCCAGCAAATGATATTGTTACAGTTACTTTATCTGATTTGGTAATTACTGAAGGTACAATCAAATTAACTTCAGCTGATGGTAAATTAATTGAGGCTAGAGAATTTAATAATTCTTCAATTGAAACTTTTGATGTTAAATCATTGAAAGCTGGAATTTATTTCTTCCAAATTGGAAATACTACTGAGAAAGTTATTATTAAATAATATTCTTCATAATTTTGAAAGGGTTGTCATTTTGGCAACCCTTTTTTGTTTCCATTTACCTCATTTTTTTAACCAAACGCCCCCAAATAGATACTTTCAGTACATTTTTTCACCGTTTACTAACTACTTTTTTTTTCTCAACATTACTTCCATATTTTTGCTTCATAACATTTTAACTAAACAAAATATTTATGAAAAAAACATTACTATTATCATTTAGTGCGTTAGTTGCTTTAGCTGTTAATTCTCAGCAATTAATTACTTCAAATGCTTCAACAAGAGGTGTGAGTGAAAATACAGCAAAACATAGTTCAACTAAAGGTGAAAAAGCACTTACATCAACATTGGTATGTAATACTCCTTATGTTGTTGGAACTACAATGGATTTAAATTTTACATTCACTTCAAATAATACAGGAGGTGAAAGTGTTGCGAATTTTTCATTGGTGTTTCCTTCAGGAATAACTCCAAACACAAGTGTAAACAATACAAATCCTTTCATGCCTAATACTGCAACTGGTCCAGCTGCTTTAAATGCTATTTCAGGTCAAACTATTTCTTGGACAAGTCCAGATCAAACTTGGGGAGGAATTACAGGTGCTAATGGACCTATATCTTTTAAAGTAAATGTTACAATAGCTCCAGGGACAAATGGAAATAAAACTGCTACTTACACTGCAACAGGAGATGGTTATTCAAATGCATCAGGTTTAAATGGTGCAGGAACTGTTTCAACAGGTAATGTTACAATTTTAGATGATGCGATTGCAATTTATAACGCAAGTGCTATCTATACTTTGGTAAATGCAGACTTTCAATATCCTGATGGATCTGGTTATACTCAAAACTGTGGTTTAACTGAAGTGCCCGTTGCTACAAGAATTGTAAACAAAGGAAATAGATCTATATCTGCTTTTTCTGTTTCTTATCAAGTAAATTCTGATGCGCCAGTTACTGAAACTGTTGCTGGACCAATTGCAAAAGGAGATAGTTTAACATATATTTTTACTAAAAAAATTGCTACTCCTCAAGGTTTTTATGCTTTAGTTTCATATACTGATTTAACAAGTGATGTTGATAAAACAAATGATACTACAGGTGCAATTGCTTTTGCTAACTCTTTGCCAACTGTATTGTCAACTACTACATACACAAATGGTTTTGAGAATGATTATGAAAAAGCATCAGTAAAATACGACTGGAAAGGTTCAGGTGCTCCATTTGGTATATCTACTTCTACTAAACACAGTGGAACAACAGCATTGTTTTTTACAGCAAGTTTACCATCATACCCTGCAGCTACTTATTCAACTTATGCCGTTTTACCATGTATGGAAGTTGTTGCAGGTGCTGAATATGTTATTTCTTTTTGGAAAAAAGCAAACTCTAAAACTGCTCCTTTAGTAGTTAATGGTGAAACAGCAATTTTATCTGGAAAAACTAACGATTTCAGATTAATGGATACTATCAAACCTTTCTCTGCAATAACTCCAAATGCTCAAGCAGATGTATGGACAAAAGATAGTTTAATTTATGTTGCAAAAGAAACAGGTACTAGATATTTTGCTATTGGTGGTAGAGGGACAGTTTCTGGAACAGTTAGTGCTGGTGCTCAAAATACAGGAAACCAAGGAAACGTAAGATTAGATGATATTACAGTTCGTCAATCAAAAGTATCTGGTATCAATGAATTAGCAGTATCTTCTTTCTCAGTTTACCCAAACCCTGCAAATGATTTAGTAACAGTTTCTTTATCTAACAATGCTTCAAACGGAACAATCGTTTTAATGTCAACTGATGGTAAAGTAATTGAGTCTAGAGAATATACAAATTCTACAAAAGAAACATTTGATGTTAAAGCATTAACTTCAGGTGTGTATTTCTTCAAAGTAGGAAACACTACTCAAAAAGTTATTATTAAATAATATAACTTAATTTATAAAGAAGGGTTACTCATTGAGTAACCCTTTTTTCGTTTTTATAGGTTTATATTTTATTAATAGTAACTTATTTTTAAAGTTTAGCTAAAAAACCATTTACTTTAAACCATATACCCAATCACCACAATATATAGTCATTTAGTGCTTTACTAAACCGTTTACAAGTTATATTTTTTCTGAAAAAATGTCGATTGTAAATTTGTTTTGATAAAAACTTATTATTTAAAACTCAAATTAATTTATGAAAAAACTTTTATTTTCATTTGGATTCTTGGGATTAGTTTTCACTGCTAATACTCAAGTTTTACTTTCTGAAGATTTCAATGCATTGACTGTAGGGAATCTTGGAACAGATGTTACAGGTAATACACCTGGACAAGGAGGTTGGTATACATATGCCTCAACTGGCGCAACCAATTCTAATTTTAAAATTGTAAATGAGTCTGTAGGTGACAATGCTTTGCAAATTGCCGGAAATGCAGGGGCATCTGCAACAACGGGAAATCCTAGTAAAACAAGATGGGCGCAATATAATATTTCATCTTCTTGGACTTCTAGAACAAGTGGAAATAATGTATTGTATGCAGAATGTATTATGAATACTGGAGCTGTTACTTCAAGTCTTAATAATTTTAATTTCACTGTTTTTTCTACTGATAATATTAATTTGGGAGGATTTAATTATAATGCAAATACAAGAGTTTTATCTGGTATAGTTTATAAATCTGAGCTTGTAAATAACGTTGCTACTCCTGGTACATATCAATATTTCTTAGGAGCTTCTTCAACTGCATTAACTTTAACTTCCAATGCTGAAATTAATTTAGGATTTTCTTATAATAAAACAACAGGCGAATTTTCTTTATTTGGTCAAGGAGCGGGTGCTAGTTTTTATTATACTTTTACTGGTGCTGCTGCTGGTAAAGATCTTCAAGATATTGATTTATATGCAACCGCTGGAGGTGCAAGTAATGCATCATCTACATCAATTAATTTTGATGATTTTCAAGTCGAAGCAAGATGTGCAACTTTTCCTCCAACTCCAACATTTGCAGCAATTGCTCCGATTTGTTCAGGTTCAGCTTTAACACTGCCGACTACTTCTACAAATACAACTCCAATCGCAGGTACTTGGGCTCCTGCAGTAAATAATACAGCAACAACAACATATACATTTACTCCAAATTCAGGAGTTTGTGCATATACAGCTACTCAAACTGTTACAGTTAATCAACCTGTTACACCATCATTTACTCAAATTCCAGCAATTTGTTCAGGTGCAACGTTGACATTACCAACTTCTTCTAATGATGCTACACCTATTACAGGAACTTGGTTGCCTGCAGTAAATAATACGGCTACAACTTTATATACATTTACTGCTACAAGTGGTCAGTGTTCTACAGGTTCACCTACTATGTCAGTAACGGTAAATCAACCAACAACTCCAACATTTACAGCTGTAAACCCAATTTGTTCAGGTGAAACGCTATCTGCTTTACCATTGACTTCTAATAATTCAATTGCAGGTACTTGGGCGCCAGCTTTGAATAATACAGCTACTACAACATATACTTTTACTCCAGGAAATGGTACTTGTGCTACTCCTCAAACTTTATCAATTACTGTTAATCAACCAACAGTGACAAATTTTGCAACAACTCCAGCATTTTGTGCAGGAACTACGGCTCCAGTTTTGTTGACTACTTCAACGAATTCTATTACAGGAACATGGTCGCCTTCTACAGTTAGTAATTCAACTTCAGGAACGTATATTTTTACTCCTACTTTAGGTGTTTGTGCTACTACGGTTACTAAAAACATTACAGTTACTCCAAATGTAACTCCAGCTTTTACAATTGCTTCTTCAATTTGTACTGGTTCAGCGGCTCCATTATTACCTTTAACTTCAAATAATTCAATTACAGGAACATGGTCGCCTTCTACCGTTAGTAATACAACTTCAGGAACGTATAATTTTACTCCTACATCAGGCGTATGCGCAACAACAGCAAGCGCAACTGTGACGGTTAATTCTTCGCCAACAACACCAACTTTTACTCCAATAGCTTCTTTTTGTGCAGGAACATCAGCTCCAGCATTGCCAGGTTCATCATTGGAATCAATCACTGGTACTTGGGTGCCGTCAACAATTAGTAATTCTGCATCTGGAACGTATGTTTTTACACCGACTTCAGGTTTATGTGCAACAACAGCAAATTTAAATGTGACTGTTACACCTTCTACAACTCCAACATTTACAACTCCAAATGCTATTTGTGTAGGAGCTAC